>CAZICK010000060.1:0-23902 GCA_964537505.1 uncultured Pirellulales bacterium
CGACAAATGACGTATCTCCTTGCAGGTCAATAGGATACAGCAGTTCTTAGCCTCATGTTCTGTACAGATTCTTATGAGGAACCAATTTTATTTTGCCCTTACAGGGCTTGAAGAGGTGGGGGTATAAAAAAAATTATTTTTTTGTTGCACGGGGCTATTATGTCGTGTATAGTGTATTAAGTAAGTAATACACTAATGTTAAAAAGGTAGTATCCGATGTTATTAGAAATTGATCATCACAGCGGCGTGCCTATTTACCGCCAGGTAATCAGGCAGATTCGCCAACAGATAATGACCGACGGGCTGAAGCATGAAGAGCAGTTGGAGACGGTTCGTGATCTGGCGGCGCGGCTGAAAGTCAACCCTATGACTATCAGTAAAGCATATTCATTTCTGGAAGCTGAGGGGCTTGTCGAAAGAAGACGCGGGGTCGGCCTTTTTGTGGCGAAAGTGAAAAAAGGTCAGCGAGATCGGATAAGAGCGGAATTACTGGACAGTATTGTTGATAAGGTGGCAATCATGGCTATTCAACTTGGAGTGTCAGAAGACGAGGCTATAGAGTCTCTCAAAAGACACTACGAGGAATACAATTCTAGAAACCGGAGGTAAAAATGATAAATGGAAATCCGATAGTACAAATGCGTAAGGTTTCCAAGAGGTTCGGGAAGATACAGGCATTGGATAAAGTCGATCTGGAAATCAAACGAGGTGAGATCATCGGTCTGTTAGGAGCCAATGGGGCGGGCAAGAGCACCCTGTTACGATGCATTATCGGCTTGTATCTTGCCGAGGAGGGTGAGTGTGTCACATTCGAGACAGACGCGGGTGAGCTAAGCCCGAAAGAACTCGGGCGGATTGGTTATGTTCACCAGGAAGGCGAGCTTCTCGGATGGATGACGACAAAACAGTTGATCCGTTATGTAAGCGCATATTACGAAAACTGGAATCACGAACTGGAAGAGCAATACATCGAGGATTTTGATATTTCTCTTAAGGATCGGGTTGGTTCGCTGTCGCCGGGGCAAAGGCAAAAACTGGCTATACTTCTGGCGATAGGTTTCGAGCCGGAACTGTTGATTTTGGATGAGCCTGCATCAGCTTTAGACCCAATAGCGCGGGGTCAATTTCTTGATTTGCTGCTTGAGATAATCCAGGACGAAAATCGCACTATAATTATCTCGTCACATATTCTAAGCGATGTGGAAAAGGTTATCGACCATACGTTGATTATGCGTAAAGGGTCTGTTTTGCGTGATTGTAGTTTTGACAGTCTTAGAGAAGAATTTGTCAGATTTACACTTACGTGTCTGGATGGTCCGCTGCCAACAGAGCTGCCATTTGAAAATGTAATCAGTTGCCAAAAGAGTGAGGGCAGAGCTGTTATGACCGTACAGAATTATTCTCAAGAGATGTTGGAAGCCGAGGCCAAGGCTTTGAACTGTGAGATCGAAATTCGGCCTTTGTCTTTGGAAGAAATATATAAAATCGTTGCAAGCTGAGGAAAATACAATGAGTATCTTACGGGCAAATCTTAAACATTTATATCAGAAAAGAAGCTTCTGGTTTATTGGATTGTTTTTTGGAACTTTTGCATTTTTAATTATTATGGTGCTTATTGAAGCTGTTACCGAAAATAAACAGGGTAGGTTTTTCGCCCCGGCTATATTGATGTTTTTTGTTGGCACTTTTATAGCTACCTTGCCAATAGATGTTTTAACCAAGCCTTTTTCGTATTGCCTGCCGGGGCATAGAAAAATCCCGAGAGAATTTTTATCTTTTGTCGGGCTGCCCCTATCATTTTTGTGGTCTCTAAGCTTTCTTTTTTATCCGGATTTAAATATTGTTAAAACTATTCTGGCGTGCCTGTCAGCATTTTCTATATTCACGACTTTTTATTGGCTCGGAGTTTGGTTTGTATTCAGATTTAGAAACTGGGGTGTTGTTTTTGCACTTTTGCCATTGCTAGCGTTAGGCAACATGTGGCTGAATATGAGTGTGTTTGTTAAGCATATTGAGTATACTATTGTGGAAAATCCTCTATCGATGATTTTATTGGGCATATTGGTCAATTTTTTAGCCTGGCGATATTGGGGGAGGTCTAATCTGGCAAGGTGGTATTGCGGTATATTATGGATAGGAGCATTCGATGCATGGAACATAGAAAAAATGTCTAAATTTAGATTGGCCAGGTTGGCAGAAAGGGATAAGAAAAAGCCTGGCTCATTTAGAATATCTTCCGGTGTGGAAGGGTTTTTTGTTTCCAGAATCAGCGGAGCAGAAACCGGCGGCATAGGGCAGTATATCTGGGGCAGCTTGTATAAATCGTTCGGGATGACGGTCTCGCAACATCTGCAGGATTGGATGAGATTTTGGATAGTTATACTACCGATACTATGTTTCTTGTGTTATATGCCAGGGGGAGGTAGAAATTTTATATTCCTTATGCCCGGGATAATGGTTGTTTTCATTAATCTAAATGTTCGTTCAAGCCTGCTGATTTCCGGGGGCCGGAGGGAAAGATTTTGGTCCGCTTTGAGTTTAGCCGTTACCACAGCGATACTCGGCACTTTTTTTGTAACATTTATTGCGGTCTTAACCATGCCATTAGAGTTAATACTGCCGGAGTTGACAATTAAAGGCTATACTGCTGTTTTTAACGCGTTAAGTATAAAACTTTTCTTTCTGCCGTTATTGATGATTCCTATCACATTTGCAATAGGTTTGGTTTTTCACAAAAAACCGATGCTGGCGATGGTTTTTGTAGTGGTTGTCTTTCAGATTTTGTTCTTCCTTAGTATTTTTCAAAATCTGAAGAATTGTCTGGTACCGATAGGCTCGGTGCATGTAATAATTGCGTTTGTATGCAGTTGGGCCGTGTTTGTGGCAGTTCTGCGCTATGTTTGCATGAAAAGGTCGTTAGTAGGCCAAGGAAAGTAGAGTTGCGTGGCTTTGGTGAATAGTTCGCGTGTGCTGAGAACCGGGGAAAATGGCGGGTGCGACAGTTGTGGGTGGGGGTGACAGGTAAAAATGTAAAATGTAAAATTACGAAGTGAGTTCGCAATGAGGGGGGAAAATGGCTTGACAGCCGTGGCGTCATCTGCTATATTGTGGGAGACTTAGATCGGCTTTGCGAAGATGGCAGCCACAAAGAGCGTTCTATCGCGATTCGATGGGTTTTGCAAGCAGGTCATATATAGGGTGGCGTTAAGATGAAAAAAACGGATGTGTCAAAAGGTTTCACCTTGATCGAACTGCTGGTTGTAATTTCGATCATTGCCCTGCTGTTGTCGATACTGATGCCAGCGTTAGGGCGAGCCATGGAACAAGCAAGATTTGTGACTTGTATGTCAAATTTACACCAGTATGGTCTGGCAGCCGAAATGATGTTGACAGATAACGATGGTTGTTATCCCGCGGACGCGTGGCGTACTTTGTATAAGGAGAGTGTTTCTGGTTCGTGTCAATGGCATGATGAGGCCAATAATCTTGAAAACAGACCGGAACTGGCTGGGCCGTTATGGGATTATCTGAAAACTCAAAAGATACATCTATGCCCGACTTTCTACCTTGTCGGCAAGAAATACGGTGCTGGTCATCCCTGGCATAATTCAGCTATACCCGTGGAGCCACAATATAGTTATAGCATGAACGCACTTTTGGGTTCAGATTTCGGGGTTAAGAAAGTTTCCCAGATAACGCGTCCGCATCAGACGTTTTTCTTTGCCGAGGAGAACATGTGGATAACGCCCGAATATAACGGCTATGTGCTTAACGATAATGCCTTATGCACTATATGGGATACAACTTCCTCTCTTGACAGCCCCCCGCCATTTACCGACAGTTTTGGCACATTCCATAATGCCCCGGCTGCGGACCGTGATAGCGGCGTATCGAATGCGGTGTTTGTGGACAGCCATGTGGAAACCGTACATGTTGAAGACAGCTATCGATTGGCCCGGCCAATATGACCTGCTCTTTTGAAAACGGCAAGGAGTGGGTGGCGTCAGCGTCAAAAGGGTTGTGAAACGTTGATTTTGTCGCAGAAACAGCGTTTTTAGGTGTAAATATCGAATTTTGTCGCTAATATCAAGTGTGGGGGGATTGAATCAGATTGGTTTGGCGGCCTGTTAGTGGTACGAAGGGATTGGGCATATATTTGCAAAAGATTCTTGATTGCCAGAGTCGGGCCGGGGACTTATAATGCGGGATTAGATCGGCGTTGCCGAGTCTGTAAGGTTCCCAGCCTGGGACTGTGAAAACAGGTATTTTCGATAAGATACCGGCATCAACATTAGTACTGGAGTTTTTTATGGCACCTATGAAATGGTTACGTAAGAATAGTAAAAAGATATTGGCCCTTATTTGTGTGCCGATAATGGTTATTTTTATTCTGCCCTCCTTCAGTAACTGGGGTAATCGGAGCAAGATTAACCCAGTTTTGGGTACGTTTAGTGGTCACGGAGGTCAGAAGATTAAGGTTACGACAAGCCAGCTTCGGGTGTGTGCGAACTTTATTGGGGCGATGAGTGAGTTGGGGATCGGCTTTTTGTCGCAGGTTGCTGGTTCTCAGCATCCGGTGTTTTCCCAGCTTAGGGAGCTGGGCGGCGTGGGGGCGTTCCCGGTATTGGCGACGAATCTGCTGTTTTTCAGTAGCGAAAGCGCGTATGCCGATGATGTACGTCAGGATCTGCACCAACAGATATTGAACCTGGTAGATGATGAGGAAGAGCTTGACCGTGTGGGCCTTTATATTGACGAGTTGACCACCGCCAAAGAAGGAGAACTGTGTTTTCTGTTGCTGGCGGCGGAGGCTGAGAATATGGGTATCATGGCTACCGATCAGCAGATCGACACGATAATAAATGTTCGCAAGCAGTTGGTGGCAGGCGGACAGCTTCCCGGGTCATTAGAAATACAACCTATTCTTGACCGGCATGAAATTACCTACAACGAGTTCAGGAAGTCGCTCGGCGAGTATATAGCTGTTTTGCGTTACGGCCATCTGGTTACCAATTCTTCGGGGTTGAGTGAACGGCAGCTCAGGAAGGTTTTTCGCGATGGGATCGAGTGGAGCACGGTTGCCGGGACGTTTGTGTCATTTGAATCGCGTTTTTTCGATGAGAAGATCGGTTCGCCCAGCGAAGAAGATATCCAACAACAGTTCGAGGCCTACAAGCGTCTTGAACCTGTGGAATCCGACGATGAGAATCCTTTTGGTTTCGGTTATTTTCTGGCCAATCGTGTTCAGGTGGAATACCTGAGTGTTGATTTGGCCGAGGCGGAGAAGATTGTGACCGATGAGTTTGCCCAGTTGTCGGCCCCGGAGCAGGAAGAGGCCCTCCAGGGATACTGGGCGGCCCACAAAGAAGATAAGGAGTTTCGTGTAGCGATTCCTAAGCCGCAGGGCACCGAGGGTAAGCCATCGGAGGCATCAGCTCAGGAATACCGTTATTTGGAATTCGATGAGGCGGTTGGTAAGGTTCGCGTTTTGCGGCATCGGGAAACAGCCAGGGGAAAAGTTGAGCTGCTGTTGGCCGAGGCGAGGAAACTTGCTCAGTCGCAATCGGCGTCAATGAAATCCGTAGAACTGGGCGGCTTGGCCAAGGATGTGGCTGATTATAGTGTTATCTCCAAGCGGCTTAGTACTGATAAGCTGTCGGTGACCTACGGTCAAACCGAATTTTTCTCTCAACAAGAAGTGGGAAAGATCGAACAGTTTGGTTCCACATACCGGATGCTTAAGAATGCTGATAATGAGCCGTTGGCGGGTATTCTTTTTGGTTGTGAGCCGTTGCATAAAGGGGTGGTGGGCAGATTTGATATGCCGCCGGCGCAATTGTACGAGGATATAACCCCGTTGTTTGCCGTGGATTTTGCCGAGAAAGCTAAGGTTGGCTATATGTTGCGTATTGTGGGTGTCGATAAGCAGCGTGAGGCGCTTTCTCCGGTGGATGACGGCCGACAGGGCGCCGCTGAGAAATCACCCCTGGCGGAAAGCCGATTGAGAAAGAAGATAGAGGAAGACTGGAAGTCACTGCAGGCGTTTAATATGGCTAAAGTGCAGGCCCATGCGTTTGCCCAACAGGGTTTGTCGGACTGGGAAGTCGCTTTTGCCAAGGCAAATGAGTCGCTGAAAAAAGGTGACGATCCCAATCAGCCGGGACCCTTGCAGACAGAGGAACTCGGTGCGGTCAGGAAACAACTGGAACAGTACACAGAGTTGGTCCGCAAAAATCCAAGTTTGTCTTCTTATCTTTTGGGCCAGGTCGTTAGAAGCTCGATCATGTTGAAGAAGTCCACGCAACTGGCTCAACAGATTGAAGTGGATCAGACCATAACGGGCGATGCCTTACCGGTTCTGGAGTTGCCTGGTGAGTTGAGTTGCCTGGTATTTAAGCAACTGGAAGTCAGTTCGCCCAACCAAGATGAATATCTCCGGAACAAACCGCTGGTTGCCGCGGAAATTCTGAGGCGAAATCAGATTTTGATGACGCTGTCGCATTTCAATCCGCAGAATATTATGAAACGAAGCCATTGGGCCAAGATTGAAGTAGATAATTCCGATGCTAAGCCGGAGGAAGGTGACGAGTGAGTCGGTGGTTTGATGGGGGAGTGAGTGGATGAGGTTGGTTTGTGTCTAGGGAGCATCATTTTATCAGTTCCGCGCGTCTAATCATCGCATTGACCCTGGTTAGTCGTATTCTTGGTATGTTGCGTGACGCGATTTGCAGCCGTTGTTTTGGGGCTGGGGTTCTGCACTATTTTTACATTCCTTTTCTGATTCCGAATCTGGCTCGTCGGATTTTTGGCGAGGGGGCGTTGTCAGCCGCGTTGATACCGGTTTATACGGAACAGTTGCACAAAGATAAACAAGCTGCCAAGGCGTTGGCTTCGAGCGTTATTACGCTTTTGGTGATAATTTTGGCGGCGATTACGCTATTGGGGATGTGTGCGTTTTATGCGTATTGGCATTGGTTGAGCGATCAGGGTGACAAGAGCAGATTGATTTTGTCGCTGGCGGCGATTATGCTTCCTTATCTGATTTCGATCTGCCTGGTCGCGGCGATCGGCGGTCTGCTGAATGTTCATCGTCATTTTGCTGTGCCGGCGGCGACACCTATCCTGTTTAATATTTTCATTATTGTGGGTGTAATTTGTTTTCGCGGTTATTTCGGCGATACTCTTTGGCAGCAGGTGTACGTGATAGCGGTGGCGGTATTACTGTCGGGGTTTGCGCAATTACTGCTGCAATATCCGGCTTTGCGGAAAGTTGGTTTGTCGCTTCGCTTCCGGTTCAGTTTCAGGGATGAAGGCCTGCGTAAGATTTTCCGCCTGATGGCACCCATGATCGTGGGATTGGCGGCGGTGCAGATCAATACTCTACTGGACATGCTGACTGCTTATTATCTTTCAGCGACGCCCCAGACGGGTTCGACGTTTACGTTGGCCGGGCAGGTGTTCGAATATCCTGTCAAAGAAGGTTCGGTAACATATTTGTTTTATGCGCAGCGATGCTATCAGTTTCCGCTGGGCGTTTTCGGGATCGCTTTTGCGACTGCTATATTTCCGTTTTTGAGCAGTTTTGCGGCTCAGAAAGATTTTCGTCAGTTTTCCGATACTTTGGCCCAGGGGTTTCGCCTGGTGATTTTTATCGGTCTGCCGGCTACGGTGGGTATGATTCTGGTCCGGCTGCCGATGGTTAAGGTTATTTTCGAAGGTAATGAGTTTACGGCGGCAGACAGCAGCCACACGGCGAGGGCGCTGTTTTTTTATTCTCTGGGCATCGTCGCTTATTTTGTACAGCAGTTGCTGGTGCGGGCGTATTATTCGTTTCAGGATTCGGTTACACCGGTGAAGGTGGCGGTGCGGATGGTGGGCGCTAATCTGGTGTTGAATTTGATTTTGATCTGGCCGCTGGGGACGGGTGGGATGGCGTTATCGACGGCGTTTTGTGCGACGGCTGGTGGGGTGGTTTTATTGGTCGTACTGATCAAACGTTACGATTTGAAGATTACGGCCGGGTTGTTTGCCTGTGTGTTCAAGACCGTAATCGCCACTGTCGTTATGGCCTCCGGCGGCTGGTGGGCGCTTTATGTTCTGAATGGTTCCGGCGCGATATGGCAAATGGTCGTTGCTGTGCCGATATGTATTTCGCTGTTTATTCTGACCTCGTTGTTATTGAAGCATGGTGAGATTGAGGCGCTGTTGCATCGTAAATGATTAGATGGACAGTATGGTTTTTTTGTCAAGGTAACCAGCCCCCGATTTTAATCGGGGACTGGTATCGTTCATTTATGTTTCAGTTTATACATATCTATAAATCAGACGCTGTTTAGCATTTTCGGTTTTTCATCTTTATGCTGCGAAGCGTTGTTAATATCGGCATGGTAGCTTTGCAGCGATTTTACCGTGCGTTTAGATGCCTGTTGAGCGGCAATACCCTTTACCGCGGCCTTGGCCGCGGCCATGGTGGTTATGTAAGGTATTTTATGTTTGATTGCTGTTTTGCGAATATAGGAATCGTCGTGCTTCCCTAGTTTGCCGATCGGCGTATTGATCACCAATTGTATTTTTTGGTTTTTGATTTCATCGGCGATACCCGGGCGTCCTTCGTACATTTTCATAACAGGTTCGCTTTCGATCCCGTTATCGCTGAGGTATTGGTGTGTTCCTTTGGTGGTTCTGATTTTGAAGCCGAGCTTTTGGAACTGGCTGGCGACTTGTACGGCGGCGGGTTTGTCTTCGTCCGTTACGGTAATCAGCACAGTTCCTTCACATGGCAGTTGTTGTTTGGCGGCTTCCTGTGCCTTGTAAAAAGCCAGTCCGAACGAATCGGCCATGCCCAGCACCTCTCCGGTCGAGCGCATTTCCGGTCCCAGCAGCGGATCGACCTCCGGGAACATGTCAAAAGGAAAGACCGCTTCCTTGACGCCGAAATGCGGGATCGGTTTGGTTTTGAGGTTCAGGTCCGCAAGTTTTTTGCCCAGCATTAGCTGGGTTGCCAGACGGGCCATCGCGATATTACAGACTTTCGATACCAGTGGAACTGTTCGTGAGGCACGTGGGTTTGCTTCGAGGATGTAAACGCGATCATTTGCTATCGCGTACTGGATGTTTATCAGGCCTATGACTTTCAACTCGGTAGCGATTTTAATGGTATATTCGCGTATGGTCTTGATGTGTTTTTCGGGTATGGTGATCGGTGGGATAACGCAGGCGGAATCGCCTGAATGTACGCCGGCCAATTCTATGTGCTCCATAACCGTTGGGACAAAGGCGCTGGTTCCGTCAGCGATGGCGTCGGCCTCAGTTTCGATGGCGTTTTCGAGGAACTTGTCTATCAGGATGGGACGTTCCGGTGTGACATCCACGGCGGCGGCTACGTACTCTTTGAGCATTTCCTTATCGTGTACCACTTCCATGCCCCTGCCGCCCAGTACGTAGGAAGGTCTGACCATCAGTGGATATCCGATCCGATCGGCGATATCGAGGGCCTGTGGCAGACTGCTGGCCATACCCGATTGGGTTTGAGGAATACCCAGTTCGTTCATTAGGTTGCGGAACCGATCGCGATCTTCGGCCAAGTCGATGGTGTCCGGCTGCGTACCGAGGATCGGTACGCCTGCCTGGGCCAGTTCGTTGGCGATGTTCAGGGGCGTCTGTCCGCCAAACTGGACAATTACTCCCTGTGGTTTTTCTTTTTGATATATGCTCAGGACATCTTCGACGGTGAGCGGCTCAAAATAGAGCTTATCGGAGGTATCGTAATCTGTTGATACGGTTTCGGGGTTGCAGTTGACCATTATCGATTCGTAGCCGGCGTCCCGCAGAGCGAACGCGGCGTGCACACAGCAGTAATCGAATTCGATTCCCTGTCCGATCCGGTTGGGGCCGCCGCCGAGGACCATGATTTTGGGGCGTTGGCTTACCTCGACCTCATCACAGGAGGCGTTATAGGTTGAATAATAATAGGCGGCGTTTTCGACGCCACTTACCGGTACGGGATGCCAGGTTTCCACTACATCCAGTTTGGTGCGTTGAGTTCGGATGTTTTTTTCGGTGGTTTTGAGGAGTCCGGCCAGGTAACGGTCCGCAAAACCGTCTTTCTTCGCCTGAGTCAGCAAGTCGTCTGGAATTTTTTTGCCCTGATATTTGAGAATTTTCTCTTCCAGTTGGACCAGCTCTTTCATCTGTTCGATAAACCATGATTTGATATAGGTTCTTTCGTGAAGCGATTGTACGCTTGCTCCTTTACGGAGTGCTTCGTACATGATAAACTGTCGTTCGCTGGAGGGCGTTCCCAACAGTTGCAGCAGTTCGTCGAGGCTTTTTTTGTTGAAGTCTTTTGCGAAGCCCAATCCGAATCGTCCATTTTCCAGTGAGCGAATCGATTTTTGGAAGGCCTCTTTATAGTTTTTTCCTATGCTCATCACTTCTCCGACGGCCCGCATTTGCGTACCCAGCTCATCGATAGAATCCCGGAACTTTTCGAACGCCCAGCGTGCAAACTTCACCACTACGTAATCGCCCCATGGCTCGTATTTATCCAGCGTGCCGCCCCTCCAATAGGGGATTTCATCCATTGTCAGGCCGCCGGCGAGCATCGCTGAGATCAGCGCGATGGGAAAACCGGTAGCTTTGCTTGCCAAGGCTGAAGAGCGTGAGGTTCTCGGGTTGATCTCGATCACCACAACCCGACCAGTTTGTGGGTCGTGGGCAAACTGGACGTTCGTACCGCCGATCACCTCGATGGCCTCGACGATGTCATAAGAGTATTTTTGCAGACGTTTCTGGAGTTCGGGGGCTATCGTCAGCATAGGCGCGGTGCAGCAAGAATCGCCGGTGTGCACTCCCATAGCATCGATATTTTCGATGAAGCATACCGTAATCATCTGGTTTTTCGCGTCGCGGACCACTTCAAGCTCCAGTTCCTCCCAACCCAGGACGGATTCCTCGACCAGCACCTGTCCGACCATGCTTGCCGAGAGTCCGCGGGCGGCAATGGTGCGTAATTGTTCGAGATTGTAAACCAGTCCCCCGCCTGTTCCGCCCATTGTATATGCCGGTCGCAATACCACCGGATAGCCCAGTTCTTCGGCGATTTTTTCCGCTTCCTCAACGCTGTGAGAGGGTTTGCTTCGTGGCATTTCGATTCCCAGTCGGTTCATCGTTTCTTTGAACGCGATCCGGTCCTCACCCCGTTCAATGGCATCGATATTAACCCCGATTACTTTTACATTGTATTTGTCGAGTACTCCCGTTCGTGCCAGTTCAGAGGAAAGGTTCAGTCCTGTTTGGCCTCCCAGATTGGGCAGGATCGCGTCTGGGCGTTCCTTTTTGATGATTTCGGTCATGGTTTTGAGGTTCAGCGGTTCGATATACGTCACGTCGGCCATTTCCGGGTCGGTCATAATGGTTGCCGGGTTGGAGTTGACCAGCACAATTTCATAACCCAGTTTTCGCAGAGCTTTGCAGGCCTGAGTACCCGAATAGTCGAATTCGCAGGCCTGACCGATTACAATGGGACCGCTACCGATGATCATCACTTTTTTTATGTCGGAACGTTTTGGCATAGCATGTTACTCCTTTCCTTATGTAGTTCCTTGTCTTTTATGTAGTTATCTCAACTGTGAGATAAAAATACGTAGTGTCGGGCAAGTATGGGCGCTGAAAGATTTGGTTAAAAAAAAAGCCCTTCAGCAGGCCATGCTGAACGGCTTAAATCCGGGCCAAAGCCCAATACTTATGTTTTATACAAACAGGCATAGCGGCATTAGAGCGATCGAGATTGTGCAAGTCAACACAAAAAAACAAAAAAAAGAATTGATAATCATCTTGAAGCGTTTTTGTTTTTTCGATGGCAATCGAGAAAGATAATTGGCAGAATATGTCCATGAGAAGAAGGCAAAGTGGCGAGGGGGATCGTGAGTAATTGGGAATTGGGCACATGTGAAAGGAAGGCGATATGGATTCCAGGAAACCGACCCGTCAGGAAGCTTTTGCTCTGCTAAGTGAATATAACAAGAACCCGGGGCTGATAAATCATGGTCTGGCTGTCGAAGGCGCTATGCGCTACTGCGGGCGCAAGCGTGGGCAGGATGAGGAAGAATGGGGTATTATCGGTTTGATTCACGATCTGGATTATGAACAGTTTTCTGATCAGCACTGTACTAAGACTGCTGAGATTCTCAAAGAACACGGCTGGCCGGATGAATATATTCGTGCGGCGGTCTCGCACGGCTGGGGTGTGTGCAGTGATGTGGAGCCGCAAACCGAACTGGAAAAAGTGCTTTTTGCCATCGATGAGCTGACCGGTCTGATCGTCGCTACCGTTTTGGTACGTCCTTCCAGGAGTATTCTGGACCTGACGGCCAAGTCGGTCAAAAAGAAGTGGAAAAATAAAGCCTTCGCCGCTGGTGCTGATCGGGACATCATCCAAAAGGGGGCCGAGATGCTGAATATGGAACTGACGGACCTTATCACCGATGTTATTATGGGTATGCGTGAGGTGGCGGATGAGATTGGTTTGAAAGGCAATCCGTCTGATGAAAAATAACTGAGCAAACGTTCACTTCGTATGTTAATTTTTGATTTTTTGGCGGGGGCAACCGGTCGTGATTGTCCATGGCATCCGACGAAGAAATGTCCCTGGACGTGGAAGCTGGTATGGATATACTGGTTTTCTATGGCGCACAAGTGGTACACACAGCAGTTGGAGCAGTTGCGACGGGATGGGCTGTATCGGCAGATGCGTACGATGGAAAGCGGCCCGGGACGGTTAATGCAAGTCGGCGGCGAGGAAAAGCTCGTTTTCTGCTCCAATAATTACCTGGGACTGGCCGGTCATCCACGGATGATCACGGCAATAAAGCAAGGACTTGATCAATGGGGGTTTGGCAGCGGAGGCGCCAGGCTTATTTGCGGTAACAGCCGACCGTGTGAGCGTTTGCAGATGCGACTGGCTGAAATGCTGCGAAAAGAAGCATCTGTGATCTTTCCCAGCGGTTATGCGGTTAATAACGCCGTCCTGAGCACACTGCCGCAGGATGGGGACTTGATTGCGGTCGATAAGCTGGTGCACGCTTCGATAATCGATGGAGCACAGGCCGGTCGGGCACAGATGCGGACCTGGCCGCATCGCAATCTGGACAAGCTCAAACGTCTGCTCGATCGCGGTGGATATCAGCGTGTGTTTATCGTTACCGACTCGCTGTTCAGTATGGACGGCGATATGGCCGATCTGGAGGGGCTGATTGAACTGAAACGGCAGTTCGGCGCGGTGCTGATGGTGGATGAGGCGCATGCGTTTGGCTGTATGGGGCCTGGCGGTTATGGTTGCGGCGAACAGGCCGGGGGATTGGATGACATAGATATTTTTGTTGGGACATTTTCCAAGGCACTGGGCGGCAGCGGCGGATTTGTGGGGTGCAGCCAGGTGATGTTCGATTATCTGGTCAATAAATCGCGAGGGTTTATCTTTACCACCGGCATACCAGCGATAAACTGCATCGCGGCGGAAGCGGCCCTGGATATTATCGCTGATGAGCCGGAGCGTCGGCAACGGCTTTTGGATAACGGCGTATATTTCCGCCGACGCTGCCAGGAAATGGACCTTGATATTGGCGTTACGCAAAGCTATATAGTGCCAATTATGCTCGGTCTGGCGGACAAGGCGGTCGCGGCGGCTAATGAACTGTGGGATCGGGGTTTTATGGTATCGGCGATTCGACCGCCTACCGTCGCGCCAGGGAGCGCCCGACTGCGCGTATCACTTATGAGCGAACACACACATGAGGATATTGACGGCCTTTGCGGTGAGCTTGAAAGAATTCTGGTTGTGGGTTGATTGTTGGGCGCCGTGCGAAACATCGGCGATAATAGTGATTTGTGTGCAGTTCTGTCTGGTTTGTGCCTGCGGCGGTTTCGAGGCGTAACTTCATAGCTAATAATAAGTTACGAAAAATCGCCTTGGCGGGTGTAGCTCAATAAAACTATCAGATGAAAAAACCTTTAAGATTCTTAGAGATTTTTGTACAATGACAAGAGTGGTAGCAGAGTGCTTTGGCCGCTGTGACCGGTAGATGAAAGACTGAAGAACACAAGAGGGATAATTCCATGCAGAAAAGAATAGTCGTTTTCGTTCCTGTTCTGATGGTTGTTTTTGCTTTGTTAGTTGTCGGTTCCTGCAAAAAGGAGTCTGCTCAGGACAAACCCGCAACTTTTGACGAATCCCTGGATGGGGTAGCGGTTCGTCCTCTTCCTGTAATGGATATCAAACTGGCAGAGCGGATCAAACGAGATGGTCCCGTCTCACCTGTGGCGGATGTCACCGATGAGTCGGTGTTGGCATCTGCTTCTACGGCTGAGTCGGCGGTTGATGGAGGGGGCGTCGAGGGCTACAGCCAACCGACCGGGTATGTCAGTGGTGACCCCAACAACTCGTAACCAAGTCAGCGGTTCTTATCTTTTCACGTCACGGCCGCGGCATTTTTGACCGGCAGAGTAATGGTGAAGGTTGTGCCTTGCGGGGAATTGCTGCCGACGGAGATGGAAGCGCCCAGAATCTGTGTCAGTTCCTTGACGATGGCCAGGCCCAGTCCGGCGCCGGAATACCGGCGGGTGACGGTACCATCGAGCTGAAAAAACTTGTCGAAGATTTTCTCACGATCTTCCGGAGCGATACCCGGGCCGGTGTCGGATACGCAGATTTGTACAAAGGCGTCCCCGGCTGTGTCCGTGCCTGGGTCCGGCTGTGGCTCGGCCGGCTCGGCATGGGGAAACGTATCATGATCGGAGAGATAAGCGGTGATATCAATACGGCCGTTATCCGGGGTGAACTTTATAGCGTTATCGATCAGGTTGAACAGGATATGCTGAAGCTTGGCCTGGTCGGTTTCGACAGATGGCAGGTTCTCGGCGACGTCCAAGTTTACCGTAAGGTTTTTCTCCTGGGCCAAAGGGCGGGTAAGGTTGAGCAAGGTTTCGACTATGGTATCGATCGAGCATTTTTCCCAGTGCACCTGGGCTTTGCCGGCCTCGATCTTGGCAAGCTCCAGTAGCTCGTTGATAATTCTGAGTAGAAGATGGCCTGATTCGAGTACGTTGGCGGTATAGCGAATTGATTTTTCGTCATTGCTGGACAGTGCCTGTTCTTTGAGTATTTCCGTAAAGCCGATGATGGCGTTGAGCGGTGTGCGAAGTTCGTGTGAGACGTTGGCGAGGAATTCGCTCTTGAGCTTGTTGGACTCAAACAAAGCGATGTTCCTGGCTTCCAGTTCGTCAAGCCGCAGATCGAGTGCACGGTTGGTTTCGCGTAGTCGATCGTGTGCGAGCTTGAGCTTGGAGAGCATCTGATGAAAGGCCTGAGCCAGTTTTTCGTATTCGTCACCGGTTTTGATCTCGGCGGTGATTTTGATGGCCTTGAGCCAGGAGTCCTGGGACGGTTCTGGCTGATCCCTGGAATCGGTGGAAGCTGCGGTGACCTCGTCGGCCGCGGCCCGGAGCGAACGAACAGGTTCCAGGATAAAACGTTGTGTAATCAGATAAAAAAGGACCACGGCACAAATACATGAGAGCAGTCCGCCCACGACAATAAATACGCGATTAAACAGTAAGGTTATGCTGGTTTGACCTGCTGGGAGAATGACCGAAATCACGCCAAGCAACTGACCTTCGGAAAAAGACGACGGGTCTTTGATGGGAGATGTACCGGACTTGTCGCCGGTATCGCTGAGCCTGGTGGCGTGGCAGCCGGTGGCGAGGCAGTCGGCCTTGACCCGGACGGCTCGCAGATAACGGGCTGGCCGGTCTGAAGGCATCACCGCGGTAAGGCTCTTCAGAATAGAGTCGCCAGTTGGCGAAGTATCCGGACGCGCTGCTTCACCGACAAAAGGTTCTGTTTGCAGTTCAAAGATTTCAGGGATGGTACTATCGTTGAGTAAGAGCTTAACGCCACGACGTAAAAACGGATCATCAGTTATTAACTCGTCCATTCGTTCGGCGGCGCCGGCGGCGGTCTCAGCAGTCTCAAACTGAGCCAGGCTGATCCAACTGGTAACGGGACTGGATTGAGAAGATTCGTCAGATGAGGTTAATGATGGACTCAAAGAGGAAGTTTTAGCTGTTTCAACGGGGTGGAAGTGGCGTTGAAGTACGTGCTGGACCTCGGCCTGAGCGAGTTCATGCTTGCCCTGCTCAACGAGCTTGTCCATCCATCGGTAAGGGACAAACAGACCGGCAGCTATAATGAGCAGAACCGCAAAGGCGAAACCCAGGCGGCATTTGGTCGCTAACGACAGTGACAGGCGATACCATTTAGACAAAGTTCTGCTCCTTAAGCAGTGTTCTCTTTCAGCGATAATAATCCGGCGAATTATATTATAAGTTATAAGCTATGGATTGCAAACCCCAACTTACACTGGATCAGCTTTCGCTGGACCGGGTGCCAACGGTACACGAATTGGTCCTGCCAGGAATTATTATACCATTGGGCATTTAGCACACAATATAGTTCTATAAATGCGACACTTTCGGTCAGTATGTTTTGCCTTTTGGTTTTGGCAGGCATATAATTAAATAGAGGATGAAGCGAAAAAGACATGGCGGCAACAACCAGATCCCATCTAATTCCTCCTATTTGCCGTCATGTTTTTTTGGCTCATTTTCTACACTTTGATTTTACAACTCTTTTCTACCGTGATCTCTTCGAGGATCTTGTCTTCATCGATCTGAAAATGGTTCCGCGGTTTGGGGGCGGCAAGATACTTGCGATACCCTGTATTGCCAACCAATGCCTTCTCGCCCTGCTTGAGGTGTTCACGCAGACTCTCAACAATAGCGTTGCGGTCGGCAACAATGCAAATACGGTCGATACAAAATTTGCTTTTGAGGCGGTCAACAATCGGAACCAGCGTCTTTACATCCGCTTTGAGGTAAAAAACACAAAATCATCATTTTTAGTCTAAAAACGCCATTTTCCGCCTCCCAAAAAGACGCAACTGTAGAAGATGGGTTATACTTGTTTGGAGTACGATTTCGCGTACTGAGCGGAATTTGACAAAATATCGGGTTTGAATATGTCGATCTTCCCTGTGTGCAAGGAGTATCAGGCACTGAAACTGAAAGTCCTATAAAAACATTGGGTACGAGATAACGCTGGAAGTTCCCTTTAGCGAGCGTTGTAAGGTGTGTAGTATGTTTGACAAATACGAAGCAACAAAACAATCACGCCGGCGAACTCTCGTCGCTACCGAAGCGGCAGGATCAGGGCTGATGGTCAGTGGAAGCTGGTAATTTATGTAGAAGTTGGATTTTAAGCAGCTATGGACAAACGTTATCAGAGCGACATCAGACAAAAACTGCAACGGCAAACCCTAAGTGGCGCCGCGGCTGCCACAGTTCTGGGGCGACGCAACAGCATTGTCGATATTGTCAGAATCAGTCGCACACTTAACAACTCCGACCCGGCAATGCGTCAGGAAACCATCAAAAATCTGACCAAGATCGGCGGCAAAGAAGCAGCCATGGCCGTCGCCCGATGTTTACGTGACCCTTATCCCAGCGTTCGCTCTGCTGCCTGTGAATCGCTTGGTAATATGCGGGCTCACGTAGCCAAAGCTCAGCTTTACGATGCCCTCTACGATAGTGACCCGGTTGTCTGCTGCAACGCCGCCAGCGCCTTGGCCGTCATGGGTGACAAAGCCGGTATGCCTCAGATCATAAAAATGCTCTGCACTCCTGGAAAACACCAGTTACAAGCGCTGCGCAGCCTCAACGTTATCGCAAAACAGGATTTCCGTATCAACCCCCGTGGCCTCGAAGACGCCATCCGCTGGATCAAAGCCAAGAAAAAACACCTCTCCAAACCCTGACGAAACAGCAGTTACGCCCATACTGAATGAAAATGGCAGGTAGTAAAATTGTATCTACATAGGCCACAATACGTTACGATTGGCCCTGCCAGGTATAATGATACCCATTGGGTACACAAAACCACCGTCAACACTGTACGGGTCTTCGTGTCGCACATTTTTGCACAGAACACCGAATGTTCGTTCAGCCTTCCTCGACAACTTTCATGCCCATCAACCGGGCGAGGTGGTACACGTTATCCATCTGATCGCCGTAGAACACCACGCGGTGCAACAACGTCATGGCATCCTCGGTTTCAAGGACACTGCTCCAGTTGGCGGCCATCTTCGCCGCGTCGTGAACTTCGGTAATGATCTGGGTGCGACAACCATGTACAGACTTCTTTGGAACCTCGATGATCTTGCCCGTCGAGGCGAGTATCGTATCAAGGTTGACCAGTTTGGTACGGGTGATGGTCTCGCCAACGCGGTATTGGACCTCGGGTACACAGCCACTGCCGCCAACCTCCGAATGTCCGCGCAACAGGTATGGAGCTTCCTTGCCATCGGGGCCATCCATCTTCAGAGGCGCTGTGCAATGAGCAGTCCACAAGGCATTACGAGAAGTATCGAAGGTCGCATTGCCCTGGAATCCTGGGCGATCTATTGCGTATTGAAACAGAAGCATAGTCAACAACGAGTCCATGTCTCCCTCGCACGCTGCGGGAATACCGTTGTCGCGCAGACGAGCGAATCCCAGGCAGGGAAATCCTTTGGGCAACCACCCCATACAAGTGCCCACAGCCAATCCTTGAGCTTTTTCACGCTCCATGAGACGTTGCAACGCTATACTGACGCGAGCGGCCTTCAAGATATCATCTTTGTTCGGTTCGATGATTTCCTTTGCGTTTTTTGTCCAGCAGTTGACCTCGGCTAGAACGGCATCGTCTTCAGCGGCAGAAAGCATCTCGTCGAAGGCCTTCTCTTCTATGGCAACGACATCGGCTCCTAAACGCTTCTTGATTTCTTCCGGAGACCGGGCAGGCGCCGTGCCTTGAGCCGGAGGAAAGAGGAGAATCCGAGTATTCTGCATCATTGGAATCACCCTCAGCAGACGAATCGCCCGTTCGAGTTCATCGTGGTTGCTGCTCGCCAGAAGGGTGACGCGATGTCCCTGACGGTGCCAACGGGGCGAATACATCCAATCGTGACCGCTGGCTGGCAGCGAGAAGACGACCATGGGATGCGCCCTATCCAGAATCGGCGTCACCACACTCGTTAAAGCAAAGTTTTGCACGTTGATCGCAAGGACCGGTGCATTTGGCCCTGCCTTCTCTAACAGAGATGCCGTCTGCTGGGCATTGCTCGACTGCCCAATTATCAGCTCGACGTTTCCAAGAGCCTTTTCCGCCTTGGCCAGACGGGTCTTCATTGCCTTTATCTGCTTGTCATCGGCTCCCCAATTACGGTCATCTGGTACGGGCTCGCCGGTGAAGACGACGCAAATTCGAGACTTGCCACGGAGTTGAGCAGGTGGTGATTGCGAAGCCCACGTGTGCGTCCAGGTTGCGCCGGCGAGCATCAACCCACTAGCCACTCCTGCTCCAATAAATTCCCGTCGAGTACAGTGTTCACACATAGCAATAACCTCCAAATGATATAATGAGGAAAATCAATTACAATATTAACGGGTAACTGTAGCACCTGGCATACAAAGATTCAAAAAAAAAACAGCCAAGGAACCATCTTACTCCCATAATTCCATGTAACACATTGTAAATAAGATAGTTACGATAAATAGCTAACTTTCGCAGTTTTTTTACCCAATTTTCATTCAACAGGGCCTGTTAGACGAAAATGGATTTTTATATAAGCCTGGAATTACTAAGTTTGATGTTGGCGTCAAAAGTCGATATTCACGCCTAATAACACCGTTTAGGCGACAGAATCAATGATTCACAATCCTTTTGACGCTGGCGTCAAGTTTAACTGTGTCTTATTTCGCGGTTGCCTTGACTCTGTCTTCCTGAGACATGTCAGCTAATTTTGTGACCTCTTTAATATCAAGCCCTAATCCTTCCGCCACACGACGGCCATATTCGGAATCGGCCTTGTAAAAAATGGCGGTCTGTCTCAACTGGATTCGCTTTTGTGCGACGCTAATATGCGCGACAATATTATCGATCAGATGATCCCGGTCTTTGTCCGTCATAACCTTGCGGTAGAGATCGCCGGCCTGAACAAAATCATCGTTGGGATGGGTATATTCCTGTCGCCCGGCTATGCCCGAAACTTCAAACGGCGGCTCGCCGACCCCATGTTGTGGTTCAGGCCCGCCCATACTATTGGGATAATAGTTTGGCCCGCCGGCACCGTTATCGTCGAAACGCATATATCCATCACGTTGGTAATTGTTCATAACAGTTGCTTTGGGGGCATTGATCGGCAGGAGTTGGTAATTCGGTCCCAGGCGGTACAGATGGGCATCGTGGTACGAGTGGATACGCGCCTGGAGCATCTTATCAAGTGAAGCAGCTATGCCAGGCACAAAATTGCCTGGCGAAAAAGCCGCCTGCTCAACTTCGGCAAAATAATTTTCGGGGTTGCGATTCAGAACCATTTCCCCTATCTCAATAAGCGGAAAATCGCCATGTGGCCAGACTTTTGTTACATCAAAAATATCAAACCGGTATTTTTGAGCTTCTTTAGGCGTCATGATCTGTACACAGACCTTCCATGCGGGGAAATCGCCTTTTGCTATCGCCTCACGTAAATCGCGGGTAGCATAATCAGCGTTCTCACCTGCCATGCGAGTTGCTTCCCGGCGGGTAAAGTTCGCAATGCCCTGGGCTGTCTTAAAATGATACTTTACCCAAAAATATTCACCTTTTTCATTATACCACTTGAAAGTATGGCTGCTGTACCCGTTCATGTGGCGAAAGCCTTTGGGTGTGCCTCGGTCGGAAAAAAGTATGGTTACCTGATGAATTGATTCAGGTGTAAGAGACAAAAAATCCCAAAACATGTCGGGATCAGGAGCATTTGTCGCGGGATTTCGCTTCTGAGTGTGAATGAAATCAGGAAACTTTAACGGATCTCTTATAAAGAATACAGGGGTGTTATTGCCCGTCATATCGTAGTTTCCCTCCTCGGTATAAAATTTTACAGCAAAACCGCGAGGATCACGTGCCGTATCCGCCGAGCCTTTTTCGCCCCCTACTGTTGAAAAACGCACGAAGACTTCCGTTCGCTTGCCAACTTCGCATAAGAATTTAGCCCTTGTGTATTTTGTAACATCTTTAGTCACCTCGAAGTAACCGTGAGCACCGGTGCCTTTGGCATGTACTACGCGTTCCGGGATACGTTCTCGGTTAAAATGAGCCAGCTTTTCCATTAAGTGAACGTCCTGCATCAAAGCTGGCCCGGGAATTCCCGCTGTCATGGTATTCTGGTCGTTATCTACCGGGGCGCCGGAAGCTGTGGTCAGAATATTTTTGTTGAGTTTCGCCATTTTATTTCTCCTTAAAATGATTCGATTAGGTTTCAGACTATTGAGCCAAAATCAGTAATTCAGGACATCCAGTTCAAAATACGCCTGCGGATGGGCACATGCTTTTCTCTCGCAGCATTTTTTCCACCTCTGAGGCGATGCGCAACCAACCATACACAGGCGGTGCTGCTTATCGCGATCATGGAACCAATGGCCACCGCCGTACGCTCACCAAGCCCAACAGTGAACAACAGCACTATGCGATTCCAATCTCCTTGTGTTTTGCCAATATTTTGTCAGCAAGTCTATCCAATGATGCAAAAGCATCATTTTTAGGAAAACCCTTTATTACCACAGGCTCAAGAATCTCAACCTTAATGTTTGTCATCATATTTGTCAACTGCTCAACGGTTTTGCCACCCCAGCCGTAGGAACCGATGACAGACGCAAATCTGGCTTTAGGTCTTAGAGCGTTGGCCAAAAACGCGGCGTAAGCCGCGGATGGATGTGCCCCTGTCAGCACAGTTGGCGAACCGATAACTACTGTCGCCGCATCGACCAATGCCATAGCAAGCCTGCCGATATCAACTGTGGACAACTCAAATTGTCTTACCGTAATACCTCTTTCGATCAATGCCTCCACAAAATGCGATACCATCGCGGCGGTGCTGCCGTGCATGGAAACGTAAGGCAGCACAACTTCGTTTTTGACGGCATCGCAAACCCAGTCTTTATAGGCATCGATGATAAACTCCGGCCGATTGTGCACCGGGCCGTGACTGGGAGCGATGATGTCAATTTCGAGGTTGGAAAGCTTTTCCAAATTATTGTTAATTTGTCGTCTGAATGGCATCATAATCTCAGCGTAATATCGCTTGGCCGATTCATACACCACCGCTTCATCGTCCACAAATAAGTCGCTGCTCGCAAGATGAGCACCAAAAAAATCACACGAAAACAGCACCTTTTCTTCTACGAGATACGTTCCCATAGTCTCGGGCCAATGAACCCACGGCAGATAAACAAAACGCAAAGTCTTATCGCCCAGCGTCAATTGCTCACCATCGGCAACCGTAGTGAATCTGTCATCGTCGATATCGAGCAAATCCATCAACATCCCCTTGCACTTGGGATTTGTCACCACTTGTGCTGTAGGATACTTTGCCAGAACGTCTGCCAGACTGCCGGAATGGTCCTGTTCGCCATGATGCGACACGATATAGTCGATCTTATCGATCCGCAACTTATCCAGGTGTCCAAGCAGAACTGCTGTTTTGCTGGGATCAACTGTGTCAATCAGTGCCGTCTTGCCAGTCCCTTTAATCAGGTAAGCATTATAGCTGGTACCATCCGGCAGAGGGATAAGCCTGTCAAAAAGTCTTGCATCCCAATCAATCGCTCCTACTGCATATACCTCTGAAGCAAGCTTTCGCATTACATATCGCCTTTCATAGAGTTATACAAATATGGTTTATCAGCTAATCAATAGTTGACCGCAGCAAGCTCAAAGTATGCCTGCGGATGGGCGCAAGCCGGGCATTCCTTTGGAGCTTCGGTGCCTTCGTGCACGTAGCCGCAGTTCCTGCAGACCCAGCGAACCGGTTTATTCTTTTTAAAGACCTTCCCTTGCGCAATGTTCTTCTGCAAAGCAAGGTACCTGTCCCGGTGGCGGGCTTCGGCCACGGCGATACTCCTGAAAATAGCAGCTATTTCCGAGAATCCTTCCTCGTCAGCTACTTTGGCAAAACTGGGGTACATTTCAGTTGTTTCATAGTCCTCGCCCGCCGCTGATGCCTTGAGATTCTCACTCGTTGTGCCGATCACGCCAGCTGGGAAAGCCGCCGAAATGTCCACCTCGCCACCTTGAAGCAACTTAAACAGCCTCTTGGCATGCTCCTTTTCCTGGCCTGCCGTTTCCTCGAAAATAGCTGATACCTGCACGTAACCCTCTTTATTTGCGGCACTTGCAAAATACGTGTACCTGTTGCGAGCCTGAGATTCACCCGCAAACGCCGTCAAAATGTTCTTTTCCGTCTTACTGCCCTTAAGTCCCACGAAGCACCTCTCTTTCTTGAAAGAATTATTAGCCTAAAAATCTCGAAATTCCACATTGACAAACATTTTTTTACAAATATTCTATCTATATGTTCCAAAGCACTAACCGAGTGCTACATCAAGTGTCATTATGATGGCAAAACCCAGCATATCGCCGATCGTGGCAAAATCAGTACTGCTGTGACGTTGTGACTCGGGGATAAATTCTTCCACTACAACGAATATTATCGCACCGGCGGCAAATGTCAAGGCATAAGGAAGTAGCGGCCCCATAGAGATGACAAGCCAGGCGCCAAGTACGCCTGCCACAGGTTCGACTACACCGGACGCTTGTCCGTACACAAAGGCCTTGAACTGCCCCATACCTTCCCTCCTGAGCGGCATAGAAACTGCCAGCCCTTCGGGGAAATTCTGTAATCCAATACCAATAGCCAAGGCAATAGCACCTAATAACATTTGGTTCCTCATAAGAATCTGTACAGAACACGAGGCTAAGAACTGCTGTATC
>CAZICK010000061.1:0-23330 GCA_964537505.1 uncultured Pirellulales bacterium
AAACCAGTCATTTTTTGGCATATCCATGTACAGATTCTTATGAGGAGCCCTTTTTACTTTCTACTTGGACAGATTGCCATTCTTTCATCCTATCTTGCGAGCGTTTAAGGGCTTCAGAATTAAAAACACCAGGATGGCGACATACAACAGCTTCGAATGCAAAACGCTGCATTCCCATATCTACGAGCGCTTTGTATCCAGCGGTTTCCTGTGGCCTGTTAACAGCTTTCTCCACCGCGATAATGATGCCATGGCGTTTAATCATCTGCCATGTTCGTGAAGCACGCACATTCTTGCCATCGTGTTTCGCTGAGAGAATTCTTTCGTAAGCATAGACTGCCTCTAGCGCTTCCCGCTCTGCTTCACTGGCTGCACCATGAGCTGCAGCACGTAATTCGACTGCTCTGCAACGTGCCTCCCGTGCAAGCTCTGGAAGCCGAGCCTCTACGTTTAGTGCAACCTGTTCGCATTCTTCAGGAGTAGTTAGTTTTGATATTAGATCGTCCATCTATATTCTCCTCGTATTGCATAACAATAATTAGATTGATCAGCAGAAGATACGGAACTTCGGTTTCCTGTCCATATCCTTTTAATCTACCTATTCTTAATAATCGCGATTTCCTAATCTTTCAGGCCATAAAGGCATTGGGTTGTCCCGTTGTGTTCCGCTAAAAAGCTTCCTCAAGAGTTTTTGCTTTGTTTAATCTCTCCATTGATGTGTATCGAGAATTTTGTAATGCTCTAACATCTCCTTTGGCAACAAGTTTAATTGGTTCGATTTTCTTCGCTGGTTCAGTAAAACGTAAGATGTATTTATTAGAATCCTTCCATTGCTCAATTAATTTTACTGTAGCGATATAAGTAATTGCGGAAATAGGTGCAACCTGATATGCTGCAATATATTTAATCTTGGGGATCATACTTGGATGAATACGAATTGCATACCAGCAATTTTCTCCGATAAAAGTTTCCTCAAATCCATCTTCTCTCGCAGGTACAACAATTGTATCAATTTCAGATGGGTCAACAGTTTTTGTATTGGTCGTAGTTTCTTTTTTATAGGAAACTACCGGCATAGAAACATCAGCTAAAAATGGCTCAAATTGATATATTCGCTCTCCGTCGGAGTTAACATATCGTTGTAATATTATAATTTCTACTGGAAAGCGAAATTGCCGTATCAAAACACTTTCAAGTTCATCCGATATTTCATCAATGATAACAAGAACATTAAATTTGCCGTCCCCATATATCATCTTTTCCAGCAGAAAATCTACATTTTCAAAATCGTTTTCGTTAGCGTAATCCACGCATTCCCCAAATGCTTCTTTATCTTTTATTAGAGCATCTTTGATAAGTGCTTTAATTTTTTGTGGTGAGGTTTCAAATGATAGTGAAAACTCTAAGACCTGGACAGCAATATGTTTCAAGGGTTCATGTTTTACTAATTCATTTTCTACAACATATAATTTTGGTTCTTTTTTGCTCGAAAGGTCTATTAAGTAGCCATCCGGTATGTTCTTTGTCTTCCCCTTCAAACCTATTTTCTTTTTGATATCGAGATAAATTCTCTCCTCGCCAAATAAATCCGTTTGTACTTCAAGTATCGCTGATTCAAGGTCATCTTCTAATTCAAAAGGTTCATTTTCATAAATCTTATTAGGCGTCCAAAGCATTGCTCAATCCTCCTTTATTTTGCTCCATTGATTGATAACATTGTTTGCAAATTTTTTTTCTATGTAAAGAATGTAAGAATTTATCCTTTATACTTTCCGCATAATAAACATCACCTGCCTTAAATTAATTGATGGCAGTTTATGCAATTATGGTTAGTCCGAGCCTTTGTTTGCTTATAATAAATTAGATTGTCGTATTTGCTCATGTTTTTTCTTTCTGGACATCGCCAAACCCGCTACGTCTTTGCTGGAAAATCTTCTTTTTTTCCCTAAGTCCCTTATTTTTAACATCTTACCCGCCTTTTTGCCCGTTTAATCTATG
This sequence comes from uncultured Pirellulales bacterium, assembly GCA_964537505.1. Classification (GTDB taxonomy): domain Bacteria; phylum Planctomycetota; class Phycisphaerae; order Sedimentisphaerales; family SM23-30; genus DAINBT01. The sequence goes on from CAZICK010000061.1 coordinate 1,999, forward strand.
AAAGATAACCCTTCATCCGTGACAGATAACGCTTAATCCGCCTAATATAACACCTCATCTGCGACAAATCACCCTTAATCTGTGACAGATCCCCTGTTATCCGTTACGCCTAACGCCTCACCAGAGACGGATCACCCATTATCCACGGCATATTACACTTACTTTGCCACGATGTAAACTTACAATGGCTCAATGTAACTTACATCGCCACGCCCTGCTCCGTGAAAGCATAGGGATTGTATCGCCTGCCGCCACGATGTAAACCAATTTCACCTCGGATTAAGCCAAGAAAAGTGACAGCCCAATACCCAGGTTCTAACATATTTCAAATTGTTTAATTCAACTGCTTTGCGAAATTTTGGTGAAGGATTGAGTTTGTCTGCTTTTAACTCAGCGTCAACGAGTAAACACATCCCGATTGTTTCCTTTTTACCCCAATTAGGTTTCTCAGCGTTTTCCCACTCCGCAATCACACGACCTCTTAACTTTCTATCTACCTTCATATCAAATTCCCTCACGCCTGCGAACCTGTTAACTTACTCAAACTGACCGTTTTAAGTTTGCAAACACGCGTAACTACTTCTTTCTTCTCCCTCCCCCTATTGCCTAGTGCCTATTGCCTGTTGCCTTCCCTTCCAGAATAGTCTTTGGAGGATACGCAAAGTCATGCCAGAGCTGCTCGGCCTTGTCAGAAGTCAGTTCACCGTTATAAGCGCATATCCGGTATTTCAGAACATAATCTTTTTTCGGTTCCAGCACCCATGATTTTTGCTTTATGGGACAAAAATTAAAAAACAAGTCATTAAAGCCCGGCCCCCAGATTCTTATCGGTTCGGGATGTTCACGGTTATGCGGATGGCTCATGAAAAGCACACCCGCCGGCCCTTTATCCGTCGGACCGAAAACACTGCACCAGCGGGCACGCGTACCGTCGCCGTCTTTGCCGGTCTTGCCTTCGCTGGTCAGATAATCGCCTTTTTCCCAATCCGCCCTGGCCCGAAAACCAAGGCCGCCGTATCGATACTTATCCAGCGTAATTGGGCTGGAACTGGCGCAGTTTTGTGTCGTAGTAAAATCCCACAGCCACCGCCCTTTATCCCCACCGCCTACGTTCCAGACCCTCACATCGAGTTCTTCGTTAATCGCAACTTTTTCACCTTGCGGCCCTTTGAGTTCCACATGTTCCTGGATCGCGCGGAACCCACCGAACACTGCCCCTTCGGTCGTCGAGACAAATCTTACAAACCGCACCGTACCCTGACCTTCTCCCAGGTTCCAGAAATCGACCACCCGCCCTTCGAATTCCGTCTTGGTCCACGGGTTCCACAATCCTATATGATGGATATGGTCGGGCGGATGGATACGGCTGAGCACCTGCCCGTTTGGTGACCACAGCGGATGAATGAATCCACTCCGCGCATAGAGCGGACTTGCTCCTTCTGGTGGCGCAACCACTCCATTATTGTATCTTAGAATACTATCATTTCCGATTCGCACTTCCAGACACGCGTCATTCTTTGTTATCTCGACGCCTGGCGCCTTAGCCGCCGGCCCCTCTGCGAGTTCGTAGATACGTTTACCGCCGGCCGGGGTCGTACCGGACAAAATCCACCAGAGTCGCGGCGAATAACCTGCTTCGATCTGGCATGGTACCGCCAGACGTTCGGAACCCTTAATTTCTTCCAACCGCAGCTCGCAATCCAGTGGTACGGCCACATCATCAAGACCAACAGATACAGGAGTATCGATACGAATATATTCCCCAGCTTCCACTATAATTCTTGCTGGAAGTGCACCAAAACTGATAGATTGCGCCGCCAAAACCACCCAGAACATGGAGAAAACCATTGAAAAAATCACCAAATTACTTCGTTTTTTGAACTTTTTTTGCCTTTTTCCACAAATATCTATCCGGTTTTTCATTGCAATAACTACCTTACAAAAAACAATAGCTCCCTTGAGGACAAACAAACACCCCCTTAAGAAAAAGCAATAACTCCCTCAAGGAAAAACAATAACTCCCTGAAGAAAAAAGACTTAGGCCAGGCCGCCTATGGTCAAATACCCCCTAAATCTTCATCGTTATCGTTATCGTCTTCGTTCTCGTTATCGTCATTATTAAACAGACGACGATCAATCTTATCCAGAAACCCTTCCAGCTTACGCGATCGCACCGGATGCTGTAGTTTACGAATCGCCTTGGCTTCCACCTGCCGAACGCGCTCACGGGTCACCTTAAAGATTCGGCCAACTTCTTCCAGGGTGTACGTATAACCGTCGCCTATTCCGTAGCGCAGCTTGATAATTTCACGTTCCCGGTAGGTCAGCGTCTTTAGAACTCCGTCTATTTTATCCTTGAGCATTTCGTGAGTCGCCACGCTCACCGGTGATTCTGCCCCGTCGTCTTCAATGAAATCACCGAAGTAACTGTCCTCGCTTTCGCCCACCGGACGATCCAGACTGATCGGATGCCGTGATATCTTCATCACCCGCCGCACCTCATTGGCCGACAGATTAGCCGACTCAGCGATTTCTTCGATACTCGGCTCAACTCCCATCTCCTGCTGAAGTTTTTTACTGATATTGCGCAATCGGCTCATCGTCTCGATCATATGCACCGGTATCCGAATCGTCCTGGCATGGTCGGCGATCGAACGCGTAATCGCCTGACGAATCCACCATGTCGCATACGTACTGAACTTGTAACCGCGCCGATATTCGTATTTGTCCACAGCTCGCATCAGTCCCGTATTTCCTTCCTGGATGATATCCAGAAAACTCAAACCGCGATTACGATATTTTTTCGCAATGGAAACCACCAGCCGCAAATTACCACCGCTAAGCTTACGCTTAGCGATTTCATACTCATGGAAAATCCTGCGAATCGTTTGGCAGCGAACTTGTAGCTGATGACGGTCTTCCATTACCAACTCTTTGAGGCCACTGAGCTCTTCTTCAACTACCATAATATCTTCTTCGTTCAGATTTTCATTTCCCGGATTTGCCCGCAGGTTTTCCAGGTCAACCATTTTATGCAGAATATTTTCCAGCTTATTCATCATCGGCTGGATCCGGCTGGTACGAAGCGCCAACTCCTCCAACAAAATTGCCGCGCGCCGGCGCCTCCGACGTATTTCCAACTCGATCGCTTTTCGGTTTTCCGCATCATGATTGTTTTCCGCCAGAGTGTGCCAGTTTTTTTGATTCATTTCTATTATGCTGCGTATCGTTTGCAGATTGTGTGGGATACGCTTGGTTACCGAAGATTTTGCCAATGGGTTCGCCGTCGAGATACGCATTGTTCGATCGAAGGGTAAAGCTCCACGTTCCACCAGCTCCAGCATCGAAACCGCTGTATTCATGGAATAGGCGTTTTCCAGCACTTTGCGGCGAAACGCCATTCGCATCATCTCGATCTTCCGGGCCAGCGAAATTTCCTGTTCTCTGGTCAGCAGCGGTATCTCACCCATTTGCGTCAGATACATGCGGACCGGATCATCGATCCGACGCTCTTCCACCGCAAATTCTTCTTCATCGCCATCTTCTGTCGCCTCTTTGTTTTTCCGATCTTCCCGTTTTTTTAGATCGATCTCATCGATCAACTCCACCCCCATATCCTCCAGCGTCATCAGCAGGCTGTCCAGCCGGTCCGGTGTCAGGTTATCGTCCGGAAGTCCGTCGTTCATCTCTTCATAGGTCAAATATCCACGCGTTCTGCCTTTCTCGATCATGGATTTCAAACTATCACTACCAAAATTATCGATCGTTATCTTCTTCACCAAATTCAAACTCCACAAACTTTTCGTTTATTCTATTCAAAACCAAACCCTGGCCCATACCAGGTGTTTACCAATCTATCCAAAACCTTTCTAACTCGTAGAAAACACATTTGATCGCCCCGGATCCGATTGATCTTTCGACCGCTTCTGTCGCTTTGTTTGAATCTCCAAGAGCAGTGCCGTTTGTGCATCCTTACCGTATTTTTCTTCTGCGTGGGAAGTCATCCTGTGTAGTTCCTGTTGGGACTGTTCCGTCTCTAAACGTCGCAGGCTCTTCAGCGTTCTTTCCAGCCTAACTTCAAAGTTTTCTCGTTGCGATCCGCCTTCGGCCATATCTGTTATTTTATTGCACAGCTCGGTACTTTCGCACCCGGCCAGTATTGCCGCCAGTGATCCGTTGCCGCCACCGCCAAAGTAATCCCAAAGCCGCTGCGCTATCTGGCTTAGAACCGGATCGCTAAACTCGTCCGGACCTATCTCTTTCCTGACTTGCTCGAACAAATCTCCACGATTCAGCAGCACCTCCAGAATTTCCTGTTCTACAACTTCACGCTGAGAACGAACCGAACGATTCTCCAAAGGGATCGCCCCCGAATGCCTTTGTCCCGACACACTCGCTTTCATCCGTCGCAAGTGGTCATTCACCTTGCGATGTGCCTGATCGTTTGTTATTCCTACCAGCTTAGCCACCCGGTTAAGCAGATACCCACGGCTGATATTGTCTATGTTCTCCTGTGCCAACAACTGTGCCGTCATCATCAAATACTCATCCACTGCCCGCTTATGGCCGCCAACCGTATTTGTCTTCGCCAATTGACGTTCCATATTCTGCCATTTATATTCTAGAGATTCGGTCGCACCGGAAACAAGTTTTTCGAACGATTCTTTACCGCGATCACCTTGTGCCAACAGAAAATCACACGGATCCTTACCCTCCGGCAAACTCACCAGTTTCACCTCAACCTGATGGGCGAAAAACACTTCAACTGCCCGATCGGCCGCCTTTTCCCCTGCCGCGTCAGAGTCAAACACCACCACAATCGTATCGGCATAACGGGAAAGAATCTCGGCGTGTTCCCGCGTCAGGGCTGTGCCAAGCGTCGCTACCACATTGGCCAGACCAAACTGGTGGGCCACAATACAGTCGGTATAACCTTCGACCAGCACCGCGGTACGCTCTTTGATGATACTGTCTTTGGCCGCATGCAGCCCATAGAGTGCCCGGCTCTTGTTAAACAGCACACTTTCAGGGCTGTTGATATACTTCGCCGGGTCGTCCCCCAGCGTTCTGCCCCCAAAACCGATCACCCGCCCCAACGCGTCAGTCACCGGAAATATAAGCCTCTCGCGGAACCGGTCGTAATATCCACCTTGTTCTTTCTCTACCAGCAGACCCAACCGGGCCAGCTCCGCTGCCGGTTTTCCCGCCTCATGGGCCGCCTTTAACAGATTATCCCAGCTATTTGGCGCCCAGCCCAGTCCAAATCTTTTTGCCGTATCCGCCCTAATAAAGCGGTTTTCCACGTATTCACGGGCTACTCGGCCCAGTTCGTCCTGGTCGTATTGATCCCGGAAAAACTTTGCTGCCCAGCGGTTCAACTTCTCCAATTCATTACGATCCATTCCCTCATGGGCCTGTACCTGTTTTTCAGGCAGTTTCACGCCGGCCCGCTGGGCCAAAAACCAAACCGACTCAGGAAACGTCATTTGTTCACGGCGCATAATGAACTGGATCGCATTTCCTCCTGCCCCGCACGCAAAACACTTAAATATCTGTTTGCCGGGATTAACGTTCAGAGATGGCTTACTGTCGTTGTGGAACGGACACAACCCAACCATCTCCTTACCCCGACGCTGCAAAGATACATAATTGCCTATAACTTCAACTATATTAATCGCCTGCAGAACCTGCTGGATGTGGCTTTCATCAAAATAGGTCGATACATTACTTTTTGGCATGTTCAAATTTTTGTGCTTACTCGCTGGATCAAGAACCAAGTTTTCTCCGAAACTGGGAAAGTATACCCCAAAAACGCCGTTTTGTCAAACAAACAGGAAATTTTCACTCCTAACGGCCTATTCTTGCAATGCCTCATGCGAAATATGGCTTGCTATCTTAAATTTATATGATCTTTCCCTATATTTCCCTTCTTCCCTATTTTAACATCAATCCGTAATCTTGTTGACTCAAATGCCGTAGTGCCATAGACTACCGTAAACCTAAGCTGAATCAGTAACGCATCTTAGAGTTTGGATCGGATGTGCTGAGAAAATTTTTTCCCGTGGAGCCCCTTTATGTCCATAATCCTGGCTGTCAATGACCTCGTGGAACATTCTTCCATTGAACATGCCGTTGGAATATACATTGGACTGCTGTTGTTGGCCTGTCTGGTGGTATTGCCGCCAAGCTGATTTCACACCTGCCCTATACCATTTTTCTCACAATTATTGGGTTAGTAATCGGAATTTTCCATTTTGGCCCAAAAATCGAGGACACCGGTTTCGGTTATGGGCTGATTTTCTTTGTTTTTCTGCCGCCATTATTGTTTCAGGGCGCATTTCAGATGGATTTGGACCGCCTGTTGAAGCAATTAGCACCGATTACCGGTCGCAGTTCAGAGCGGCCTTTGCCAGAATAACCAACTGTTTGCTCACACTTTTGCATACATGCCCCAGCGAATAATTAAGCGGTCTTTGCTCAGCCAACTGAAAATCCCTGCATACAAAATCCGAGTAATCGTCACCAACAACTTTTATTCGGCTTAGGTCAGAGCAGCCAAACCCGATACGCTTAGCCGTTTGGATTATCGGCAATTCATCGGGTTTGAAATCTATCAGTTCACAGCAGATGACCTCGCACGCGACCGGATCATCGCTGCCCACGAGAAAACCAAGTGGCTTGGGACTGCCGTTGATCGGTCCCATGCCTTCCATGGCCACCACGCCATCGACAATGCTCAAAACGGGGTTGAACAGTTGGTATATCCCTATCAGCATTCGGCAGAAGTTGTCATGAGATTTGCCTTTGGCAAAATGCCAAAAGACTTTTTCCTTTCCGCACACCGCCCCGAACATATTTTTAACCGCGAAGGTGGCAACCACCTGCTGATGGGCCTTGAACTTCGGCAGATTAATAATCTTGTCCGCATCCAGCGCCACCCTGCTTATACCAATACTGGACCCGGCTATCTTATATCTCTTACTTTTGTTGAGCTGCTTGAAGGGCACACCCAACTTCTTTAATGGCTTTTCCAGTTCCAGATCGCTCACGCACTTAGCCATATTGCTCCACGCCGGCGAATCACCGACAAAGGGTCGCCCGCCGAAATCTTTTACAAGTTTCGCCACCGCCAATATAACCGCGGGATCCGTCACCGCCGCCTGACCGCGCGGGCAGGCTACAATAAAATTCGGCTTGAGCAACACCGTATCGCCCTTGCTGATAAAACGCTCAAGACCGCCCAGCAGCGAAAACTGTCTTTCAACTGCGTCTGCGATTTTATCAGATTGATAATCATCGCACCGCGTTACGGCAACTGTCGAACACGTCTTGTTTGGCTCGGGCGATATAATCATTTACATCCCTGCATGAACACTTTAGGGAACCTCTAAAAATTCATTTTTACTCGTGACAAAAGCAATTTTTAGAGGCTCCCTTTATTTACACGTCCTTAGTTTTTGTCTCACCGAGTTTTCCGGCGTCACAAACCTTATTCAACCTTAACCGCGTCGTTCGGACAAATGTTTTTACATGTTCCGCAGCGGATACATTTGTCGGTATCGATTTCATGTCTCTCGTACGGCTGCATAGCGATGGCATTCACAGGGCAGTGCTGGGCGCACAACGTACAGCCGATACAATCGTCGGTAATCTCGTAACGGATCAGTTTCTTACATTTGCCGGCAGGGCAGCGTTTTTCCAGATGAGCTTCATATTCATCGCGGAAGTAGCGCAAAGTGGAGAGCACCGGGTTCGGAGCGGTTCGGCCAAGACCGCACAGACTGGCCTTTTGAATGATCTCGGCCAGATGTTCCAATTCTTCCAGATCACCTTTTCTGCCCTGGCCCTGGCAGAGTCGTTCGAGCACATCCAGCATACGGCGGGTGCCGATTCGGCAGAAAGTACATTTCCCACACGAATGGCTTTGCGTAAATTCCAGAAAATACCGGGCGATATCGACCATGCAGTCGTCTTCGTCCAACAGCACCAGGCCCCCCGATCCCATAATTGCCCCGGCGGCAACGAGAGCTTCATAATCAACTGATGTCTCGGCGAGTTCGGCTGGTACGCATCCGCCGGATGGCCCGCCGATCTGCACCGCTTTGAAACGTTTACCGCCGGCGATTCCACCGCCGATATCCTCAACAATCTGACGAATCGAAATACCCATTGGCACTTCAATCAATCCACCTCTAGCCACCTTACCTGCCAGCGAAAATACCTTGGTCCCTTTGCTATGTTCGGTTCCGATCGCCGCGAACGCTTCGCCGCCATATCGTATAATCCAGGGTACGACCGCATAAGTTTCTACATTGTTGACCAGAGTGGGCTTTTGCCACAGGCCGCTCTGAGCCGGGTAGGGCGGTCGCAGCCGCGGCATCCCTCGCCCGCCTTCAATCGAACGCAGCAGCGCCGTTTCCTCACCGCAGACAAACGCCCCCGCTCCTTCCATTATATGAATTTTCAGCTTGAATCCGCTGCCGTATATGTCCTCTCCAAGCAGTTGTCTTTTTGAGCACTCGCTTAGCGCCGCCCTGATCCGCCGCACCGCCAGCGGATACTCGGCACGGATATAAAAATAACCTTCGTCAGCCCCGACCGCGTACGCGGCAATCGCCATACCCTCGATAATGCGATACGGATAAGATTCCAGAAGCATACGATCCATAAAGGCTCCCGGATCGCCTTCATCGCCGTTGCAGATTATGTATTTCTTACCGCTTGCTTTACTGACTGCCGCCCACTTATCAGCGGTCGGATAGCCCGCTCCGCCTCGGCCCCTGAGCCGGCCAAGTCGAATCTGTTCGATCGCATCTTGCCCCTGCCGTTCGGTTACGCAACGCCGTAGCGACCCAAACCCGCCCCGGGCAAGATATTCGTCCAGATCGACCGGATCGAGATCACCGCAATACTCGGTGGCGATATGCTTTTGCCGATCGAGAAACGCCGCTACCGGTTTTTCCCGCACATCAATTGAGCGACGCCCAACCGGTTGCCACACGGCATCGGTCAGTATCTTATCTATTACTTGCGCTGCGGCGTTTGTGAACCTGCGGATGTGCCCCTTGGGCCGGAAATGCCGTAAGATAACGTTTTTCGCGTCTTCCGGCTGCAAACGCGAATAAAGAAAAGATTCTTTCCTTCCAGTTATTACTTCCACCAGTGGCGTATGATGACACATGCCGACACAGCCCACCCGCTTGATCGCAACCGAAGCCTGCGTCTGATAGATCGCTTCCTGAAACGCCTTGTACACTCGGCCACTGCCGCTGGCAACGCAGCACGAACCCAGCCCCAGACGAATCTCACCGAAATTATCTTTGGCTTTCGCTGTCGCCGAGGTTTTTGACGCCCACGGTTTAACGTCCCGTCTCTGTAACTCCAGAAATTCATCCAGCACAACTGGCACCAGCTCCCCGGAAAGATGACCGTAGGTGACATCGTCGATCTGCATAGCCGGCGCCAAAGTGCAGCATCCCAGGCACGTCACCTTCTGAACCGTAAACACCCCATCGGCATCGGTATCGTTATCGCCTTGCAACTTCAGATGACGCCGCAACGCCTCGTAAACAAACTCGGCCCCCTTAACATGGCAGGCGGTGCCATTACATACGCTGACAATATGACGGCCCACCGGATGATGGCGAAACTGAGTGTAAAATGTCGATACCCCAGCGATCTGGGCTGCTGTAATTTGTGTTATTTCGCTCACTCGTCGCAGAGCTTCTTCCGGAAGATACCGATAGTGTTGTTGAATTGCCTGCAGAATAGGAATCAACGACTGCGGCTCTCGACCGAGCCGGCCCACCGTTTCATCTACAAATGAAATATCCGGTTTTGACATATCTATTCTTTGTTTCCTATACAGTACAGGTGCTTCTCGCCGCGAATGTATATGCGCCCATCAACGAAAGCCGGTGACGCCTTGACAGCCTCATCTAACCGGCACTTGGCGATCTCCTTATATGCCAGGCCCGCCTCGATAATAATCGCCGTACCGTTATTGCTGACCAGATACACCTTATCGCCCACCAGACTCGGTGATGCCTCGAACTTCAAATCAGATTCTTTTGTCCAGACCTTTGTCCCGCCCTTGACCTCATAGCAGCTTACCGTTCCGTTCGTGGCAAGAAATACCAGTTTGCCGTTGCTCACCGGACTGCAAATATCGGGAATATCATCTTCGGCGATCCACGCGATTTGACTTTCGGTAACGTTGCCCCGACCGCCGGTGCCGATAGCGATTAATTCCTCACCCGGTCTGACAGCGAGAACCAATCCATTAGCGTAAATCTGTGACGGCGCAACATCACCGTACAGGCACTTTGCCTGCCAGAGTTCATCACCCGTAGCCGGGTCATAAGAGATCACCCACGGCTCAGCGCAGGTAATGAGCTGCCGGTCTTTACCCGTATCGATAACAATAGGAGACGCCCAAGAATTCGCGACCGGACGTTTCTTCTGCCAGACTGTTTGCCCTGTACCGCCGTCCATCGCCAGCATCTCCGACAAACCGTCATCTTCCGTGGCCTGATCGTATTGAATCAAAAGCAAGTTGCGATACATCGTCAAAGATGTGGCATAACCGTAAGCGCTGTCGGGAATACCAAGATTCCTGCCCCAAACACGGTTCCCCGCAAAATCGAAACAAATCACATCACCGTTGGCAAAGATAGCGTAAACCCGTTGCCCGTCGGTAGCGGCCGTCGGGGCCGCAAAACCCGTATCTTCCATCACATCGGGTATTTTCGAGCTTCTTCGCGGAACATTCACCGCCCTTTGCCATAACAGCTTTCCCGTTGTCCCGTCGAAGCAATAGACCTCACGGTTTTGCTCATCGGCGCCGGTTAGAAAAACCTTTCCATCCCAGACAATCGGCGAATTCTCGCCCGGCAGAGGAACTTCGCTTTTCCAGACAATACTTTCACCGCTCTTCTCGTCCCAGTACGAAGGTACATTGGTATAAGCCGATATCCCAAGCCCGCCCGGCCCGCGAAACCGCGGCCAATTTCGTTTGATATCTTCTGTCGAAGGATAAGCGGCGACGGCCGTGTCCTTTTCTGTGCCTGGTTGACTCGCGATAATGTCCTTCAGCAGTTGACTGGTTGGAACAGTTTCGTCAGTCACAATCGATAGCAAAACCACACCACCCACAACTACTCCCAGAACACTTGCTGACCAGAAAGCCCAATTGGCATTGCGCTTGGCGAGAGCCTGTTCATTAACATTCTTTCGCGGCTTAGGCGGTTGCTTCCTGTAGCCTGCCGTCGTCTTGATACCGATCAGAAAAACCACTATGCCGCCCAATAGCAGATATTTCCCCTGCTCGGCGAAGCTCTGACGGTGGAAAAACTCTTCTCTAAGCTGAAGATCGAGTTGGCGAACATCTTTAATTAGTCGTTCGTTTTGTGGGTCTGACAAAAGCTGTGTTTTCAGCTTGGCCAATTCTTCAGTTTTCAGCGGCTCTGCCTTCTTGGTCGGGTCTGACGGTTCTAAAGGTTTGCCCTCCAAGTAGTTCAGCACCAGCAAAGTGCAGACAATTACCGAAAAGACCCCCGCCACCACAGCCGTTCCTGCTGCCGCCTGATACCAGGGATTTGCCCTCAGTGCATCATTTGCGTTGACACTGTTTCCAGCCTTAAATTTTTGTTCAGTTGTTTTCACAGGTTAGTGTTCAACTTTCCGTTCCGCCCGTCCTACCGGGCAATAGGCAAAACAACGTCCACACGCCAGACATCGCCCCTGGTCTGCTTCGTAATCTTTTCGGCTGCGCCTGACGGTCAGCCCGATCAACTTACCTGCCACCACCAGCCCGACAAATCCACCGAACAGCATCGAACCCCAGACAAATTCATCTGCAATTTGCCCGGCTTCACTATAAAGTTCCGCAATGGATCCTCCGGTTGCCCTGAACGCCTCACTGGCATCATCGGTTCCTTCGATCCGGCCCGTTTCTTCCATGTGGATACGGTCGGCCAGCCGCACCCGTTCGTGCATACGCGAAAACGGTTCCGCCAGTTCCATTCCCAGCCGGCCGGCTACCGTAACGATGATCGGCGCCAGGACAAATAGCGTTATCAGTTTTATCTTGCCTGCGCGATAATCATGCGGTAGGGGGGCGGTAGCGGGTCTTTGAATGGCCCCAAACGGACATGACTCCTCACACAATCGGCACTGAATACAATCTTTAGGTGTAATGGTGATTCGCCATTTGGAAAATCTCGACAGAACGCGCATTATAACCCCATAAGGACAAAGGAAGCGGCAGTAAGCCCTGCCCACAAACAGCCCAACCACCAGAAAGCTCCCTCCCAGAACCAACATCTCGAAACTACCGCTTAGCCGGAAGAAAGACACAAACGGATCATATTGGCAGATGATAAATGCGCTGCCCGTAGCGGCAAAAAGCACCGCCCCGCCCAGATATACATAGCCCAGCAGCCCCAGCGTGTGTTCCAGCCACCCCGGCAGTTGCAGCGGACGAACCAGCACCACATCCTGAATCGCGCCCAGCGGACAGACCGCGGCACAGAACGTCCGCCCAAAAAACAGTGTGAAAAAAAGGGGCAACAAAAAAAAGATGACAACCGTCGTTGGTATAGCATACGCCGGTTCAAAAAACGCCAGGGCAATATTTTGAATCGCTCCGATAGGGCACACACACCCCTTTCGCCAGAACCCGAAATACACCAGCGAAAAAACCATCAGACAGAAAATCCCCCGCCGCGAGCGTTTTTTCAATGACAGATACGATCCCAGCAGTAATGCCGCCAGCAGTACCGCCACATCCAGATACTCATATAACTGCTGCCGGGCCGGCGGAACCGTAGTCAACGGCAGTTTATACCCGCTTTCGAAATCCGGCGGTGGAAAACGCTGCTGGGCCCCGGCCGCACCGCAGAAACCCACAAACAAGCTCCCGAAAAACAGGATATGACAGAATCGTCTCATTCGCCGCTTTTCACTTCCTTGAGCAAATATGGTTCATCTGCGCTGACACGCTGGAAAGCGCCTGACGGACAAGCTTTCGCAATGGAGCATTCGTTGCAGTTCAAACACCGGTCATGGCGTACCTGCAGAAACAGCGACCCATTACCGAACGCGTTGCACCCTTTGACGCATTTACCGCACCCGATGCACAACTTCTCATCGATGGTGAATTCGAAATAAGGGGCTTCCACGAACCTGCGATTGATCGCCCCGGTCGGACAGAGCTGGTTTTCCGCCCCAGTATCCAGCGAGACCGTTTCAGGCTCGAAATATCCCGTGCACAGATCGCAGTACCCGCACATCGCAAAGGCATGCACACATTTCACCGCCGATGGTTTCTGTACACAGTGGGTAGCGCAGTTGCCGCAGGAGATACACTTATACGGATCGATCTGCCAGACTGTATCTACCGCCTTCGCCCGCCGTGCCAACAGCCCTCCTATCGCACCTATACCAAATAAGCACGCACTGCGAACACTACCGCGTAACACCTCACGTCGGGTAACATCCTTTTTGTTTTCCCAGTCCGTCATTGTCTCACCGACCCCTTCTTTGCCGAAATCGCCCTGGGCAGACCGCAATCCTTAAAGACCCGGCAATTCCGGCAAAACCCCTTATTTACGCATTCCTGATTCGCCTGTGGCTCATCTTTGCCGCTGGCAAGCTTCCATGCTCCAAATGTCAATCCAGCCAGGCTCAGACCTCGCCCTATAGTCCCCAACAGTTCCCGTCGGCTCAATATCTTCTCATACACACTCATTTGCCATCCATCCGTCCGTAATTGATCTGTTCTGTAGCAGCCCAGGGACCTCAAGTGTAGCAGACCTAAGCCGCCAAATCTATCAAAATTCCCTTACGCCTGCACCGCTACCGCGTTTAACTTCCAAAGAGGGCGTATATTAGCCAACGTTCATCAGGACAATCGCCACGATAGCAACCGCCAGAGCCACCCACCCCGTTTGATTGAGCTTTTCACGCCATATCACCATAGCTGCCAGGCTGGAAAACACCACAACCCCAACGTCATTGACCGGAAACACCATAAGGCCGCCAAGCTTATGCAGAGCCAGAATAAAAAATATACTCGACAAACCGTTCGGTACGCCAAGTATCAGACCAAAGCAGACATCCCTGCCAAGTATTTGCTCTTTTTTGGCGATAACGATAACCCAACTCAATATCAAAGCCATGCCAAATAGTATCGTCAAAAAACCGTGCATCTGATCGATAGGGCAGTGCTCATCTCTGACCTTCATACTGATTCCACCGAACCCCGCACACAAAAACAAACTTATCAGCAGCAGCCACCCGCCGCGCGGTGACGAAACAAAGATGTTATCCCGGCCACTGACACCGCTGGCTTCTTCTTGGCCGGCCGATCTGCCGAACAACAAAAAGCAAATCAACGCCAGCCCTAACCCCAAAATCTGCATACCGCTCGCTGTTTCACCGTAAAATACTATGGAAACTACAATAGGAAGGGCAACTGCCAAACGCGTCAGTGACACCGGAATAGCGATACCGATCCGCCCGATGAAAATCATCATAAGCAGAAAACCAACTACAAAAAATATCCCGGTCACAATCCCCAGAAAAACTGATATGTTGCCCAGACTATCGGACCCGCCATGCCACCACAGATAACAAGTAATCCCCGTCGCAGTAATATAATTACTTGCCAGGGGAACCAGTCGGGACCTTTCCTGTGTCTCATTATATTTCAGCAGCAGCGCAATAATAACAGAGCTGGATATGCTCAACAGTAGGTACAACAATCCCATTTGTCCTAAAATCCTTTACAATTGGCCTTGCCGCGAAGTATTATAGCTATTGGATGTATATGTGTAAATTGGCAAAGACAAACCATTTACGATTGATTCTGGCGATGGCGCTGTTGCCGGCGACTGTCGGCTGTCGGTCCCTGGCCCCCGGACAATGGTCAACTGATGCGATTATCAGATCGGTCGGGCAGCCGGACCTGGCCGACCGCAAGCGATTAGCGGTTATCGATGAGCTGACCCAACGAAAGCTGGATCATAACCAACACGAAAGATTAGGCCGGGTGTTCGCCGGCGTGGCTGCCTCTCCTTTGCATTCGTCAACTATTCGTCAGCGGGTGTTGGAGCTGATCGTTGCTGATTATCGCGACGACGCCCCCAAATGGCTGGGCACAGCCCTGACAAACTCCAAAGAGCCATGCCTCCGCCGTCAGATTATCGATCATATAATTGATTTGAACGACAAAGAAACACTTCCCTACCTGCTTATGGCCTTGGCCGAAGACGAGCCTTCGACTCGCCCGATCGACAGTGAACTCGCACTCGCCATCGAGCACATTGCCGGCCAAAATAAAACCATGGAAGAAATCTTAACAGGCCAACTCAAACACGCCAAATCGCTGCGACTTAGAATCGCCGCCCTGACAGGTCTGCGCAAACTTACCGACCGCGACCGTATTATCGAGACTATAATGGCCTTGCCACCCAACGATGATATGACAGGGCAATTACAATTCTGGGCCGGAAGTTTCGGTTATGTTCCAGCCAATTTTATACGTTTTCTCGCCTGCCAAATACAGCAAACCATACTGACACCGGCACAGTTGGAAATGATGCGTCACCTCGCTACATCGTTGAAAAAATGCGAAGATTACACCTTCGACATCCACGACAGCTATTTACTGCTCAGCATAATAGACGATCCACATCTGCAATTGTCACGTTCACAGTTAGTTAGCGATATCGCCCTTCGCCTGGCCAAACTCGACCACACCAAACGTCCTCGAAGCTATCCGAACGCACCGGACGATTACGCCGAAGGTTTTATTGACCAATGTAATCGTTTGAGCTATACTGACTTACTGCGAATTAAGCTTTTGCTCGAGACCTTAGCCCAGGCCCAAACCACTCGGCAATTAAGAAGCTTTTTAGAACAGGACATTACCGATAATACCAGTGAGGTGGGAGGGCTGAGTATGTTGGATGACGGCACAGCCGTATTCAAAACGTACCAGCCCGGCGAGCGTTCCGGTGACAACCAGTACATCGAATCGCCGCGGATGATCCACGACGCCGCGTTGTCCCTGACCCGCTGGCACTGTCACGTCGATAAGTGGCGAGGACCGGAACTGGCCGGGCCTGGCATCGACGACCTGTGTTACGGACGTCTGCACGGCTGCCCCGTAGTGGTGGTGACGTTGGTCACCGACAAAATATTTAACGTTGATTACTTTACCCCTGAAGGAATAGTAATCGACCTGGGAAATTATTGATGAGTGTGGATCTTGAAAAACCATAACGTTAGAAACCAAAAGATCAGTCTTCTCATAATCCTGCTGCTCACCGCATCTGGCTGCAAAACCATAAATTTATCAGCCATGCCTCGTCAGTCTGCCGGCCGCTATGCTCGCATATCGCCGCTGGCCCTTGACAAAAACCTTACTCCAGAGCAACTGGATAAAATGTTCGTGCCTCTGGAAAATGTACCTTTTGAGGAGATTGTCCTTCCGGAAGAACCGCTCCGCCTGCCTGCCCACCCTGCCCCGCCGGACATAGCCGACCCCAACGACACCCACATTGCTACTGGCCGCAAGGCCGCTTTGCGGGCACGATACCTCTTAAACAAAGCCCAGGGCACTTTTCGTCAGAACCTCCGCGAGCAGGCCGTCGATGAGCTGCACATCGGCTTAGCCGGCGACCCAAACAGTTCAGTTTTGTATGAACTGTTGAGCGAAGCTTGTTTCGCACTAGGCTCGGACACCACCGCCATCGCCGCCTCCGCCAAAGCCATTGAGCTAAACAGTAACAGCCTGACAGGCTATTATATGCTGGCGAACATAAAATTAGATCAGCGCCAATATCCGCAGGCGGCTTCCCTGCTCAAAAGAGCTTTAGCCTGCCCACAGGCCACCGAAAGCAACCCGACCACTGCCGTATTGCATCTGCAATTGGCCGCCGCATTGACGGAAATGGGTTATCTTACCGCGGCAACACAGGCATATCATGAAACTTGGCGGTTACTGTTGCAGCAGAGAATTTACGCGCAGGCGAACATAATCGTAGCACAATTGGTTGGCCGAATGCACATCCCTTTGTTAGCCCTGGCAGATTTGCAATTGACAATGGGACATATAGATTCAGCGGTCGAACTTTTGCGCCAGGCACAGTCGGCCTTGCCGAACGATCAAGACCTTATCGAAGTATTTGTTATCTCGACGGCAAAGAAGAAGGCGCCGCTGCAACTGCGATATCATCAGGTATCGGCGTTATGTCGCTATTTATTGGCAACCGATCCGCAACCGGAAACGGTATTGACAACTTTTTACGAAGCCTGCACTCACATGGCCGAATACAATTCGTATTTACAGCAGCTCGACGATTGGCATAAAGGACATGACGGAAAACAGATTACCGATCGGTTATATGCTTACGGACTGGCACTGGCCGGCGAAAACAGCCGTGCCGAACAAGTACTCAGAAATATTCTGCCACATGACCCAGACATCGAACTGGTCCGCCGTGACCTTATCAGCCTGTACACCAAAACGCGGCAATGGCTCCAGTTATGGCGTATGCAGCCGCGCGATCCACAGTCATTGCTGAGGTGTTTGGAAAACATGCGCCTCAACGGAAAAGCCCGGGAAGCCTTATCCCTTTTAATCGATGGCGCCTCCCAGGACCAATGGCAGATGGACCCCGCACCGGTGCGGATACTTCAGAACGAAGCTTTGTTGTTATTCATAATAACTCGCCAATACACTCAGGCGGTCGATTTATTTGACAAATGGTTCAAAATTGTCTCCGAAAATAATCGCGACGATGATGCCGCCCCGGTTTTAGAGGTAGTTCAAACCGCTACCGAAAATCTCGTCTGGGCCCTCACACAGGCCGGCTTTTATGATAGGGCGGTGCAACATATCAAAAACTCTTACCAGCGATATCCGACAATGCAACTGCCCACAGCGATATGGTTGGTACAGACGCTCAATGTGCGATGCCATTTCGCACAGTCTCAGACGTTGTTGGAGGAACTTATACAATTGCGTCCCGACGAGTTGTTGTTACGAACGTTATTGTACCTGACTATCTTTGAACAGGGCCGTAAGGATGAAGCGATCACAAGAGCGAGCAGTTGGCTGGCCGAAAAACCGGACGACCCCAAAAGAGTGGAAGTATTGACATTATTGTTGAAACGCAGCGGAAATTATGAAAGTGCCGCCGCGGAGCTGCGCAAACACCTTTCGACCGTCGGCCAAAACGATGCTATCCAATTGCAGTTGGTCGATATCCTCATTGATGCCGACGCTTATAGTCAGGCCCAGGATATTCTCTCGCAACATGACAAATCCGCCTTATGGCTCAACGCCTGGATAAAATTTGACATAGCGGCCTGCAAACCTCAGCGGGCCTTGGCCCGGGTGGATGAGTTTGTCGGCCCGGATGGAAATACCGTCGCTATTCGAATGTTAAAAGCGAACATCTTGGATGCCTGTGGCCAAAGAACGCAGGCCCTGGAACTACAGAAAAACATAGTCGAGCAGAACCCGGATAATTCTCAATCAAGGTTGCAATACAGTATATTTTTGGATAGAATGGGACAGAAGCCTCAGGCTGCCGACCAACTGGAGCTATTGCTGGTCAAAACGCCTGACAACGCCGGAATCAAAAATAACCTCGGCTTTCTGTTGGTACAGTCGCATCGCCAGGTTGACCGGGCAGGGCAGCTCCTGTGGGAGGCCCTGCTTGACGACCCGGAATCGATACCGACTCTTGATAGTTTGGGCTGGTTTTATTATAAAAAAGGCGAGTTTGACACCGCTTGGGAGTATATTTGTCAGGCGGCGGCCCTGACCATGACGCCGGACCCCGAAATCATGGATCATTTGGGCGATACCGCATATCGGTTGGGCCGTCACCAGTCGGCTCAATGGTATTGGCTCCAGGCGATGGACCAGTTGCACCGCCGCGTAAAAACCGAACGTTATCTCGAAGAGAGCGCCTCTGCGATAAAAACTAAGTTACAGCAATTAAACCAGGGAAAAAAAGTTACGGTTGCTTCGCTTTTTGACGAAACGCCGGATGGCAAAGAATAGATTTTATTGGGAGTTCAAGTTTTATGTCTGGACATTCACATTGGGCGGGTATTAAACACAAAAAAGCTGCTGTCGATGCCAAACGAGGCAAACTATGGAGCAAGCTTGCACGCGGTATCATCGTAGCCACCAAAACAGGCGGGGGCGATCCCGACCACAATATAGCTCTACGTTATGCTATCGACAAGGCCAAGGACGCCAATATGCCAAAGGACACCATCGATAAGGCCATCAAAAAGGGCACCGGAGACCTCGAAGGCGTCTCTTATGAAGAAGTCCTTTACGAAGGTTACGGAAACAATGGCGTAGCCATTATGTGTGAGGCGCTTACCGACAACCGAAACCGAACAGCCAGTGAGCTGAGAAAAATCTTCGACAGCAGGGGCGGCTCGCTCGGATCCGGCGGTTGTGTCGCATGGATTTTTACCAAAAAAGGCCTGCTTGTCGTTGATGCCGCCAAGACTGACGAGGAAAGTTTAATGGAAATCGCCCTAGAGGCGGGCGCCGATGATTTTGAACGTATTGACGACACCTACGAAATAACCTGTTCGGTCGAAAATTTCGAGACAATCAAAAAAACGCTCCGCGAAAAGGAAATCCCCATCCGGCTCGCCGAATTCTCTCAGATACCCTCCAATACCGTCGCCATTGACGACGAACAGGGAGCACGCAAAATCCTTGCCATGATGGAAACCCTGGAAGACCAGGATGACGTACAAAACGTCTTTGCCAATTTCGATATCCCAGAAGAAATTATGAAAAAACTCGAAACCGACACTTAACCCTCGCCGACAAACCCACCCCGGCCGGCGGCACCCTTAAGCATGGTTACCCGCCGATTTTTACTCGCTCCCCAGCCTTCTTCTTATTCTTGTTCCCCCGCCGGGTGCCATGCCCACGCTTGCGTGGGCATGTTTATACCAACGTAGCGAAAAACCCTTTATGCCTCACTCATCCATTTCTTTCATTCTTGTTTCGTCAGGATACTGCCGAACTCATCTTCCTCTCTTTCTGACTGCAGAATAATCTGCGGCTTCAACAGAATAAGCAGCACATTTTCATCCTTGGTAACCGCACGATTGTTAAAGAGCCTGTTGATCAAAGGAAGCTTGCTAAGGGTCGGTACGCCGCTTTCTCTTTCTCTTTCGCCGACAATCTTCTGACCGCCCAGCAGCAACGTTCCGCCGTCTGGTACCATCACATGAGTGGTAATACTGTTTATACTCTTGACCGGCTGTTGAATTACCACAGACTGCACATCCCCGGGCTCGATGGGATCGCTCGTATCAAGATCGACTCCAGACGCCCCCGTTCCCGTATTGAATTTCTCGATACTTTCCGTAATCTGCTGCTGGAAGTTCGCATTCAACAAAACATATCGCTTATCAGCCGTTATCACCGGTGTAACCATGATCTGAATGCCGGAAACGTCTATCGCCGGTTGGATGTCATACAAACCGACACCGTAACCCACATTCGACGTGGCGGAAGCCACATAGGCGGTCTCCTTCGAAAAATTGATCATAGACGTTTCACCGTTCATAACTGTTACATGCGGAGCCACCAGGTTGCGACTTCGCTGATGAGCCTGAGTCGCCCGCATCAAAAAATCAACCTGTATGTTGTCCAGAAACTGCCCCGAAATCGAAAATGCGTCCGGAACCGCACCGCCACCCAGCGAACCGCTTATGCCTGTCGCCGGTGGCGGACTTGTAAACTCATGGCTTGACATATCAATGGGAATCTCCGAAAAATGACTAAACCCGGCGTTACCGGCGCCAAGAAGAATGTCAATATCCAGCCCGATATCTTCCAGAAAATTGTTGCTGATCGACAAAAATCGAATCTCAATAGACACTTGTGTGCCATGCGTCCCGCGGAGCAGCTTAAGAAGTTCCTCTATCTGTTGGTGTACTTTTGGCGTCTGAAATACTACCATCTGCGTGCTGCGAAAAAAATGCATCTCGCCTCTGCCCTCGGCATCCGTAATTTCCGTGCCTGCCATACCCTGCGCCCCTCCCACTCCTCCTATTCCCCCTGCTCCTCCTACTCCTCCTATTCCTCCTGCTCCTCCTCCTGAAACATATAGCCAACTATCCGGCTCAATTGTCCGCTGAATAAGATTCTGCAGTTGCGCCTGTTGATAAAAGTTCATACCGCCACCCATGCCGCCCATCATACCCATACCGCCCATGCCACCCATGCCACCCATCATGCCACCCATGCCGCCGCCCATACCACCCATCATGCC
>CAZICK010000062.1:0-23207 GCA_964537505.1 uncultured Pirellulales bacterium
AATGTCAATCCCGGAGTTTTTAGTTTGACTGTTTTATTTCGAGGCATTATCATACGAGGAGCCAAAAGTAGGTGATTGGTTGGATTGGGAGATAATTTGCTTGACGGGGGTGGATGGAATTTGGTATCATAGCGTGTATGTATGTGGCAAAGTCGGTTGCCCGGATGAGGGAAACTGGATAGTTGCACAGCAAAGAGCAGGAGGTAGTTGTCATGTGGACGGGAAAATCGAGATTGTTGGTAATTACTATCAGGGGTATGACTGTCATGTATAGAATAAAGGAGAAGATAAATGATGAGAATAACAAATCAACATGGAAACGACTTCAGATATAAGTATTTTATAAGTATAGTTTATATTATGCTTTGTTTAACTCAGTTTCAATCACAAGCAGCGCAAGGCCCATTGCTGCTGGATCCGGATACGATTGAATCTTATGTTAATCAATTCAACGCCGAGGATCGCTGGTTTTTCCAGGTTTCTACGGATGCGGAGGTTTCGCAGGTCAATAACGGCGTCTATGGCGGTCAATATGTTAAAAATGCCGATCTGGATCAGAATGGCCATTCCGATGCATTTGATTATTTGAAAGATAACATTCCATTGTTTGATGCGCCGGATGCCGATCTGGTTCAGACGTATTATTTCCGCTGGTGGACATATCGCAAGCACATCAAGAATATCGGCACCGAACAGAATCCCAGTTTCGTTTTGACTGAATTTATCGATCCGGTTGACTGGGCCGATCCAGTGACCAATACGATTTCCTGCCCTTCTTCTCATCATATCTACGAAGGGCGATGGATTCATCAGTCTCAACTGATGGATGATTACGAGCGTTACTGGATGACCCATGCTAACGCAACTCCCAGGCGTTATTCATGCTGGCTGGCGGATGCGATTTATGCACGCTACAAGGTCAATCCAGATGATGGTCTGGTTACCGAACTGGTTGCTGACCAGACAAATCTGCTGAACCTTGAAACAAACTACAATGGATGGGTCAGTGGTGCAACGCAATCGGCATATCGTGATACCGACGACGGTTTGTTCTGGCAGATTGATGACCGCGATGGAATGGAAGTCAGTTACGGGGGCAGCGGCAAGCGGGCTACGCTCAACTCGTATATGTTCGGAGACACCCGGGCGATCGCCCAGATGTTTCGCATTGCCGCAGAGTACGACACGGAAAATGCAGCGACTTACCTGCAAAAGGCCGATCTATTTGACAACACTGCTGAAAGCATCAAACAGGCGATGCTGGGCTACCTTTGGGATCCAGCCGATGAGTTTTTCAAGGTTGGCTATAACGATTTCCCCGGCGGTTCTTTGCAGGGCAGGCGCGAACTTCACGGTTTTACGCCCTGGTATTTTAATATGCCCGATGATGGCGGGGCGGTCAATTATGACCTGGCCTGGAGTCATTTAGGCAGCTTTACCACCGCTTACGGATTTACCAGCGGCGCTCATGATGAGACAGGATACAACACCGGAAGTGTAGGCAGTTGCTGTCGGTGGGACGGTCCGATCTGGCCGTACGCAACCGCGATCACTCTCAAGGCCATGGCCAATCTTCTTCGCAATTATGATCAGAGTTATGTGGACACTGACGATTACTTTAACCAGTTAATGATATATTCAGGCAGCCATGAAGAAACTTATACGATCGGCGGTGGACCCGACACCATCTCCTGTATCGACGAATCGATGGTTTCCGGCGGTGTTGACGGGGGTCACTGGACTCAGATCGGCGTACCCAACACACCTCGAGGCTTTGCTTATAATCATTCTACTTTCTGTGATTTGATTATCAGCGACCTGATCGGATTACAGCCGCGAGCTGATGGAGTGGTTGAAGTCGATCCGCTGGTTCCGCAAGGGCAATGGGCCTGGTTCTGTTTGGATAACATCCTCTATCACGGTTGTATTTTGACGATCGTATGGGACCAGGATGGCACCAAGTACGGTCAGGGCGTCGGGCTGCGAGTTTATGCGGACGGAACACTTATAGCTTCGTCAAGTACGCTGCAGAAAGTCCAGGGTGCTCTGCCCGGGCGGGGAGACACTAATCTCGACGGCAGAATTGACCTGGTGGATTTCGCGTGGTTAGCTGCGTACTGGCTGGAGACCGGCTGTAATGCGAGCAACGATTACTGCAGCGAGGCCGACATTGACAGAATGGGCGAGGTAGGACTGGGCGATTTGGAGATTATGGCGGGGAATTGGCTGGAAGGTGTCCCACGGCTTGTGGCGCATTGGAAGTTAGATGAGTCGAGCGGAACGGTTGCCGTGGATAGTACCAGCAATGGGCATAACGGGACACTTAATGGTGATCCGATGTGGCGGCCGAGTGGTGGTAAGATTGGCGGGGCTCTGGAATTTGACGGGGCCGGTGATTATGTGGAAGTCGAAGGTTACAAGGGTATCAGCGGGTCAAGTCCTCGAACCGTAACCGCATGGGTCAGGACCGAATCGAATGGATCGACACTGTCGATTGTGCGCTGGGGTGCGACAGAGGCCCTCGGTGGTTTATGGTCTAATGTGATCAACGCCGAGGGTAAACTGCGAGCCGCGGTGATTGGCGGCAGCATTGCCGGTGATACGGATATAGCTGATGATACATGGCATCATGTGGCTATTGTGTTGCCCGATAAAGTGCATGTGAAGGTCGAAGATATACGGCTTTATGTAGATGGCGAGCAAGAAAGTACCACAATCAGTTATGGCACACAGGCAATCAACACCGCAGTCGGCATGGACGTCTTGATTTCTTTAGACGGCTGCGAAGGTTTGCTGGATGATGTTCGGATTTATGACTATGCGCTGAGCATAAGAGAAATTCGAACGCTGGCAGGTTTCTCTCCTGAGTTGGTGGCACATTGGAAGTTGGATGAGTTGAGTGGTACGGTTGCCAGTGATAGTGTGGGGAGTAATGATGGGACGCTTAACGGTAATCCGACGTGGTGGCCGGATGGTGGGAAGATTGGCGGGGCGCTGGAATTTGACGGGGACGGTGATTATGTGGAGATCGAAGGTTACAAAGGTATCAGCGGGTGGAATCCTCGAACTGTAACCGCATGGGTAAGGACCGAATCGAATGGATTGACACTGTCGATTGTGCGCTGGGGTACGCTGGGAATCAACGGTGGCCTATGGTCTAATGTGATCAACGCTGAGGGGAAACTGCGAGCCGCTGTGGTTGGCGGCAGCGTTGTCGGTGATACAGATATAGATGATGATACATGGCATCATGTAGCGATTGTCTTGCCGGACAAAGAGGATGTGAAAGTCGAAGATATACTGCTTTATGTGGATGGCGGGCAGGAAGATACAATCATCAGCTTAGGCAGTCAGACAATCGATACCGCTGTCGGGATGGATGTTTTGATTTCTTTAGATGGGTCTGTTGGTATGCTGGATGATGTTCGGATATATAATTATGCGATGAGTGAGGAGGAGATTGGTGCGTTGGCGGGTGTGTTGTGATAGTGAGTGAATGATGGAAGGCACTGGAAGATGGGCTTCGCTTCGTGTCCCGCTTTCGCGGGGGTGACAGTTGGGTGGTGACATGCGAAAGTCCGCGTGGGCTAAGAGCCCACCATCTACCGGAGAAGATGGCGGGCGTGTGGCGGGCGGTGGTACGCAAAGGCCTTGCAGCAGCATCATGATCGAGCGGGGAGATATGAGGCTTTTTGGTCGAAATCAGACTCGCAATAAACACTTCTCAATAATCGGCCAGCCAATTATCGATAAATACCAGAAGGTCCGGCATGTTGATGGAACCATCGGGACTAATGTCACAGGCAGGATTATAGCGTGCCTGTCCATCCATAGTCAGCCATGCCGCCGCCAATATTGTAAAGTCATCGAAGTTCACCTCTCCGTTCGGCTCGAAGTCGCCTGGCCAGGGACCGACGACAGCGTATAACTGCGGAATGAAAATAAAGTCCGAGCTTGATAGCGAAGTGTTGTGTGTCTGAACAGCCAGCACGTTGATTCCGGGGACCAGGTCACCGAGGTGGTCGCTTAGATCAACCTCCTCTGGAGGACAGGGTCCGGACGACGTGCCGGTGCCACAACATGCCTCGTGGTTAGACGTCTGTGCCGTCTGATTATGGGTGGGAGGATCCGGTGCATACCGGCTATCGACCGGTGTTCCGTTGATGTAGGCAATGTATCCGTCATCCCAGTCCATGGTAAAAGTCAGACCGGTTAATCGCGATGGCGCCTCGACTATGAAGAGTCGGCGTGCGTACACACTGATGTAGTTGTTCTGCATGTCAGTTAAATTAGTGGCGATGCATAATTCATAACCAGTGCCGGCCTCGTACCCGATGCCCGTGGGTCCGAGCAGCCAGGCATCGTCGTCGAACGCCAACTCGTTCCAATCCGCCGGCGGTTCGATTGTGCCCTTGAAGTAGTGCCACTGGTCACCCTCCATGATCAGCGGCTCGACGTATTCTAATGGGATATGATAGGTTATCTGGTGATATCCGGTCAACTCGGCATTGACCGGATTGCCCAGGGTCACACTAAGCTCTCGCAGGCCCTGGGTGGGCGGAATAGCGAACTGAATGTACTTTAGCGACTCACCGGGAATAAATTGCAAAGAGCCGCTGTCATAAGGCCCGTCGTTAGTATCAATAGTGTAATCGACCGATACTGAATTTGTGTTGAAGGTGCTCAGGCGGACAGGAATCTTGTCAGTAATCTCAGAGAAATCGAAGACATCTTTGACTGTTGCCAATCCAATTCCTACTGTCCCGGCTGGCGTGGGCAGAAATGGTGCCAATTCAGCCAGTTGGCTGGGATTGCCCTGTGGATCCCAGATTAAATTATTGGGATAGTTGGCATTCGGTGAGCTAAGGTAGTTGTTCTGGATGTCCATTTGAGAAAGATGCACAGTCCAGTCATCCCATGCCCGGCCCCAAACATCTCTTACGTTAAATAGAAGGAGTGAATTGCTCACTGTCAAAAAACCATCATAGCTCCAGTCGTAATTATCACCAAAACGAGCTCCTATCACATTAGCTGTGCTAAGGCAGTGATCCGCATCCACAGTCGGGTCGTTATAACCGCATTCGATCCCTTGTCCACAATTCAAGATGACGGTATCGATGATATCGGCATCTCTTGTATCTGACCAGGCCATAGCTTCGTGATAGCATGATTCAAACCAGCAGTTATTGACAGTTACCGAACCGGCCGCACCGGCCCCTGCATCGATTCCATCATCCAAAGCCCAGCCGAGAAGGCAATCGGTCAGGGAATGCGCTCCGCCTGTCAGGTAAAAGACATCGCTGTCATCATCGGCAAAGGGAGCGGTAGCCGAAGGAAATTCGATCAGTGCGCAATCTTCAAGTATTACAGCACCGCCATTATACTGGCCGGCAGTTACACATTTTTGAACGAGACAACCTGTCATGGTCAAATAGGAACTCTCACCATGTCCCGCCTGACCATGGTTTTCCACCAGATAACAATCGGTCAGGCTCACATGCTCTCCGCCAGACAGGTAAAACAGACATTGATCCTTGCGGTGACTGCTGCCGTGGCCGGGATTGTTATCGAACCAATTCGAATCGGCGCCGCTTCCTGTGAGAATAGCGCCAGTTAATTCCCCTTGAGATGTGCCCGATTCGAAAAGGAACCCACCCCAGGGAACGTTCCTGTCCGGGCCGGTGAAGACAACCGGTTGCTCCAAAGTGCCGTTGACGACTATACTGCCTTCCACCGAAATCGTAATGTCAGGGTCGATCATGATTACACTTGCGGCGCCTATGGTCAAGGTGGCGCCTGATGCTATCGTCAGTAAATTCCCGGCAACGCCGCTAATATGAATCCGAGCATTTTCACCCCAGTTGGTTGAGGTGGTAATATTCGCCGAGACCGTTTGCCATGTTGTGGAGGCCTCGATTGTAATTTGCTTTGGTATCTGAAGAGATTGAATTTCCGCTGTGTAGGAAATGATACCGCCTTCCGCAGCCGCCGGCAGAAAGACAGACCCGACTCCACGTAACAGTTGCAATGGGTAATTTTGAAAACCATCAGCCGTGATGTCGCCATTGACGCCGAGCCGATTACCTGATGCGTCCTCTACTCGGGCGATGACCGGGATATCAAGTCCCATGGGATATGCCGCGGGAGTAACAATCGTAAGCTGGGCGTTTGTGAACTCAGCCGCCGCTGAATCGATCGATGGATATGGGGTCCATACTGGCAGACCACACTCCGTATTCCCCCGTTCCATCGCACGGACTATAAATTGAACCAATACGCTCTCTTCCGCTCCGGGGGGCTGCTCAATCCGATGCACGTACAATTCGTAATATTCCGGTTCGTTGACTTCTATGGAGACATCCGTCGCAATCGGTTCGCCATTCAACTCAACCGTGTAATCGAAACCTTCCTCAGAGTTAACTATGAAAGAAACGCTCCCACCGTAAATTACCTGATCCTCGACCCCTTCGATAGAAATCTGCGCCAGTCCGGAACTGACCAACGCAAACAGATTTAGCAGGCAAACCAACCCCCCCATGAATATCCGGCGTAGCGATATTGCGCCCATTGTGAAATTCTCCTCAAATGCAGAAAATACTTTGCTATTTTACACTCATTATAGCAGATATATAGTGATTAGTAAAGGTCAAATTGCGCAATAATATAACCCTCTGACATAGCACATTTATATTGAACTCTCAGTTTGAACTACCACTGACCTGCCATAACTCGAATAATGGCAATTGGTTATGAAGCCAAGACGATCGCTGTGGTTATACCGATGTGATCTTTACGAATTCCACGCCGCGCCGGATTGCTTGTTGGTTGACAGGAATCGTTTGATGGGGCTTCTTTTCAAATAAGACTTCGAAGCATTGCCAGGGCCTGTTGGTAATCCTTTGTACCCACATACTCAAGGATGAAGGGGGCGTCAGGAGCAAACTTAGCTGCCGCGGCAATGAACTTTTTATAATCAAGATCACCCTGGCCTGCCGGCACGCCACGATCAACATGCAGTTTACGGTCTTTGGCATGGAGACAATCGATCCAGGGGCCAAGCTGTGAGAACATTTCCTCGATGTCGTTTATCTCCAGCAGGTTGGCAGGATCCAGTAACGCTTTTATATTGGGCGAATCGAGTTCTTCCAGAAAGATGCGTGTTCTCTTCGCACTGGCCAAGAAACCGCGATAGAAAGGCTCGAGAAGTACTGTCGCTTTATGCCCCTGAGCCAGTTTTGCCAGTTCCTTTCCTGTTTTCACCATCCGATGCCAGACTTCCTCCTGAAAGTGGTAAGGCACTGCCGACGCCGCAACCTTGTCCGAGTGATAATGTCCGGCTTCGGTCACGAACTTACGTACTGCCATATTGTCGCCGATCTTCATCATGGCCTCGAAATATTCCAGATTAGCCTTTAGCTCATTGTCGTCCGGATGGATCAGGTTCGTATAAACGCCGATGCTGTGAATTGAAATGCCGGCAGAACGATAAACACCGGCAATGTCTTTACATCGTTGCGCTGTCATATCCGATACGTCCGACCTGCCATTGTATTCCCAATAGCGACTGTCGGTTTGGCTCAGAAACAACTGAACTACACTTATTCCCGCTTCTGCCAATTCCCCGGCCAGTTGTTGGTTCGAATATTCGCCAAAACCAAGGGTGGACATGCCGATTATTGGTTTTTTGGGCGAAGGTATATTCGTCATTGCCGAAGTAGTACGAGCAATTGATAATGGCAGTGCCATGGCAGCGCCTACTTTAATTGCTTCTCTGCGAGTGATCCGATTATTAAACATGATTTTCTACCCCGCTAAAAAAACGATGCATTATATCACCTATGCCAATACCGTCTTTACGAATTCCGCGCCTCGCCGAATTGCTTGTTGGTTGACAGGAATCGTTTGATGGTGCCGCGGCGCCAGCACATTCTCCATGCAACTCGCCGCTGTATCGGGATCGATCAGTCCTCGTTTTTGCAGATATGCGCCCAGCGCTACCATGTTGGCACTTCTGGGATTGTTCAACTCGATGGCGATGTCATCAACCGGTATAGCTAATACCTCGATGTCATCGCGTTGTGGTTTTTCAGGAACTTTCGAACTGTTGAGCACCAGCAGGCCGCCAGGTTTAATACGCGGCGCAAATTTATGGTATGAAGCCTTGTTCATCGCGATGAGCGTATCGGGATTGATAACCAGCGGTGAAGCGATGGACTCCTGTGCTATGATTACCATGCAGTTGGCCGTGCCGCCGCGAACCTCCGCGCCGTAGGAGGGCATATATGTAACTTCACGACCGGATACCATGGCCGCCTGAGCCACCACCTTGCCGGCCAGGATAATTCCCTGACCGCCGAACCCGGCAATAATCAAACTCTCATAAGAACCATTTTTCGACATTTATTCACCCTTCAACCTTCCCAGTGGAAAGACGCGTACCATCTCGGTCTCGATCCATTGCATAGCCTTCTTGGGACTCATGTGCCAATACGTAGGACAGGGGCTGAGTACTTCAACCAGGCTCAATCCCTTGGCATCGGCGATTTGCAGTTCAAAAGCGTGTTTGATGGCTTTCCTGGTCTTGACAACCTGAGCCGGATTATATACGGAACATCGTTCGATAAAGATCGAACCCGGCAAAACCGCCAATATCTCCGATACCTGCATGGGATAGCCGTCAGTATCGTGGTCCCGGCCTCGCGGCGTCGTAGCGGTTACCTGGTTGAGCAAAGTGGTAGGCGCCATTTGCCCCTGGGTCATGCCGTAAACGGCGTTGTTGATAAATATAACCGTAAACCGCTCAGCCCGGTGCGCCGCGTGAAGAATCTCAGCGGCACCGATGGAAGCCAGATCGCCGTCGCCCTGATAAGAGAAAATGATATTTTCCGGATGCAGCCTTTTCATGCCCGTGGCCACCGCCGGAGCTCGGCCGTGCGCCACCTCGACCATATCAATGTCGAAATAATTGTAAGCCAACACCGCACAGCCAACCGGAGCGATTCCGATAGTTCGGCCTGCGATATCCAATTCGTCAATGACTTCAGCGATCAATCGATGAACAATTCCGTGTCCGCAACCCGGACAGTAATGCGTAGGACAATCTTTCAAACTCTCCGTACGAGCAAAAACCGTTTTCATCTGCAGCGATCTTTCTTATGTAAGGTGTGCACCCACACACCAGGAACAACTAACTTCTCTCCTTAAGCTACGGGCAAAGTCAGTTTTTGGATCTGTTCCAACACATCTTCAACGCTGGGCACCGCACCGCCGGCACAACCATGAAATAATACCGGCGCTTTGCCGGCAACCGCCAGCTTGACGTCATCGACCATCTGACCGTGGCTCATTTCTACGGTCAGGAAAATACGCGGCTCATCAGCCGCGGCACTGATCTGATCGGTCGGAAACGGCCATAGTGTAATGGGCCTGATCCAGCCCGCCCTGATTCCTTCCCGGCGGGCTTTCCGTACCGCTGAACGAACGATCCGGGAGGTGATCCCGTACGCGACCAGAACAATCTCGGCGTCGTCGATTTCGTGCTGTTCGCAAAGAACCTCGTTTGCTTCTATTTGACGATATTTCGCCTGCAGTTCCAGGTTGAGTTCTTCGAGTCTGCCTTCCGCCAGCCAAAGCGACCTGACGATCCTCTGTTTTCTGCCGTTGGTACCGGTAAGAGCCCAATCCTTATGCGGCAGCTTTCTGGGCGGCGGTCTTTTATCCAGGTCCACCGGTTCCATCATCTGGCCCGAGAAACCATCACTGAGAATCAGTACCGGAGTACGATACAAATCAGCTAAATCGAATGCCAAATGCGTCAGGTCACTCAACTCCTGCACACTGGCCGGCGCCAATACGATAGTCCGATAATCACCATGACCGCCGCCTCGGGTCGCCTGAAAATAGTCAGACTGAGACGGTCCGATGTTGCCCAGCCCCGGTCCGCCGCGCATTATATTTGCAATAACAGCAGGTAGTTGCGCGCCGGCGAGGTAGCTGATGCCTTCCTGCATCAGACTAATGCCGGGACTGGACGATGTGGTCATGGCCCGATCACCCGTGGCGGCGGCGCCGAAGACCATGTTGATCGCCGCCAATTCGCTTTCGCTTTGTACGAATACGCGGCCTTCCTGCGGCATTCGACGGGCCATATATGCGGGAATCTCATTTTGCGGGGTTATCGGGTAACCGAAATAGGCATCCAGGCCGGCGCGGATAGCGGCTTCGGCCAGGGCTTCGTTGCCGCAGATGAGGATTTTTTGGGTCATGTTTTTTTCCTGCTTAGTACCGATTTGCTTTTTTTGTTGGGTTTTACGGTCAGGTCGGCATCACGAAAAACCGTTATCGCTACGTCGGGGCAAATCATCGCACACATAGCGCAACCTGTACATTGATCGTTAGTTACGTGAGCCGGGAAATACCCCATCGCATTGGAATAATCGCTGACGGCCAGGCAATTTCTAGGGCAGGCCTCAACGCACAGGCCGCAACCCTTGCATCGCTCGGCGTTTATGATGATCTTGCCAGCTATGGACAAATTAGTTATCCTCGTTAGAGTTCACTTGTTTTGATTCATTGTATAATGGTGGTTTGTGAGTGTAAAGTGAAAATGATGTGGAAATAGAGTAGTTGTAATGGGCGATCAGGGTGGGAGTAACAGTAACTGTTTGGTAATAAGATGGTTATGTATGATGGGATATCGATTGGGATTGGATGATTGCCTTGAGATTAAAGGAGTTATGAAAGGGCATCTTTGATGTGCTCAGGATGCGATGGGTGTATTATGTCGAATGAACCCGATTATATTCTGGAAATAGGCGGCCGACGGGTGGACGTGGGGGGCGGCGAAGATGATCTTACAGAAGTGGAGATCAGCGCGGCGAGGGCGAAAGGCAGACCTTTTATTAGCGTAATGTTTGACTGCTGCAAGGTTTACCAACGTATATACCGTAACCGGGCTGGGACTGCTTATGAGGGGAAATGTCCTAAATGCCTGCGCAGGGTGCTGGTGCGGATCGGTTTAGGCGGTACGGATTGCCGATTTTTTAAGGCAACATGAGTCGAGGGCGGGCGTTAGGTAGGGGAAATGCGAGTTTGTAAAAGAGAGAAATTTTGAAATTCAACTCGCCACGGTTTCCAAGTCATCGATTAGCTAAATAATTTCTTGACAGCACCGTGTGCTATGCGGTATAAGGTAGCGTCCTTTAGTGCCTGGCTTGTGGCACTTAAGGTTTTAGGTTACGAAAAGTTAGAGTGCTTGACGCCCCCATCGTCTAGTGGCCTAGGATATCTGATTCTCAGTCAGGTGACAGGGGTTCGACTCCCCTTGGGGGTAGTGATTGTAAGTACTTGTCATTGCCAGACTTAGCAAAGCTTTGCCAATCAATGACTTGCGTCTTTTCTTTGACTTTACCCCGATTTTCTGACACCTCCTGGCAATGCTTTTCGTGCATAGTCTGCACCGGATTCTGCACCGCTTTTTGGAAGTGTTTTTCCGTAACTTGCAGATAATGCTTCACCGCCACTTGGGGCGAGTTGCCTATCCACTGACAAACCACCTGAACCGGATATTCCTCCGCCAATTCCGTCTCCCTGGTACTCCGAAGGTTCTGGAAGGTCTTGGGCCAAGGCTCCAGCCCCGCCCGCCGGATAATCCGATGAGCCTGAGTCCTGAGATTCTGAGCGGGATTCCGGTATCTATTGATTACATATACTTCCCCCTCTTCGGCATTCTCAAAAGCTTTGAGCAATAAGGGGTAAAGCTCAGGGTAAATCGGGACCACCCGAAAAGCCTTACCCTGATGCTCTGTCTTGGGGCTTCTAACGGTAAATCGCATCTGATCGAAATTTACATTCGCCCAGGTCAGCAGAAACGCCTCCGAAGGTGTCCGCAGCCCCCCATAACGCGCCAGGGCGAAGATCAGCCGCCACTCATCGTCCGGGCAGGCATCTAAGACCAGTTGCATATCCTCTCTCTCAACGAAATAGAGCCGCTCAGGATTACTCGAATTCCCGCATTTTAAATCAGCAAACGGATTTTTACTGATAATTTCCTTACGAATCGCCGCCGTAAAGAACTGTTTAACTCGTTTGCACCGCCGCCGAATAGTCCCTTCCGCCAGCCCTTTAGATTTCAAAAAGATGCGAAAATCCTGGGCATCACCAGCAGTAATCTCATCCAGTCGTTTGTTTTCACCGAAAAACTCAATTATCCCTGACTGAGCCTGTCCCATGTTCCGCCGAGTATTGGGCTTAATATCCGACCGGCCTTCGATATACCTCTTCACCCATTCGGCAAGAGTTGGACAAGTCCTTCGCTCAGACGGTTCTACCAATTCGCTCCGTTCCAGCCGCAACCGCAACACTTCAGGAATATTCGACAACCACGCTGCCGTTGCCGGGGGTATGGGTGATCCTGTCATCTTGGCCCGAAGTAGATTTTCAATATGCACCCGAACCGATTCCGCCTCCCGCTTTGTAACCTTGCCCAGGCGGATTTTAGGCCGATCCGGATGTTCACCCTCCGACAGTTGAATCAATCTTCGCCCCTCATTTTCCATAACCACACTTGCCATAGTCTCACCTTGCCTTTTTTGAAACTTTGATCAGTTCATAACCAAAGTATTTACATAAGATATCAGCGGTTTCAGCTTTGCAGCTTCCGCCCTGCATAATTCGACACAAAGCAGCTTTGTCGATGCCAGTTTCTATGCTTATCCGGTATCGACTTTTGCCACAGGTTTCAATTTCTTTTCTTATCCGTTTCATTATCATAAATAATAGTGTAATATTGTAATTGATGTACGTCAATCATAAAAACTAAAGTTTTTGTAAAAATCTTTCTCAAACCTGTTTTTTTTCGTAATCCACCACAAATAATATCATCGCCTTCTCTTGCCGCCCTCAAATGGCGGATGTCATTTAAGTCTTTTGCTACGCAAGACTTAGCTCCGCCGAAACTGCTTGGCGGATGGTGGCGGATACTGGCAGATAGCAACAAATAACACATCCGCCATAATCCGCCACCTGCGAGTGGTGGAGATAAAACCTTTATTTGCAAACACTTAACAATCATCCGCCAAAAATCTCCAAGACTATTCTGACATAATTGAAACGCGTTCCGCTATATTCTCTGGCGTAGCCAAACCAAGATCGGCAACTTCAGCCAATTCCGGATTGATCAATTTGTACCGATAAGGCTTAGACGTATTATTAAGAGTAAAAATACCAGCCCATAGCAAAGGCCCAAGCCTTCGTCTAACTGTGGTATTGCTCAGCCCGCACCATTGCTCACAGTCTTTTTGAGTGAAATCAGTATCCGTATCCGTGTGCTCTAATACCTTTTGCAGTAAATTACGGGATTGTTGATTCAGTGGAGAATACGTACGCGCCAGAACCGTATTCATCAGGCCATAGACTATTTCGTAATCAATTTCATCGGCTTCGATATATTCCTGGCCGGTGGTTTTATCGCGTTGGACTTGCTTTTGGTATTGCCTCAAAAAGGCTACCGATTTAAGCGCAAATGTAAACTGCTGGTATGTTCGTCTGGTAGCAATGTTGGTGTCCGGCAGTGAAATACTGTCGATATATGGTATTCGTACAGTAAGCGGCCTTAGCAAGCGTTGTAACGTGTGATGACGCCGGATAATCTCCTGTTGCTTTACCTTGTTTACTATTTGCCCTTTAGCCTCTCGTCTTTGGGATTCAACGATCATTTTTGTTTGGCTGGCAGATTCATCCGTTACCAATGGCAGGAGCCTTGTTGCATCCTCATCGTGGATATTGGCAGCAGTTGTGCTTTCAAGGTAAGCAATCGGCCCTGGCTGATGTATCGTTATGGTCTTTGGCTTACCATCAGGCCCTTTAACTGTAACAGCCTTGCGTAGTTCACCACTGGCAACCATTTCCCGAAATGCTTTGGTATTATCTTCGGCGTATCCATTCTTACTGTGATGTTCCTGTACACGCTCACCTGAAATAATCACTCGATGGATTAGTGAACCGCTCGGCAGATAATAAAGAGCCTGGTCGGAAAAATCGTGTGCTTGTAGCACCGTTTCAGGAGGCATCAATTTGGCAACAGTCTCAATAATATAGGATTTACCGCTTGCCGAAGCACCCTGAACTATAGCGGAAAGCGGCTTATCGAGTAAACGGGATGTCATAATGATGTAAAGCATCACTCGCAACTGCTCTTCGCCTGCTACGCCAATATCGTCAATATCAGCGGATATTTGCTCAAAAAGGTTTTCGTTTTTAAGCAACTCAAGGGCAGTGTCTTTAACCTCCTGCGGCGTGTTCTCCAACAGGTCTGTTTTCTGCTCATTTTCAGCCTTTTCATTTGCTTTGTGTTTTTCCGCTATTATCTCTGTAACCTTTTCCAAGATAGCCTGCTCTAATTTTTCAGCGGGAATACATTCGCAAACCTGTTCAACTTCTCTGATAAATGCTTTGCGTTTTTTATTGTTAGCTATATCAAGTGTATCGCTGTAAAGCGGCTTTTCACCATCGCTGTTGAAAATCGTTAAAATCCCTTTAGTGCTACAAGGTTTATCCGATAGAAAATCTAATTTAACCTCACTCATATTAAGTTAGTCCTTAAAGCTGATTTCGATTTCGATAATTTTTATTTCGTCGATAATCTCTTGCAATGCTTCGCTGGTTAATCCGGCTCGAAACCATTGCCTCAAATCCTTTATTCCGTCTGGCGGGTAGATAATCTTAACGCTATGGCAATGTAACACCAAAGTATCTGCCAGCCTTTTGGCACCGTCCCGGCCAGCCTTATCGTTATCACCGATAATAATGATTTCCGAACACCCTCTACAATATTCTACGACCATATCGATTTTAGAATTGCAGTTTGGCCGACCGATACAATCAAAGCCTAAATCAAACGCCACTGCTGCATCTGTAGGCCCCTCGCATATAAGAAGTAGTTCGTTACCAGCCAAACCTGTAGGGACAAACAAGCCTGTTTCGCTGCCGATCAGTGAAGTTTTTCGACCATTTGGAAAGCGCCTGCGAATACCGATTATCCGGCCTTGAGCGTTGCTCATTGGAAACGTATAGGCCTCACCGTCCCAGCCGACATTAAGCCTTTTTAGACTTTGGCTGGAAACCCCTAATTGCTGGCTGAATGTATTGACCTGCTGGCTTGTCATCTGACGGCTGTATTGCTGCTGTGAGGCCGTAAAGTCTCTGTCCGACCTGTTATTGCTTAGTTTTACCGAAAACCCTCGCTGTGAGCGGCGGCGGTGTCCCACAGGACCATCAGTTAGAATGTGAAGCCAGCCAGCATCTCCGCATTTTTTGACCGAGCCTTCTTCAACGCGCTGACATATAGCTGTTGAACCATCCTGGGCAAAAAGACACCAGTCGATTTTGTGGCAGATCGGACAGGGATTTTTCCAGCTTACCCGCAACATTTTCTCATTATCAGGCATCACAAACCCCCTTCCCCTGAGTTCTTTGATTCCACACCAAAACTAAGCCCCTCAGAGGTATGGTTTGCCCTATTTTTGTACGGTCGATATGGATATAGAGGACACGTCAACGATGTACAGAGTTTCACTTCCTCTTTTTGCCAACCGCAGCATTCCAGACAGAACGACTTAATGGCTGATTTCATGCTCTTGCCCTGCATAGCCCGGTCGTAAATCTTGCGGTGAATGGGCGGAATATCCGCTCGGCGTTTTCGGATACGCTCGGCCCGGTGGATTTCTGTTGACGGAGGCTGATTCTGCCGGTAAGATTCGTTTTGTTGTAAGATTTTTCTGTGGGTCGCTGTTGGCGCAGCGGCCTTTTTTATTTTCGTTTTCATTTTTCACCCCCTCTTATGGCTTCAAAATCGTCACGGTTAGGGCAGCCCAAGGCAATCCACTGCTCAATATCCTGCTGTCTCCATCTTATAGCCCCAGCGATTTTAATGGTTTCTGGCAAACGCCCTGCTGACCTGTAACGCCAAACACTTCTGACCGAAGTTGACAACATTTTGGCTATCGCTTTTGCAGTCAATAACTGTGTGTCTTGCTTTGTTGTATTCATTTCAATAGCTCCTAAAAAATGACATTAAACAACAATTAACATTTATGAGAGCCATTGTAAGTCAGGATTTTAGCGCGCAACATTTGCGCAACGAAAAATTTCTTGGAATTAACAAAAACCGTTGAAAGGCAGAGGTCTTCTGGAGCAAACCCAAGTGTTGCGCTTCAGATTGAATTTCGGGATGTAAAAAAAAGTAAAATATTTCTGTCGCGCAACAAATGCGCAACAAAATACTATCTATTATTAGTGCATATCGGGGATTTTCCTTATATCTTCCTGATATTCGTCGAAATCACCCTTAACTTTTTCAGCTTCACGTTCCTCTTTTAGGAGCAAAATGGATAATTTAGAAATACGCCTTTTATTACCGGTTTCCCCATTATGTTTGATCTTGCCTTTTGTCGCTAACCGAGAGATTGTTCCCCTGTCAACGCTTAATATTTTTGAGGCTTGCTGTACAGTAATAAACTCATCTTTGGGGTCCGGCCCCGTCTCCACACAGTAGCCTAGTTTCTTAAGCTCTGCCTTATTGATTCTCCATTGTTTTAATCGGTCAAGGTCGATTTCCATTCGTCCAATATCTGGATTGCGGGTGCAAATGAAAACCCCGATTGTTTTGCTGCCGTCAGGATACGTTCTTATATCCGGCTCTATGAAACAGTTTTCCTCACACTCACTGCATACCACCCCGTTGGAATGTTGGATTTTTTCTAACACCCCTGTTTTAACAAGCTCATCCAGTTTCCCGGTCGGCCAGTCTGCTGTTTCATCCGCTGAAATAATATCTGCATCCGTTGTTTTCAATCTGTCTGCAAATTGTTCAAGAAAATCATCCACCGGTCAAACCCCATCTTTCAAGATACCTCTTGGCTATCTGGTCCAATGGATCATCCTTCAAGGTGCAACGATCAGGATGAGATATTTCAAACGTCAGGGATTTTCCCCTTTTACCGTCTCTGCCAGCAAAACAAAATTGTATTTTCGCTCTCGTAATGATCGCATTATCAAGAGAGATATTGGATTTGTTCAGTGCCCTTTCAATCAATGTGTAAACCGGTTGCTCATCTTTATAGGAGCTTGCCTCAAGGGTTATTCGTCGGTTGCCCGTCCCCGGCAAATCCAAGCGAAGCATTCTGATTATTACCTTATCAATACCATCCCCTGGATCGGTGACCAACTTCAAATCCTTATTATTGAACTTCGATAAGTCAAAATGTTTATTCTCCAATTTCGGTAAGCCGTCAAGGCCTAAAATGGATTTACAGAAAATCTCCTGTAAAGCTTCCACGACTTTTTTTCCACCTTTAGCGCTGACTTCAAGAGTGCCGCTTTTAGGTCGGTAAACAAATATCACTTCAAAGGCAGGCTTTCTCAACCGGTGATAAAATTTGCCCTGATCGTTAAAGCCTAACTCGGTAGCTGCATAATCTTCAGGATAGACAAAATAACAGTGTCGTTCCGGCTGTTGTCTTAGATAATTATCAACATGGCAGCGGTCCCCTCGGCCTTGTTTCTTATAGAATTCGCTCACGGCCGCCGCCAGGGCGA
The DNA here is from genome assembly GCA_964537505.1 of uncultured Pirellulales bacterium. Classification (GTDB taxonomy): domain Bacteria; phylum Planctomycetota; class Phycisphaerae; order Sedimentisphaerales; family SM23-30; genus DAINBT01. The sequence goes on from CAZICK010000062.1 coordinate 17,596, forward strand.
GCTTGTCTTCTTCAGCGACCGCAGGGACCAATCCTGCTCCAACCTTCCGGCTGCTCCATGAACCAAGGCTGTCCATATAGGCCAAATCACAGGAAGTCTCGAAAATAGACGGGTGATTCAGAAATACCCAGAAGGCTTTCTCATAGTAGTTTTTCATCGGCTCAAAAACCGGCAGCAAATTGATGTTGTGAAATACAGAACTGGCTTCCTCAATCAAAACCATAATCCCTTTTTCATAAGCCATTTCATTGATATGTCGAAAATCCGCCTCGATTTGATTCTGCTGCTCATTGGACAGTTTCTCTATCGCTTGAAAAACAGGGTCAATGTTCGTTTCGCCCAGCGTATCAAAGTCAATGTCTTCAAGCAGTTTTTCACGGCCGAAATATTCTTTGAGTATATGATTAGGTGTTTGCCGCAAAAATGTCTTTGGTGAATAGTTTCGGCTCATAACCAACCCCTTATGTAATTATTTAACAGCTATTATTTTCCCAGGCTTAACCGTTTTCTCTTTTCCTGTTCTATCATAATAATTGCATTATCTATTATTTTGGCTTTTGTGGTATTCCATCTACTGTCAAGATATACATTCCAGTCCAGAGGACAGTCCATTATTTCAAAAGATAGTTCTATGATTTCAAGATATTTATTTATTGATTCGTTGGTGTCCCTATTATAAAAGAATGTTAGGGTATTACGGCCATCCATAGGCATTAGCATATCTGGAAAAAGGAAATGCAACAGTTTTGAATTTGAAACAAGTTTTTTATATGTTGCCATAATAGACAATGATTCATAGGCTTTTTTTAACGGTTTAGCGACTTGGTTAAATAAATATTTACCCTGATTAGTAAAATCATTAAGTACCTCAAGAGTTTCCCTGCAAGATAATATATTGGCACGTAAATCATCAAAATCTTTCATCTTTGCTCTCCGACTATTCATATCCCAAGACACCAGTGTGGCATATAGAAGTTCAAAATGATAATCTTTCTGGAAAAAGCTGTCCAAGTTAGGATTTTCTCTCCGCACTTCAAATGTTCGTCGATAAAAATAAAGACTTGGGCCTTTGCGGTATCTTTCATTTATTTCAGATATTCCGTTTTGAATTTGATATATAATGCTATCTTTTTTATTTCTGAAATCAGGCATATCTTATTTATACACCTCCCCAGACTTCAGCGATTTTGGCTTTGATTTTCTGCATACTTTTTTATTTACTAATATTTTCGACAGCAATAATTATTTCATCACGGTTGTCTTTTACTCTCTTTTCCACAATTTCCAAATAATCTGTTCCTAAGTTACTTATCAACATCTCAAGCTCTTTGATGAACTTTTGTAATTCTTTAGGCTTTTCAGGCTTCAATTCGAGGTTTGCAATTCTTCTTACGGAATATTTGGGAATGGTATGATAGTTTCTTAAATCTTTTATCAAATCTCTTATAAAAGGAAGATATTTCTCAAGCTCAGACATATAATTTTTCAAGGCACTTTGAAGGTTATTCATTGCTTTAACTTCGAGCGAGATTTCATTTTTAGCTACAGGGAATTTGTCCTGATGCTGTTTTATCTTCTCATAGTGCTGCCAGAAATTGTTGCTTAGGCAGAGTCTTTTTTCATCACAGCCACACCTGATAATCCTAATAGCATCATCTACAAGTAAGCCTTCTACATTTATATTTTCATCTTTATCAATTGCAGATTTTTGGATGAACAATCCGAGAGCTTTGCGGCGAAATACTACAAGATTATACGAGTCAAATCCTTTTGCTGTTTTTATCCTGTTGGGCAGATGTTCTACTCTGTTAATAACTTCCGGGTGTTCTTTTTCGATTTTGTTGTATTCAATTCTTATTTTGGTAAGAAGATTCTCCTCTTCCATTTCTTCAGGATTCGTATTGATTCTCTTATAAAGTTCAGCCGGAGCAGGTATTTCGTCAGCATCGAATATTTTACAATCTTCTCCCAAAGTATTATGTATCAAAAACATTTTCTGAGAAGCTATCTGCCTGCTCTTTACAACATCTGAACCTTGTTCAGTTGGGAAAAAGTTATAAATATACAGGCTGTCAAAAACCTTTTGGCCTATACGGTTTATCCGTCCGACTCTTTGAATTACTCTTGTAGGATTCCAGGGTATGTCATAATTGATTACAACCCCTGACCTGTTAAGGTTATATCCCTCAGACAACTTATCGCTGGTCAATAATATGGTGAAATTATCTTCCTGATGACTTGCTTCTATACTTGCATCGAAATCCTTCAGCAGGATTTCATTTTGTTTTTTGCCGATATTGCCTGCAACTGTTAAGACGCTGTCTTTGAATAATTTTTCAATTATTGGTTTTAAGTGCTTTACCGTATCGGTGTATTCGCTGAATATGATTACTTTTCTCAATGGTTCGCCATCATGCGATTCAGCATTTACTATTTTCTCAACTTCTTCCACAAGTCTTTTGCTTTTAGGGTCATTTTCAACAAGTTTAAGCTTGGCTATCTTCGATCTGATTTCCTTAAATAGCTCTATATCCCTGTCAATATTTTCATAGAATCGGTCCTTATGATGGAACTCGTTTACTTCATAAACCTTGTTGCGTTTTGTTTCGGTAATTTCCTCAAGTTTTTGTGCGTATTCAAGCAACGCCTCTTCCAATTCATCAGGATTATTTTCATAAGCCTTTTCAACTATCTTTCTTTCAAGAACATATTTACCTTTTGACTTTTTGAGGAACTCTTTAACACAGTTGTGAACTTTAAGAAAATTATCTATACTTTGACTGAAAGAACCAAAAGAGCTTTCAAATCTTTTAACCAGCAATCTACGCATAAAATCAAAAAGGTTTCTCTGCTGCTGGAACAACCTGTTGCCTTCCTCGTCAAGTTTATCCTCGTCAATTTCCCTCTCATAGCTGAAGGGCTGATAAATCGCACCTGTAAACCTGCCCTCTTCACCGAAATAATCTTTTATTACTTCATCGTAAAATTCAGACTGTTCCTTTGTGAGGTCAAAGAATAGCTCCACAGGATTTTCTACTTCTGAAAGATCTGTAACTTCTTTGCTGTAAACAGGGTCTTTTTTCAGGTCGAGCCTGTTTCTTCTTATCATAATCGGTTCTAAGACTTCTCTGATATGGCTTGCAAGTAGATGAGACCTCGCCTGCACAGCAGATATATCAATAGGCAGAGATCCGAACAACTGCTTAAAGTAGCTTTCTGATCTTTTTCGCTTTTTCTCATTTGTTGAATTATGGTTTTTGGTAATAAAAGAGAGTAGCCTTAATAACTTTTCATAGCTTGAAAATCTTCCTTCCAGATTTTCGTCAAGGGTTATACGGGACTTGCCCGGAACAATGAAAAGCTTAAGAAGAGAAAATATATCAGCGGGGCTATTATTAAAAGGTGTGGCGGTCAAAAGCATTATCTGTCTTTTTCTGCAAATAGAACTTAATAGCTCGTAACTATAAGTGTCCTGATTTCTGTATCTATGAGCTTCGTCAACTATTACAACTTCAATATCCTCACCGTAATGGCGAATATATTTACAGGCCCCCTCCAAATCACCGGATGAGTAAATTTCCCAGTCATAAAGCTGGAAATCGTGTTTATATTTATTCCAACCGTTCGGGATTGATTTATCTCCAATAAGTCCCGGCGGGCAAATAATCATTCCTCTTTTGCCAATGTTTTTTGCTATCATCGAGGCTATCACGCTTTTGCCAAGACCAACAACATCGGCAATAATAACACCGTTATAATTGTCAATTATCGTTAGTGCCTGATTAACCGCATCACTCTGATAACTATATGACTTATAACCTTTTTCTTCCAACAATCTGCTCACGTGGGGCTTTATCTGCCTCTGTTTTTGCAGGTCGATATATGTTTTCAATACCTTCACATAAGCCTCAAAGGGCGTAACAATTGCGGCCTGAGAGCGGTTTCTTATCAAATCAAGCAAGTCCCGCTTTCTTTGTGCATCCTCAGTAATATCAATAGCCGTCCCCCAGAGTTCATCAAAATACTTCTCCGCTTCTTCTGTGCCGTAATCGCCGATTTCCACATTAAACTCGTTCTGTTCGGTAATACCGGCCTTGGTCAGATTGCTTGAACCTGTGATAAACTTGCAATTTGCGATACCCTTTAGGTGTTCCTTTATCTTAAAGATATAAAGCTTGGCATGGTTAGGATCTTGAGTCTTTTTAATCTTGAGCTTATCTTCCTCTATGAGCTTCACGAAGAAATCAACCTGCCTGTAAAATTCTTCATTGTCAAGCTGTTCACTGTTAATCGCTATTTTCAAAGAGCTAAAAAAGTCATCCGCCTTTTCTTCGCCTGTCAGGTTATCACTTTCTCTGGCGTATTCGAGTATGCTGTAAAGCTGTTTATCAACACTTAATCCGACAAGGACTTTTATCTCTAAATCATCCCTGTCTTTTAAGCTGTCGTAAATCTGGCTCCAGCCTGAAAAGTAAAAGAAGCCAACTAAAAACTTCAGCTCCTCGCTGTGTTCAACAAGCTCAGTTAGCCTTTTCTTTAATGTCTTCGTTTTCTCGTTGGTTATAAAAGCTTTATGGGGCATAGTATTCCCTTAATCAATCTGATCACTTTTTAATTTCGTAAACTTTTTATCAAGTATTTTTACAAAAATTTTCAGTTCTTCTGCCGACATACTGCCGGCTTTAACAAGACCGACTTTTTGAGCATTTTCATTGCTGGGTGCGCCATACACAATCGCATATGCTTTCCTTTTTGAAATCTTGCCCTCCAAAAGTTCAAGCTTAATGCTGTCAACAGCATGTTTCAAAATAAATTCACCATCTTTTCCACTGAAAATGCTCATAAGCTTTTACCTTTTCTTCACGCCCTTTGCCTTAATGTAAGTTTACTTTGCCGCATATCACTCTTACAACACCATGATGTAAGCTTACAACGCAGCGATGTAAATTGACTTTGTCGCAGTGCAAGCCTCATAACCTTAGTATTCCAAAGCAGTTAGCAGTTTTTAGCCATTATCTGCCCTCAACTATTTTCATTACCTTTTCTTTGCGCTCTTTGCTTTGCTTATTCTGTTCCAAACTAATCTGCAAACTGCACGATACACATCTTTTCGCTCTTCATCCGTTAGCCCAATCGCATCAAAGACAATATCATCAAGCTCTTTTCTGTCAGGCAATGGTTTCGGCTCCTGCTCTTCAATAGGTGTTTTGCTTTCAGGATTGATGCCGCATTCAATAAATAAAGACTCTGGCGGTCGTTTCCCGATTGCTGCCATTATTTCCGAAGTTTTACTTGAGCTAATACAAGATGGATTTAAAAGAAAGATGTTTTTTGCATCCTTCGTCTCGAATTTTAAAGCCCCAAGCCCAAGATTTGCCCTTCCAAACAACATAACAAAAAAGGATTGAAGTGTAGAGTTTAGGCTTAAAGCGTATTTTAGTATTTCTCTTTTGTTTTTGAGAAAAATTCGATGAAAACATCTGTCACTAAGCATTGGTTTTGTTGAAAAAGGGCAGTAAAACTTATCATTTGCAACATATTGCATAAATATATTTGTGTAAACTTTCGCACTTTTTATAGAGGTTTAAGCCGCTGGAGCTAGGGCTTCCAGC
>CAZICK010000063.1:0-22763 GCA_964537505.1 uncultured Pirellulales bacterium
TTCTTACCCATCTTGCCTAATCGTTATAATCGTTACGCAAAAATAAGCACTTACAGCAATTCCAACAACGTAAAATAAGCACTTACAGCAATCCCCACAACGAAAAATAAGGAGTTACGTTCATTCCCCACAACGAGAAATAAGCACTTACAACAATTCCCCACAACGAAAAATAAGCACTTACATCTGCTTTCCCCGCTCCACCGACTCACTTATCAAGGCAGTTCTGCCAGAAACTTTTCGTTGGTAGGATGTTTCTTCATCGCCCGGATCAGCATCTCGGTATCCTGCCCAGCCTGCATAGTATCCAGATGACGACGCAGACGACCGATTTTATCCAGCGTCGCCCTATCGATCAGCAGCTCTTCTTTGCGGGTTCCAGACTGCGAAATGTCGATTGCAGGCCATATTCGCCGGTTTGCCAACTGCCGATCCAGCACCAGTTCCATATTGCCGGTACCTTTGAACTCCTGAAAGATAACTTCGTCCATACGGCTGCCGTCTGCGACTCGTCCTGCGGGAAGGTGTCGGCAATCGTGAAGAGCAGCCGGGACGTCTTTTCCGTCCACGCCGCCGTGTAAATTCCGCCCGCCGTGCGCTTCTGTTCGCACCACGCCACACCGTCCGCCTGGCCGGCCACGCATGGCGGGTTGGCCAGATTTTCAAAACTGTCAAATCTGGCTTGTCCGGTGACGGCCTTTTCCGGCATCCAGGATCAGGCACAACCGGCCTCGCCGCCGGAACCCGAACAGTCCGATGACGACAACATTCCGCTTCGCATGGACCAGCGCCCGGAACGTGATGCCTCCCGCAGCCGTCGCCACGGTGCCGCGGATTTCCGCGTTCCACAGATCGGTGCGCAGTTCGCCGCCGATGATCTTCCCCCTGGTCGTCAGGCGCAGGCCGCCCATCAGCAGGCGGGTATTGTCACGGGCTCGTGAGGTCACATCGTTGCGCCCCATCGCGAAGCGAAGCGCCTTCTTGTCCTCCTGAAAAACGGTCAGGCCGAGTGTGCCATTCCCTGCAAACGCGCCATGGTCGAACTTTTGCGGCAGCGCGTCCCACATCGGGTCGACCTTCTCCAAAGTCAGCGAAGAGACCTCATTGAAATACGAGCGGGCCCCGTTGAGATAGACGTTGCCGCCAGTCAACGGTGGATTTTTTCTGACATCATACACCCAGAGACCGTGTCCGCTGATCGACTCTGTAGGGTCCGAAGTCTGTACAGGCGCTTCTCCTGGGAGCCCTCGTCCGACAAATATGTTGTTGAAATAACGGTTGTCGCCGCCCTGCGTGACCGTCAACCCGGCGATAGCTGTCGAATGCGACTGCAAGTACGGAATAAGACGATCCATATCATACCAGTTGTCGATTTTCCCGGTCATCAGGTTATGTACATAGGCTCCGCCTTCGGACATGTCCCACACGCTTCGGGATGATAGAAAAAGATTGTTATCCACCATGAACGGACCGTGATTAACCTCCACATAGAGGTCTTCCTCGCTGTTGTCGTGGAACAGGTTACCGGTGATGCGGGCGCCCTGTGCCATCCAGTCCAACCAGAGTCCGCGGTAGGCCTGACAAATATGATTGCCGCGGATCTCGACATCGATGGCACCATGAAACTTGATGCCTCCCATCTCAAAGCCGCCAAAGGGGCGCTCGACATAGATGTCATGGATGACATTGCCGATAACCTTGCTGAATACCGCGCCGAGGCTGCCAATAATGCCCGTCTGGCCACAATGGGAGATGGTATTGTTGCGGACCAGATGGTGGCCTATGGTTTCCTTGTTCCAGCCGTTCCTGAGCGCGCGGTTGATCGTGGCAACGTATCCCACGGTCGAATTGGCCGCCTTGTTGTCAAACTCGTCGCCGTATTTGCCCAGGCTCAGTCCGCTGCAAGCCGAATGCGAAATGATATTGTTCTCAATGACCCAGCCCTTGCTCCAATGGGTGCCGATCAGGCCGATCTGTTCTGCAGTGGGTGGCGCCCACGGAGTGGCCGCGTGACATAGCGTGAAGCCACGAACGGTGATGTAATTGCGGCCCGGCTTGTCCGGATAGAACACAGTCCGGCGCACGTTGATCTCGACGAGTTGTTCGTTGGGATTTACCTCTTTGAACTGCGCCCAGAGCGTCGTGCTATCCTTGTCTGCCAGCCCAAACCAGAGTGGTTTTTTACCAACAGGTTGCAGGACATCGTTGAGTTGGGCGGCCTCAATTACCCAGTCGCCATTAAGATAGACGGCGCCGGTATGATGCGAGCGGCCCTTGTCCTTGAACCAGTCGCCGCGGATAAGGTCGCTGTAGGGGTTGAACTTGCCGAAGAATGAATTCGGCAGCGTCACCTTCCAGACCTCGCCTTCGACTTTTGCCCAACCTTTGGCTTCTTCGGAGCCTTTGATCTCGACCTGCTCGCCCGGCGCAGCCTGATAAGTAATACATTTCTCGGCCGACGTGCCGCCGCGCGGCGGGTTGACGCGTTCGCGATAGACCCCGGCATGAACGGTGATGACATCGCTCGGCTGCGCCAGATCCGCCGCATGCTGGATGGTGCGAAATGGAGAGGTTTCTGTGCCGATCTGGCTGTCGCTGCCATTGATGGCAACGTGGTATTCCGCAGAGTGAAGTTCAGCAGCCAAGACGACTACGGCCGCGAACACGATGGATGATGTTTTCATGAGTAGGGTTTTCATTTATTTTACAGTCTCGAATGGTGCGTAAACCTCAACACTCTTGCGCCGTGACTCCGGCGTAACTTTCAACGAGGTTACCTTGCCATCACGGAAAACACACTCCACAACTGTCTTCTGCGGCGCGTGGAGTTTGAACTCGACGTTCCAATCCTTCGGCCAGGCCGGGAGAAGGAGGATTTTGTCGCCGGCTTCCTGCATGAGCATCCGCTGCAATGTCACCATGGCGGTGCCGCCGTTGTCCAAGTCGGGCGTCCAGTCGGCTCCGGCCGGCCAAAACGCCGGGAAGCGCTGTGGCGCACAGTTTTCCGAAAAGTTGTGGATGGCATTGTCGCGGGCTTCATCGGCCAGGCCAAGCATGGCGGCGTGCACGCCGTTTTGCGTCCAGCAGCCGAGTTCACGCGAAAAACGCATGTTGAAGGTGTCCCGTGCCAGTTGCATTTCGGGTTTGCCGACGCCATAAAGCCGATAGGGAAACACGGAATACAATTGTGGATTTTCGCGGTTGTGTTTGCTGTCGTAGGTTTCCACCGGGGCCAGCACTTGGCTGCCGTCCAGCAGCCGGGTTCGCGGCAACGGCGGCAGATCGGCAAGGCTTTTCCTCCATGCAGCCTTCCGTGCGTCCGTCGCGCCGGGGATTTCCAACAGGCGCGGCAAAATATAATTCAAGCCGGCGATGGTGGGCGCATCGTTGACAGCCACATGCCAGGTTTCGAGCGAGGCGGTGGGATCAAAGCGGATTTTTCCGGTTGCGTTGCGCTTCCAGTGCCGGTCGTAAAAGGTGGCGATGGACGAGGCCAACGGCAGCAGGACTTCGCAGGCGAAAGCGCCGTCCTGGGTGTGGTCGTAATAGTCGAGCATCATGGCCGAAAGCTCGATGCCGCTTTGCCAATAGTATTTCACATACGGATTGCACGGGAGGACCTCGGGATTATTCCAACCCTTCCATTTTCCACCATTCATGAATACATGAAAATCATTGCCATTGTGGGTACCCCAGAAGTGCATCGTTTCGGGAAAGAACGCGCCGTCATGGCCGAAGATGAGTTGGGTCCGCGCCTCGGCCAGCGGCAACGCGGCACGATACATATTGAAGAACGGCAGCATCAGGTCGTAGTCGCCAGTGGCCAGCGAGGGCCAGTTGAGCCAGCGGTTGTTCTGGAACCAGTAATTGCCGCCCCACATGCGGTAATCCGGGCTGGGGGTGCCGGGCATCTGCACGGTGAACAGGCCGCCGTTGAACTTCGGCGGTGCGGCACCACGACTGGAGGCCGCAATCATGAAGCGTTGGAGCGTGTAACCACGGGTCACCGCCTCCGCCTGTCGGTTGCCGGAGACGTACACGTAACTTCGATTCCAGAACGATTCCCACCAGACCTCATGCCCCGCCCGGGCCTTGGCGGCGTCGAGCGCGGCAACGCCATCGGCCAGCGCCTGCGCCTTTTCCCGCCACACTTCAGCGGAGGGCGTTTGCGCCGTGAGCACCACGAAGTCCAGCGTGCGACCGGTGGCTGGTGCCGTGGACTTCAACTCCAGCGAGCCTGCGGCGGTCATGCCGGAGCCGAAACCCAGCGTGCCAAAGGTGCGGTTGAGCAACGGATCGGGAAACTGCTCCACCAGCGGGCCAAGGTGCTGGGTTTTGAGCGTGACGTCGTAGATGCTCTCGGTATTGCGGTGAAACCAGCCAATGCGGTTTGCCGCAGGTGACATCACCGTGTCGGCCAAGTCCGTGAACGACTGTCCGCATTCATTCAGACCGCCCTCGGAATGCTCTTTCGTCTCGCGATGTGGCTGATTCTCTTTGCGCCAGAGTTCCACCTTGGCCGCGCAGGCGCGCGGCGTCGTGCTCTCGCAGGCGATACGCATGACCGGATGGTTCGCATCCGCCCACACGCGCACCGTCGCGGAGCCTGCACCCGTACCGGCGGTAATCACCACTTCGCCCCGCTGCAAATCCAGCGTCTGCTTGAAGTTCGCCGTGTCGAGCGCCGGTTCAAACGACACCCGCACCCGGCCGACTTTGAGGAGCCGGTCCTGCTCGTTCCAGGCATCGCTCTTGGCGATGTAAAACACCACGTCGCCGTTGGCTTCCACCCAGACATTGCCGGCCACATCGCCGTTGCCAACGGGCATGGAGGCCATTTCCCCGCCGGGACTATCCCAAGCGACATTTTGCGCGGAGAGCAAATCCGCAGCAGCAAAAGTTGCAGATCCCGCGATCGCGCCGGGAGCGGAAGAGGCAATGCCAAGGTTGAAGAACGATGCGACCACTAGGAATGATAGAAGTCGTGTCATCGGATCCTTTTTTCTCTGCGAACCAAGGGTGTATGTGTTGGTCGCACGTTGGTGTTGTGGTTGTGTTGGGGTGGGTATGAAAAACATCTTCATGGGTTTCCTTGTGTTTCGCCCGGCAGCAGTTTCTTCAGCAGCCCTGCATCCAGTTCCGCCTTGGGCGCGAAGGACGGAGAATCCATGTAGCGCAACAGGCTGTGCAGAAGTTGTCGTGACTCGGGGCGATCAGGCTGCTCGAGCAGTGCGCCGCTGCACACCAGCAACTTGCCTTTACCGATTTTGGTTTCGAACAGCAGTCCCAGCTTGTGATTGCGTGCGAAGTTGTCGATGACATGGATGATCGGGCGGTAATCCGCCGGGGTTTCGTCGAGGATGATGGGCCGCGAGTTTTTGACGATCTGCCACCACTGCCGAGTTGCTGTGGAACTCGGTGGGAAACTCCGCCAGCGCGGGGTGCTTCGGGTCACAGAGGAAGCCTTGTGAGCCCGGCGCGGGTTCTATTTTTTCCTCGATCGCGGCTTTCGCGAACATCGGCCAGCACCAGAAGTCGGTTGCAAACGCGCCACCCACGCTGTGCTTGAGTTCGTTGGTCTTGGGGAACAACAACACCTTGCCACCGGCATCACTTTCTCCTGGCGTGCCCGAGACACGGCCGTCCGGATGAATCGTCAGCCAGCCAGGGCCCGTCCGGTTGGCAAATGCAGCGATCTCCTGCAGCAAGCGGCCGGAGTAGGCCTGACCGGCCTTGGCACCGGAAAGGATCACCGGCGCGCCGAGGTTCTGCACCTGCATGACCAGGACCCAATCCTGGGGTGAAGGCACATTGGGTGTATTCCATGAACCGGACGTGGTGGTCACGATACCCAGGTCAAAGCGTCGCCCGGTGGCCGGGTCGAAAAAGAATGTGTTATAAGGCACTCCTGGCACGAGGTTGTTCACGGTAAATCCGCTCCAATCGTAGATACCCTTTTTCGGGAGGTAGATGATGCGCGTCCCGCCGGGAATGCCGGCAGCAAAGCAGCCCGGCGCCCATTCCGGGTGCGGCTCGAAGCGTGACCAGGGATATTGTTCGAGCAGTTTCTTGCCGATTCCCAACTGCGTCGAACCGGGATAATTCATCCCTTGCTTCCAGGTCGTCCAGTCGTAAACATTTTGGATGCCTGGATCACCTTCCACGCTGGCGTGCCAGATTCCGGCAGCACCATAGGTCAGGCCGGCCGAACCGCTGAGCATCGACCCCCAAAACACATAGCGCTGCTGATCTTGAAACCCCGTCTGCATGTGGCCTTCATAAGAATACTCCCCGATCATGGCGGGCATGGGCGGCGTGCGGCCGTAGGCCGCCTGGAGTTTCGAAATGGCGCCGCGAGCCTTGTCCCAATCCCCATGTCCGGTCTGAAGCATGTCGAAATCAATAACAGTCTCGTCGGTCACGGAATCTCGGCCTGACTCGCCGGGGTGCATCGTCGCCGGATGGTGATACGGGTCGATTTGCCGAACATACCTCGCCACCTCGGTCCACTGGGGGCCTGCCGATTCGCCTCCGATGATCCAGATCGTGGGATAGGCGCCATACCGTGCAATCAGGTTCCGCCAATGCCGCTTGAGGCCGTCGATACCGACCCGCATGCCGTTGCAATCGGGCCGCCCCCAACTGCCGACGATCGCCGGAACAATGCCCGCGTCGGCCAGGTGCTTGATGCGCCGGTCCGAGTATTTAAAATACTCCGGATTGACCACGCTGAAATCCTTCGTCTCATAAGGTTTTCCGCCTTCGTTCTCCCATCGCGGTTCGAACAGGCCTTCGTCGGGATACACGCCGCAGACAATCTGCACGACACTGAAGCCCTTGGCCTTGCGGTCGGCGGTTAGTTCCTGAAAGCCCTCCCAGGTCATGCGTTTGCACAGACATTTCCACCACGTATCTCCCAGCCAGAAGAACGCCGTACCATCGGCATGCTCAAAGTAACGCTGATTCCCGCTCACGCGGATCGGACCATGACGGTATAAATGGTTCTGGCCCTTGTAGGGAGCAACCTCAATCTTTCCTTCCACACCGTGGAGCTTTGTGTTCGTGCTATCCGAGCACTGGGTACGGAAAGTGTGCAGGCCGACAGTGTTCGAAGCATAACGCAAACACCACCGATTGGAGCCGGCCCAGAACATCGGCACCCGCAGTTGCGCTCCATCTGGCTGGGCGATGACCGCGTCAAGTTCCACCTCAATAAATGGGTTCTGGTAGGTCTTCTCGGAATCGCATACGATTTCCGCCAAGCAGTTAGCCTCTACCTTCTGAATATCCTCTGCCGCAGAAGGCAACGTAAAGACGGATAAAATGGTGACGAGCGTTAACATACCTGCTGATTGTCGTGGTTTCGGATTCATGATTCTATGCCTTTCGCCAACGTTTGAGAGAATTAAATGTACCGCGGACCTTTAATTCTAATAATTCTACCAAATTCATTTTGACTATCAAGGTTCTCCAAATCATAACAGCAAAACTGTCTTAAACTGCATTCACAAGCCCTATCCTGTCAAAATCCAGTTCCATTGCCATGGTTTACGTGGGAAATGCGGGATAGAAAGACAATAGCTTTTTGTGTACGTGATCCGGCAGGTTTTCCATTTGTATGTCGCGGGTGGTTTCGCCGCGGTGTTCGAGGTTGATGCGTATCGGCCGATATGCGCCCACCAGCGGCCAGACTCTGTCGGCCCATTCGACCACGGTCACGGCGTAGTCGGCGGACAGTTCGTCAAAACCCAACATTTCCAACTGCTCGGCGTTTTCCAGTCGATAGGCGTCAATGTGGTACAGTGGCAAACGTCCCTGGCATTCGTTTATTAAGGTGAAGGTGGGGCTGGTGATTGCGGTGGCGTCTTCTATGTCCAACCCCAGGGCAAGCCCTTTGATAAAGTGAGTCTTGCCAGTTCCAAGCGTGCCTGTCAGGGCGATGATCTCTCCGCCGATGAGCGACTGACCCAAAACGCGGCCCAGTTCGATGGTTTGATCGACGCTTTTGCTTATTATTTTGAATTTACTGTCAGTCACAAAAATGTTCCCATCCTTTAGCTGTCAGCGGTTCGGTTGTTCCGTCGGGCCGGCGCAGCATAATTCGATGTTCGTGATCCAATGAGGTTATTTGTCCTATTTGGCTTAGCTCCAAGTTTGAGTGTCCGGGCCAGGTACGTAACAAATCGGCGGCATCGTCCGGGCTGAGGCAAAACAGCAGTTCGAAATCTTCGCCATCGGTCAGGGCGGCGGTGAGGGGGTCGGAACAGTTTTTCGCCGCATCGCTAAGCGGGATGGCGTCAGCGTCGATTATGGCGTTGACGTTGCTTTGGCGGCAAATGTGTCGCAGGTCGCTGCTCAGTCCGTCGCTGATATCGATCATGGCGTGCAGCTCGGCCATTTGGGTCAGTGTTTGAGCTTCGTTAACGCGAGGTGTGAATTGCAGGTGTTTGCCGTGCAGTGAGCCGCCCAGTCGGCCGGTGACCATTATCACATCACCCGCCTGAGCGCCCGATCTGAGGATCGGCGGTTTTGGACCGGGTTTGGCGAGCATGGTCACATTGACAGCGAGCGGTTTGTTCCAACTGGTGGTGTCGCCGCCGACGATAGGGCAGTTGTATTTGACGGCTGGGCGCTGCAGGCCGTCGTACAACTGTCGGGCCTGGTCCATGGTCATATCCTGTGGCAGGGCTACGGCCACAACGGCAACGAAAGGCAGGGCCGCCATGGCGGCACAGTCGCTTAGGCTGCAGGCCATGGCCTTGTATCCGACCTGAACCGGTGATACCTGCGATAGTTCGAAATGAACGCCGTCCAGCAGTATGTCGGTGGTGATAAGCAGTTTTTCGTCGCCGATTTGTACTACGGCCATATCGTCGCCGATGTCGGTGATTACATTGCTTTGGTCTGGCGGCCGACGGTGGCGACGTATCCAGTCGATTAGTTCGAATTCTGATTTATGTTCGTTCATGTTTGTGTTGTGATTATTGTTTAAGGGAACCTCTAAAGTTCGGTTTTCCAGAAATCCAATTGCTCCTGCAGTTGTTGCAGGCCGGCGGAGCCTGATGTAGCGTAGTTGTTTACGACGTTGGCAGTGGTCAGACTGTTGTAAACGTCCTGTTCGATTTTGTCACATGCTTTTTGCAGTTGGTCCAGCGGCAACCCTGCAAGTGTGCTGTTTTGTGTTTCGCATTGGCTCACGAGTGTGCCAACGATCTGATGGGCCTGGCGGAATGGGACGTCTTTTTTGACGAGGTATTCAGCCAGGGCGGTGGCGTCGAGGAAGCCGGCCTCAAGGTTGCAGGCGATACGGTCCGCGTTGAACATGGTGTGGCTGACAATAGCTCCAGCCATAGCCAGGCAGGCTTCAGTGGTGTCGGCGGCGTCGAATAATTGTTTTTTGTCCTCCTGCATGTCGCGATTGTAGGCCAGCGGCTGGGCTTTGAGCATGGTCAGCAAGGCGGTCAGGTTGCCATAAAGCTGACCGGTCTTGCCGCGAATCAACTCCAGCATGTCTGGGTTTCGCTTTTGCGGCATCATACTGCTGCCGGTACAGTAGGCATCGTCGATGGTAATAAAGGAGAACTCATGGCTGGCGTAAATGATCCAGTCTTCCGCCAGCCGTGACAGGTGCATAGCGATCATGGCACAGGCATAAACGAACTCCACGCAGTAGTCACGGTCGCTGATGCTGTCGATGCTGTTGCGAGTGACGGCGGTGAATCCCAGTATTTCAGCAACGCGGTGACGGTCCAGAGGCAAGGAACTGCCTGCGATCGCGCCACTGCCCAATGGGCATACGTTAACGCGAGCCAGGCAGTTGTCGAGACGCTGGTAGTCGCGCTGCAGTTGCTCGGCATAGGCCAGCAGGTAGCTGCCGACCAATACCGGCTGAGCCCGCTGCAGATGGGTATAACCGGGTATTATGATTTGGCCCTGTTTAGTAGCGGCCTGTTTTGTCAGGGCCTTTTGCAAATCCCTAATCAGCCCTGCGACAATGGCGATACGATCGCGCATCCACAGACGCATATCGAGGGCGACCTGGTCGTTGCGGCTACGGCCGGTGTGCAGTTTTTTGCCGACGTCGCCGATCTTTTCGATCAGGGCGGCCTCGATGACCATGTGAATATCTTCGTACTTTTTGTCAAAACGGAATCGGCCGGCGTCGATGGCCTCGGCGATCTCCGTTAAGGCCTGTTTGATCTGTCTGAACTCATCGCGGGTGATCAGGTGCCGCTCCTGAAGCATCTGAGCGTGGGCGATACTGCCGGCGATATCGTATTTGTAAAGTCGCCGGTCCAGGCTGATCGACTCGACGAAATCGATCGCTAACCCGTTTTGCTCCTGATTGAGGCGGCTTTGCCAGCTTTTGTTTGTGTCTGTCATTCTATTATTCCTTCATGTTAATATGGCTGAAATATAATCTGCCCAAACAACAGCACTAATCATACTCTTTCCAGGATGGGCTGTCAATTATAAGGTTGACTTCGAATATGATAAATAGTAGCTTACCCGGTTGTATAGGGAACGACAGAAATATATGGGAACCTTGGCTTTTATGGAAAAGTCGGATAAAAATTCAACAGGCAGGTCGGATGTGGGCCAATTAGACGGGAAAGTACGCCGGCTCAATCAGGGGCTTAGCAGTGTGTATGAGACGACCAGGCTGCTGACCGGCCCGATGGAGTTGCAGCAGGTGCTGGAGATAGTGGTCAAGACGGTGGCCGAGGCGCTGGGGCTGGATGCGGCGGGCCTGCGTCTGCTGGATGAGGAAACGGGTCAATTGATCCTCAAGGCGACCTATGGACTCAGCGAGGCGTACAAAAATAAAGGGCCTGTGACCGCCGGGGAAAGCGAACTCAATCAGAGGGCTCTGCATGGGGAGCCGATTATTGTGGAGGATATGACAAGCCATAGTCACTTCACGAAATATCATGAGGAGATAGTGCGGGAAGGGGTGGTGGGCAGTCTGAGCATCGGTCTGATGTATAGAGATAAGGGTATAGGCATATTGCGGTTGTACAGTAAGCGACCACGGCGGTTTTCGCAGTCAGATATTTCACTGGCGCAGACAGTGGCGGCACAGTCGGCCGCGGCGATCGTCAATGCGCGATTGTACAGGGAGGCGCTGGAAGGCGAACGAATGGCGAGACAACTGCGTCTGGCAGGGGAGGTACAGCGGCATTTGATACCTGGGAAGACGCCGAATGTGCCTGGAGTGGACATGGCGGGACTGTATGTGCCATGCTATGAAGTGGGGGGAGACTTTTATGATTTTATTGTGTTGCCTGATGACAGGCTTGTGCTGGTTATCGGTGATGTTATGGGCAAAGGCGTGGCGGCGTCGCTGGCGATGGCGTCGCTACGGTCGAGCCTGCGGGCTTACGCGGAACAAATCGACTGTGTTGGAGATTTGGCAGGGCGTGTCAATCGTATGTTTTGTCGTGATGTCAAGCTGGGCGAGTTTGCTACACTGTTCTGCGGCAGCCTGAATGTGAACAATGGTAAGTTTGCCTATTGCAACTGCGGACACGAACCGCCTGTGTTGATATGTAAACAGCAGGTAACAGACCTCAGTGAAGGTGGGATGGTACTGGGGATCTCCAGCCAAAACCAATTTAAGGCTCAGCATATAGTTTTGGAAAAGGATGATATGCTGGTTATGTACACCGATGGTCTGGCTGACGCGGTTAATTTTCAGCGGGAATCTTTCGGGCGAAAACGGATTGTCGAAGCGGCGCTGGCCTCGACGGATATGCCGGCCGAGCAGGCGGCCAAGAATATCCTCTGGCTGATGCGTAAGTTCACCGGTTTGACCAAGCGATTCGATGATACGGCGATTGTGGTTCTGAGGAAACTGTAGGTTTTCTAGATGTTTCCTTAAGACGGCCAAGCAGGCCTGCTCGATATAACATCTTTGTGTTAAAGGAGTTAGGAAAAAGCAATTGGAGGGGGTGAAATGCTTGATTTGATCAACCAATCATGTTAAACTGAGGGGTCCATAATTTAAACGAGAAAACTCAATCGTTATGAGCATAATTGGAAAGGAACTATGAAGAAAACGTTACTGAAAGAAGTTACTGAACCTAATATGGTTTACGATATCTTCCCGCATGTGATGCCGCCATACATTGTTTTTGACGGACCGATCACCGAGCAGATAAACGGCCAGGCATATACTATTAATCCTGAGGATTTGAAGACCAGGGACATCTTCATAACTGACAGCACCTTTCGTGACGGCCAGCAAGCCCGGCCCCCATACACAACCGAGCAGATTGTCAAATTATATGATTTTCTTTCGCGTCTGAGCGGTCCTAATGGGGTGATCAGGCAGACGGAGTTTTTTCTGTACAGCTACCGAGACCGTCAGGCTGTGGAAAAGTGTATGGAACTGGGCCATCGTTTCCCGGAAATCATCGGTTGGATTCGTGCTGAGCCTGAGGATATTCATTTGGCCGCATCAATGGGGTTAAAGGAAACCGCAATGCTGACCTCGTGCAGTGACTATCACATCTTTACCAAGCTCAAGATGGATCGCCGCAAGGCCTTTGATAAATATATCGGCGTGATTAAGGAGTCCTTATCCATGGGAATACGTCCCAAATGTGATCTTGAGGACGTCACGCGTGCCGATTTAGATGGGTTTGTGATTCCTTTCGTGCATGAGTTGATGCGTATTTCCGAAGAAGTCGATGAGTCTCTGAAGGTAAAAATCCGACTTTGTGATACCATGGGGTTCGGCATATCGTATCCGGGAGTGTCAATGCCTCGTAGCGTACCGAAATTAGTTCTGGCTATGCGTCATCAGGCCGGCGTTCCATCGAATCGGCTCGAATGGCATGGACACAATGATTTTCATAAGGTGTTTGCCAACGCGACGACCGCTTGGCTTTATGGTTGCGACGCACTTAACACTACGCTTTTGGGTATAGGTGAACGAACGGGCAATCCTCCTCTTGAAGGAGCGATTTTCGAATACATCGGTCTCAAACAAAACATGTGTGGAATCGATACCAGTGTTATCAGCGAAATAGTACGGTACTATCGGGACATGGGAACCCATATTCCGGCTCACGCTCCTTTTGTCGGTGACGATTTTACGAAAACACGTGCCGGTATCCATGCCGGCGGTTTGGCTACGGATGAACGGATATACAACATATTCGACACTACCGCTCTGTTGAATCGGCCGCCGATGGTTTCGCTGACCGACAAGTCAGGCTCGGACGGCGTGTATTTATGGGTCAATAATTATCTGGGGCTGGGCGAAGGCGACAGGCTTAAGAAAACTAAAATGGTAAAGATTATGCGCTGGGTGATCGACCAGTACGACGTCGAAAAACGCATCACCTCGATTTCCGATCAGGAAATGGCGGCACTGGTCAAAAAACATTTGCCGAACCAATACGAACAGGCAAGGAAAGAATGCCGCCTGGCGTTTATGACTGGTTAGTCGCAAGGTTCAGCGGCAATTTGTACTTGACGCAATTCCGGCCGGGGCGATCAACTCAACACAAGACCGTTGATATTATTTGTTTGTAGCTTCAAATTTTCCGTGGCAGGGGTGAGGTTTTGGGGTATAATTGTGGCAAATGTAGTTGTTGTCTATTATTGTTATAGGAGTTGGTTATGAAATCGGATATTGTCAAGAAGGGATTCGAACGGGCGCCGCATCGCGGTCTATTAAAAGCATGTGGAATTAAAGATGAGGACATGGCCAAGCCGTTTGTGGCTATAGCAAACAGTTACGTCGATATTATTCCCGGTCACGTTCATCTTGATAAGGTTGGCGAGATTGTCAAGCAGGCGGTCCGGCAGGCCGGCGGAGTGCCGTTTGTGTTTAATACCATAGGGATTTGCGACGGTGTTGCCATGGGGCACACTGGTATGAAGTATTCCCTGGCCAGTCGTGAGGTCATTGCCGATTCGGTGGAGTGCATGTTGCGGGCGCATTGTTTTGACGGGCTTGTTTGTATTCCCAATTGTGACAAGATTGTGCCGGGTATGATAATGGCTGCGATGCGGGTTGACATACCGACGATTTTTGTTTCCGGCGGTCCGATGCTGGCCGGTAAGACGCCATCGGGGAAAGTGGTCGATTTGATCAGCATCTTCGAAGGCGTAGCCGCTTACAGCAACAAGAAGATTAGCGACGAGCAGCTCAGGGAACTGGAAGATTATGGTTGTCCGGGTTGCGGAAGCTGCTCGGGTATGTTTACGGCTAACAGTATGAACTGTCTTTGTGAGGCGATCGGATTGGCTCTGCCGGGTAACGGTACGATTCCTGCAGTTGATCCGCGTCGCCAGGAGTTGTATCGCCAGGCAGGCAAAGGAATTCTAAGGTTGATTGAAAAGGATATCAAACCGAGTGATATCGTTACGCTTAAATCGCTGGATAACGCCCTGGCCCTGGACGTGGCGATGGGCGGCTCGACTAATACGGTGCTGCACTCGTTGGCGATAGCCAACGAGGCGGATATTGATTACGGTCTTGATCGAATCAACTCTATCGCCCAGAAATGTCCCAATATCTGTAAGGTGGCTCCGTCGAGTCATTATCACGTTGAGGATGTGGACAAGGCTGGCGGGATCAGTGCCATATTAAAAGAGATATCCAGAATCGATGGTTTGATTAATACGGATTGTCTGACCGTAACGGGTAAGACGCTGGGCGAAAATATCGCTGGTGCGAAGATTGAAGATTCCCAGTGCATTCGCACACTTGACAATGCATATTCACAGAAGGGGGGTTTGGCGATTCTCAAAGGTAATCTCGCTCCTGACGGCGGCGTGGTCAAAAGTGCCGGGGTGAGCAAATCAATGTTGAAACACAGTGGACCGGCGGTCATTTTTGACTCACAAGAGGATGCATGCGAAGGTATCCTGGCAGGCAAGGTCAAGGCGGGTGATGTGGTTGTTATCCGCTATGAGGGACCGCGCGGCGGACCGGGGATGCAGGAGATGCTCAGTCCGACCAGCTATATTATGGGCGCCGGTCTGGGCGAGAGCGTTGCACTGATAACCGATGGCCGGTTCAGCGGCGGTACACGCGGGGCATGTGTCGGTCATATCAGTCCGGAAGCGGCAGCAGGTGGCCCGATTGGGTTGTTGAAAGACGGCGATGTTATCGAAATTGATATTCCCGGCAACTCGATCAGCGTCAAGTTGTCCGATAAGGAATTAGTACAGCGTTACAAGAAATGGGAAAAACCCAAACCGAAAATTAACTATGGCGCCCTGGGCAAGTACGCGAGTATGGCAAGCTCAGCCGATACCGGCGCCGTTCTGAAATGGGACAACTAAACATGGAAAAGCTAAACACAATGGAGCAACAGATGGCTACAAATAACGTCGCAACAACCGACCGCAGGATCTTTCTATCACGGGCAGGATTGGTTGCCGGCGCCTGGCTTGCCGGTACTTGTCCGTCATGTGTAAAGATGCTTGGCAGGGATAGTGTTGGTAGAAGACCTAATATTATTTTTCTGCTTACCGATGATCAGCGATGGGATACGCTCGGTTGTGGGGGCAACTCCATTATCCATACGCCGAACATGGATAACCTGGCGCACAACGGTGTGCGTTTTGAACGTGCTTTTGTGTCCACTCCGATCTGCGCTGCCAGTCGCGCCAGTATTTTAACGGGGCTGTACGAACGAAAGCACGACTATACATTCACCAAGCCACCTCTGGCTGGGGCCTATGTGGAGACAAGTTATCCGCGTCTTTTGCGGCACGCGGGCTATCGAACCGGATTTGTCGGCAAGTTCGGTGTGAGCGTCGAAAAAGGCGAGACAGAAGAAATGTTTGATTTTTTCAAACCGAGTTCATTGCCATATTTCAAGCAAATCGACGGCCAGAGGCGGCACCTGACGGATATCAACGGGGATCGAGCGATCGAGTTTTTGCGCAGTTGTGACCCAGGCAAACCGTTTTGCCTTTCTCTGAGTTTTTGGGCGCCGCATGCTGATGACGGTAATCCCAAGCAGTATTTCTGGCCCCAGACCTGCGACAACCTTTACAGGGATGTGAAGATTCCCATACCTCAAACAGCCGATCCGGCTTTCTTCGAAGGGCTTCCGGACTTTCTGAAAAAAACGTTGAACCGTACACGCTGGTATTGGCGTTTCGATACGCCCGAAAAGTATCAGGAGATGGTCAAGGGCTATTATCGCATGATTAGTGGCGTGGATATGGTGATCGGCAGGCTTATGCAGGAACTGAAAAATCTGAAATTAGATCAGGATACCATTATTATCCTGATGGGGGACAATGGTTACTTTCTGGGTGAGAGAGGCTATGCCGGAAAATGGACGATGCATGATGTTTCGATTCGTGTTCCGCTGATTGTGTACGATCCTCGCAAAAAATCCCCGGGGCAGGGCAGGGTGCTCAACCAGATGGTAATGAATGTGGATATTGCCCCGACGATTCTCGAAATGGCCCAAGTGGATGTTCCCGAAATCATGCAGGGGCAGAGTTTCGTACCGCTATTGAACGGGAAAAAGATCGACTGGCGCGATGAAGTATTTTGCGAACATCTGTGGGATAATCCGGACATTCCACAAACTGAAGGAATCCGCACGGATCGCTGGAAATATATTCGCTATCCGAAACATCCGGACTTTGAGGAGTTGTACGATCTTGCCGATGATCCGATGGAGACAATCAATTTGGCCGATCGCCAGGAGTACCGCCAACAACTGATCGAATTACGCAGGCACTGTGACCAGCGGATCGAAGAGATATCGCCAAACTGATTGGCGTCAAATTGAAGTTTCATGATTTTTAAGAAGTTCTCTTGCCTGCTGCAGAAGCACATCTATTTTTGTTTCTACCACATTCCAGACCGTATAAGGATCAAGACTGTCGTAACCGTGAACAAGCACGTGTCTGAATCCTATAATACCCCGGTGCTGCGAAATTTTTTCTACCGTTTCGTGGCTGACATTGTCGAGTTGCAGCATGGCCTCACCGATAATCTGTAGTTACCGTTCGAGGGCAGATCGCAAAACTCTGTCATTTTTATAATCATCAACGGTTTTATTTTTTGTAAGTTCAAGCACAAACTCACAGCAATTTATAATATCATAGAGATATTTTTGGGGATTACGAAGCGGCATATATCTTCATCCTTGTCTGATTAATAGATTCAGTAAAATAAGGATTTCTCAACCCCCCCAGCTCGACAAGATCAACCGGACGCTTAAAAAGACGTCGCAGTTCCTCAAGCAGTGAAAAAAAATTGTCAAACCTGTTTTGCCTGACGCTGCTGTCAAACTCGACCAGAAAATCGATATCGCTCGTCGTTTCATTAAAATCATCCGTTACCGCTGAGCCAAACACTTCGAGCACGGAAACATGGTATTTCCTGCACAATTCAATCAAACTGTCTTTGTTTTGTTCTATGATAGCTGTCATATATGTTCCTTTTTAGACGCATAGTAACACGCATCCTGGAAAAACTCAACATTCCTTAAAATTACTGATTGTCGCCAAATTGTAATTTCATTTAATATCTCTCACCACGAATGCACGAAAAGCTATAGAGCAATTTTCCCCCCGGATTAACGCGGGTTTATACATTTATTAATGGCTGTTGCTTATTCTTATCTCAGCAAGGCATCAAAAATCGTGTTTACGGAAATTTCTAACCAAATACCCAGAGTATTCCGATTGTCTAAAATTTTATTTCTGTCACCAAATAAATGGATCAACAGGACGAGATAATATCTCTTTTTTATTTTTTTTCCAAAAATCGCGTAGTGATTCGCCAAATATATGTTTTTCATGTTTTAGTATTGATTGATAAAGCGGGTGGCGAAATTTCTCTATCATATATGCCTTCCAATCCTCTTCTTCTATTAGAGGCGGCCTTAAAAAAGAATATATCCAGTTGGTATCATGCGATGTGCAAAGTATTTCATCAAACATGTCGATCTGTTTATAGACAGCCGTTTTTGCTTGGTAGAAAAGATGATCCTTTAGAACTGTTTCGTTACGGAAATACTCAACATCTTGTTTGGAGTTCTGGGAAAGATACATTTGAATCTCAGGATATTCTATGTGGGTTCTATCATTCTCCAACAAAAGTTTCATTATTTCGTTTGTATGCGTGACTGATTGTGATCTGCGATCTCGAATAAAGGTCATCAGTATCCATCCGGCACTTATCACTGTTACAATAATGGGCCATACATCACTCATAGAAATAATTCTCCTTTAATATATATTGGCTCATGTGCTATCATTTCATAAAGGACTCGGACATATTTTAACCGCGCCGTGTTGATCGTGTCTAACTGGTATTCCTGATTAGCGTCAAATTGAAGTCTCATATGAATATAACTATTTAATGGTTATTTGTAGCATAACTGTAATCGAATTTGCTAATATGATAATTATAAAACCCAATAATGAAGCAATAATCCCTATGGCATACAATGAAAACCACATTCGGATTTTCATCTCCGGATCATCAATGCATTTCCCTTCTATATACATACCTTCGTCTTGGTATCCCAAAGCTTCATTGCAATTCCTTATTGTATTTACGACTTCCTTTCGCCTTAATTTTTGTCTATGTAAAAGTATTAGAGCCACAACAGCTAATGAAATATCAATCAAAATCAAACCAAGTTTTGCAATAAAAGAGTTCACTTTATCGATGTTTGCAATAAACCACGAACCCGCGAGCATTTGCATTGTCAAGTAACCAATAAAAAGACGAAGGTCGATCATGGTCAGTCGATATAACAATTCCGCTTGATCTTGAAATCTCAATTTTAAGGCTTCGAATTTTCGATTCTCATCTAATTGCATTTGTACATACTCCTTATATCACCTTAAACTCTATCTTCGCCGATTCCATCTGCAGCGCCGTGTTTGTCTTTAACTGGTCGTTATTCTTAAAGGCGGCATCTAAGCATGTGAACCTTTCACACTTGCAACCTTTCCCACCCTTCACACCTTTTTTAACCTTTCTAACTTTTCGTGTTCTTTTCCGCCATAAAATCCCCCTGCCCTCCGTAGTTTCAACGAAGGATGGGTCGGGTCAAATTGAAAGGGCATTTACAGTAATACCCTCATAAAAATAATCTATAATATAAGTGTCAAATTCATCAAGTGAAGCGGTCTCTTTTATTAATGCCTCTTTTCCAATCCGAGTGAATAATTCGATGGATTTATGAATGGTCAGGTCGGAATCCTTAAAATCAATCAAACCAGTCTTGTCTATTTTCTTAGATATCATTCTAGGTAATCCATATTCTTCTAGCTGATAGACCACAGGGGGCAAAAATGCGTGGGACACTCTTGAGATAAACGGCGAAATATCCATGCTTTTATTTTTAAGTATCTCTTTCTGTAAAACATTAACGTCGTTTGCTAATGCGGCAAATTTAAATGCGGTGTTTCTTTCTAGTTTAAAAAACATATCAACGGTCATCTCTGTATCGTTTAGTTGTTCTATCAACTCAGGGATTGTCCTTTCCCAATTCCGAGATAAGACTTTTATGAAATTTACATATGTGCCCCATTTGATTTCCCACGCACTAGGCTGTAAGTTTATCATATTATATAAAAGGCTATCCCATTTATTAACCGAATCGGAATTTAAGTATCCCAATCCATTCCATTTTTGTGGATTGCCTCGCATATCAGTGGCTATATTTTTTATAAGGTCTAATTTACTTGATTGGAAAGAGTTTTCGTTAAGGAGCCTATCATATACGTCTTTACCCAATAAATCGTACATCTCTTCTTTATCTAATATTATTTTTGCAAGCTGTTCTTTAGTAAGCTCTTTTCTTAATACCTCTTCGTCAACATTAGCCAATAGCCCCTCCGGAAATTCAATATTTAACTGTATGTGTTCATTTTGTGGCGGCTCCTCCAAGATGTAAGCTTTACCCACGAAATGTTTAAACATTCGGCCCCCTCTGCCAATTACATTCTTATATGTAAAATCGTTTAAGGGCGACCTGCCGTTTTTGTTTTTCCAGATAACAATATTTTCAGCGGAAGTATTTACGCCTTCGATGATGGAAGAAGTTGAAATAATATTGTTAAGACCGGTACTTTCTTCAAACAATTTGATCTGTATTTGGCTTAGGGAACGATGAAGCGATCCGTTATGTACCCCCGTTCCTTTCTGAACTAATTTAATTAGTTCGTAATCTGTGCCATAATTTACACATAGCCAGTTTGCAAAGTTGTTCAGGAGTTCTGTTCCCGTGTCGGGTAAATTGGAAATCAAAAGTTTCGATACTTTATCTATTTCCGAGTAGGTCCCAGCATAGATCAAGGTCTTTGCCTTTTTTTGATTTAAAACTTCCAAGAGCTTGCGGCCTTTAAGGCCTTCATCCCTTTTAATTTTCTTGAACCAATTATACTTTTCTAAAAAGACTGTATTGCAGTCAAGCCGAACAAACTCCATGCCTTTAGTAAAAGGATTCTCAGGCAAATCTGATATATTCGGCGCCAGAAAATATCTTTGTTTCGCTTTTTTTTCCAATTGTAAAATAGCTCTAATCAATGCTGGCGATCGTTCTTTATCAAAATCAGAACTTGCCTTATAAAATTCGTCGATTATAAGAATATCAATATTGTCGATTTGGTTCACGTAATTTATTGCACGTTCTTGAGGAAATATTAGAATATTCTTATCAGCCAATATGACTTCTGTCGTGGTAATAATTTTGTAAGTGTCAGCAAATTTTGTGTATAATCGTCTTCTGGTTTCATCAGTTAGCGCAATAGTGGGGACAATTAGTACAACGTTCTTAGGTTTTTTTATCGAAATAAAAGCATCTATAACAAAGCTTTTACCAAAACTGGTAGGAGCACTAACTGCAATATTTTCTCCATTTAAAAGTCTCTTCAATAGAACCGATTGGTCCCTATGCAATGTAACAGGTTTGTCTGTGCCTATGTCAACTTTAAATAATTCGTATATCAACCGATCCTGCCAAATAGAATGATCCACTTTCAAATAAGGAAAGAGACCGACCTGTCTGATTAAGTGGTTCACTATTGGTGTGTATTCTATTTTGCTTCTCTCCAACTGATCGAGCAATTTGATAAGCTCATTACGCGCACAGTTCTCTTGATTAGAGTTAATATAAAGGCTAATCTCTTTGCATTTGCTAAATACTTCTTCCATTTTAGTTTTCTCTGAAAGCGTTTAATTGTTTCCTGAAGATTTTCACGATTTCATTTTTGTTTGGAACAGGAAACAGAATCAAATGAAAGCAGATATCGTTATAACCAAAAATGCCATTCAGTTTGGATTCTTGCTTTTCTATAAATTTTTTAGCGAGTGCGAGATGCTTCTGTTGGATATTATCTTTGTATGCTTGCATGCTTCCGCTGTGGCTTGCAGTAACCTTGCACTCGTGAAGTAATAAGATAGGGATATGCAGTTTGGCTTTGATTACATCTAATGAGACCCCATCCGCTAAGGCGCTTTTAATATCTTCAAAAATGTTCTTGTTTGGAATTAAATCTTCTAAATCTTTAATTGATGTTACAATGTTAAACTCTTTTTTGAGCTTGGCGTTATCCAGCATTGTTTCAACAGATTTTAATATCTTATCAAATCGAGCATTATCTAATGTATTATAAAATTTTGCTTCACCAAGCCATATAGAAAAAGAATTGTCCTGTTCTAACACAATATGAACACTGTCAGCGCCTTTCGCATAGTCTTGTGTATTTTGTTTGTAAAATATTTTAGGCACAACCGGAAGAGCAGAATAATAATGCTTCAGTATGCCATATAGTAATATTTCACCTACTTCTCCGCCTTTATCATCTTCATCATTATCTCTGAATACAACATTGCTTGCCGATTTGGCTAAAGAAGAATGTTCTTTTCCAATCAAAGCCTTTCTTTCATCTTCTGAAAGTGCGGTTTCTTTAATATTGTCCCAAATGAAACTAAAAAATTTGTCTTTTCTCCACATCCCGCTTTCGAAATCATTAGCAAGACTGAATAATGCTTTTTTATTTGGATTTATTCCAGGTAGCTGGAGTGTATGCAGCGTTTCGTCTATAATTACCTCAAAAGAGATTCTCTTGCCGTTATATGTTGTAAAGGTTTTTTGCATGAGTATTATTTCATCACATTTAAATCCACATATTAACTCCGTGATTCATCATATCACCTTAAACTCAATCTTTTCCGCTTCCATTTGCAGGGCCGTATTTGTCTTCAACTGGTCATTATTCTTAAATGCCGTATCCAGGCACGTGAACTTCTGCGGCTTTTCCTTTAATATCTTTTCCGCCAGACAAACTATCTCAAAATCCGTGTTAATCTGTGTTAGTCTGTGGTTAATCTTTTTATTCTTATTTTCTAGTGCCTCGTGCCTCATGCCTCATGCCTTCTTCTTGCAGTCCTTCCCATCCCAACACAGCCCGTCTCAACTATAACCCAAAGCTACCACGGCCAGCCCAAACTGTCAATCAAAATCTCCTATTTTATCTCCTATTTCCCCCGATTTCCCCATCCCCCCTCTTTCCCTCCCCGCCTCCCCACCTTTCACACTCTTCACACCTTTCGCACCCTTCACACCTCCTCCTCCTTCCCGGTCCGCCCTCTTCCCTTCCCCTGCCCCCGGACCGCCCACTCCAACTCCGCCCTCCGCCTTCTAAAATCTCAAATCTCAAATCTGAAATCTGAAATCTCAAATCTGTTTTCTTCTCTGTGTCTCTGTGCCCCTGTGGTTAATCTTCCCTATCTTAACATCAAAACTCATCAA
>CAZICK010000064.1:0-22073 GCA_964537505.1 uncultured Pirellulales bacterium
TGGATAGAGCAACGGATTTCTAATCCGTAGGTCACAGGTCCGAATCCTGTCGGGCGTGTTGCCATAACGGCCCTGCCGACGGCTGCGTCAACTATCCACTATTTTCATATTGCCCGTGCACATCTTCTTATTAGGATCAGGCGAACTGCCGCAACCGACAAGCTGACTGTAAAAGGAACGATAACACCATGACAATAAAGAAGATAGGAGTCTTGGCAATACTGGGCGCCTCTTTAATATGGGCGATCGAGCCGATTATCGCCAAATGCGCTTACCGAAGCGATGACTACCTTCAAACGCTGACCATAAGATCAATAGTTATCGTATTTATCGCATTCTTATACGTCCGCAGAACTACCAAAACAAGCCTGAAAATAAGCACAAAGCATTTGTCAATAATCATTTACATCGGTCTGGCCGGTACCGTACTGGCAGAGGCATTATTCTTTTATTCCTTAACGCGGATCCCTGTCCTAAATGCCGTATTGATAGCACATTTGCAGCCGATTTTTATTGTCCTGATCGGGTTTTTCGTTCTAAAAGAAGACAAGCTAACGAGATACGATTACCTTGGCATTCTCATTATGATAATTGCCGGCTTATTCGTTACCACCAGAAACATCGAAAACCTGTTCATGGCAAGATTAGGCACCCTCGGCGATCTTCTGGTATTGCTGGCAACGCTGGTCTGGGCAACAACCGCGATATTAGTGAGAAAATATCTCACACAGATCGATGTGGGATTACTTGTTTTTTACCGTTTTTTGGTTGCCTCCGTCGTTTTTGCCGCCTACATGTTGTCCCGATCGACATTGGCGATCTCCAACATTTACCAGATATTACTTGGCGTTACCGGCGGTGTCGGGTATATACTTTATTATGAAGGACTTAAGCGGATAAAAGCCGCCCAAGCTTCCTCCGTGGAGTTGACGACGCCTATGTTTGCAGCGGCGTTCGGTTTTTTGTTGTTAGACGAGCTTATCACGGTCATGCAGGCAGTAGGCATCATATTACTAGCTGTTGGAGTGTATCTGGTGTCCAAAAGAGAAGAAGCTCGTTTGTAGTACTGTCCTGTAACATGAATTTTAGTTAAGGTATTCGTTAAGTTATTCGTAACTGCTTTACTAAAATGGTTGCGGCCCCTGGTGCCTTGTGATGTATCAGAGAACCGTCAGAGACAAATTGATTTATTTATTATTGTCGGTCGGCCTGATGATTGGCAGTGGCGTGGGGTCTGTATGGGCCGATGTCGTCCATCTGAAAAACGGTGGTCGGCTCGAAGGGCGGGTGACGCAGCAGGGTGACAGATTAAAGATCGAATTTCGGGGCGGTGTAATAGAAGTTGGCGGCGAAGATGTGGAGCATGTGGAAAAGAAGGCTCTGGCGGAAGATATATTCGGCGGGCGTCTGAAGAATGCCGCAGGCGATGCCGAGGCGTGCGTGGAGCTGGCTCAATGGGCTCGTGAAAATAGTCTGGAGAAAGAATACATTTTGGCGCTACGGACCGCTTTGCTGATCGATCACAACCATCCCAAAGCCCGCAGGTTGCTACGTGAATATAGACTATATCGTGCGGATCTGCCCGACAACAAAGAAGCGTCGCAAAAAATGCTGGACGATATGGGCGATGGGTTCGGGATTCTGCGCAGCCGACATTATCGAATTTGTTACAATAGTGTGGATGTGTTTGCGGAAATCAGCGCCGAGCGTCTGGAAAAGTTGTACGATGCGTTCATGGTTTTCTTCGAAGACCGCAATTTTGAGCCGGCTCCGCTTACTGATCGGCTGGAGGTGATTCTGTTCGATTCGGCTCAAGAGTATCGCCGTTATGCCAGAGAGGTTTTTCCGCAGATGATGCATTCGGCCGGTTTTTATTCCAATCAGGCGCAAAGAAGCTATTTTTATGATTCCATCTCGGAAAACAACATCAGCTATCGAGACAATAAAGAGAAGCTGCAGGGGCAACAGCAAAAAATCGAGGAGATGCGCAAAGAGGTCATAAGAAACAACGATCGGGCGGTGCAGTATGTCGTCACCGACAGCGACGGTAAGGAAAAAAAGTTTGACCGGGATCAGATTCTGGTGGAACTGAAGCGGCAGGAAAATGTGTTGGCTGGGGAATTTGCCCGGCTGGGCGATTTTTACCTCAACCAGAACATAACGGTTACCATACATGAAGGGACCCATCAGTTGGCCTATACCTGTGGTATTCACAGCAGATATTACCACAATCCCAAGTGGCTTGTGGAAGGTTTGGCTATATATTTTGAGGCGCCGGATCGTAGCGGATGGGAGCAGCCGGGGATGCTTCATCGCGATCGACTGAAGAAATTTCTCGCAGCGGGTTCTTTGGACCGGGCAATAACGCTTGAAGAGTTGATTACCAATGACGAAATACTTGAGGTCAGCGATCCCAGGGCCGGCGATGCATACGCGGCGGCCTGGGCTTTGTTCTACTGGCTGGTCAACCAGCAGCACGAACAACTGTTCGATTATATTTATGATCTGTCACTGAGGATAAGCCAGCCGGATAAGCCTTATGCGCCCCGGCAGCGGATCGAGGATTTTGAAAAATATTTCGGCGAGATCGGGCAGTTGGAACAAGATTGGCGTGATTTCATGGCCGAAACAGGAAGACATATTTGACGCCGGCATCATATTTCGAGTAACAAGTTAGTAGTGTCGTTCGGACTTGATGGCCATGTTCCTGGCGAACTCGATTATGGGGAGCCTCTAAAAGAGGTTCCCTATTGTTTCACGGCGTATTGGTTTTTTTTGGGTTAATTGCGTGGTTTTGCTCTGCGTTCGCACAGCAGTAGCGGTTGGCCGGTGGCTTCGGTTACGTCGCGCCATAGTTCTCCTTCTGGATCGATACAGTTTCTCCTTGAGACCGCCAGGCGAATTGGAACGTGTACCAGATGATCGTGTAGAAGGCTGATGAGCAGAGCGGTTTTTCCGGACATGGCGGCATGTACGGCATTGGCTCCGAGCCTGGCACAATAAATGGAGTCGTTGGCATTGGCTGGGGCGCTTCGGATCATGTAGCTTGGGTCGATATATCTCAGGTTGATCTCCATTTGTTTTGGTTTGAAGTATTCAGCGATTTTTTCCTTGACGAAAGTGCCGATATCGGTGAGCTTTATGTTGCCGGAAGCGTCGGTGGCCTGTGAGGCTTCTACCAGGTTTTGACCTGCACCTTCGGCGATCAGGATCACAGCATGATGGCGGTTTTCGAGCCTTCTTTCCAGATTAGCCATCAGTCCGTTTTCGCCGTTGAGGTCAAATGGTACTTCCGGGATGAGCACATAATTGACATCATTGAGGGCTAAAGCGGTGTGGGCGGCAATGAATCCGGACTCGCGTCCCATTACCTTGACGATTACCACACCATTTATGGCATTTCGTGCTTCTACGTGGGCGCTGGCCACGGCGTCCACGGCTTTTGATACCGCAGTTTCGAAGCCGAACGATTTCTGTACGAAACTCAGATCGTTGTCGATGGTTTTGGGGATACCAACCACGGCGATCTTGAGATTGCGTTTGATCGCTTCCTGGGAAATAGCTAAAGCGCCTTTCTGCGTGCCGTCGCCGCCAATGGTAAAAAGCAGGTTGATGTTCATTCGTTCCAGGGCATCGACAATCTCTTCAGTATGTCCGCCGACACCGCGTGAAGAGCCAAGGATTGTTCCACCTTCGCGATGAATGTCCATGACTACTTCCGGCGTCAGATCTATGATCGGCAAATGGAACTGAGGAAGAAAGCCGCGGTATCCGTACTGGAAACCAAAAATTTTTTTGGTGCCGTAATGGTACCACAGACACATAACGATTGCTCGTATCACATTGTTAAGGCCGGGACATAGTCCGCCGCAAGTAACGATTCCGGCACATACCTTGGCGGGGTCGAAGTATATCTTTTCGCGTGGGCCGGTTTTTTCGAGGAGATGCTTTTGTGAGACCGGGTGGGTTGTAGCGTCCCTGGCGGTTTCGATATCGTAAAGCACGCACTGGTCATCATCCACATAATTCGATATGAGATCGTCGCTTCTCTTCGAGAGCAATATGGGTGAGGGTACCACTGATTTACCCAGCGTTGGAATGCTGAAATCCAGTGTTTCTTTTTTCATTACATACTCCTAACCAGGCAAGGGCCTGGAACCAAACCGGCAAGGGCCGGAACCAAATTAGAGTTATGTGAAAATTTGTAGTAAAGTAAATATTTTGTGACCACCTCTCGCACAATTTTACTCGTGAGAGACTAACTGCAGAAGTTCCTTTATTTGTAATATCGGGCTTTGGCGGTACGATCTTGATTGGATAGAACCGCATTTCAGGAGATACGGTGCAAAACTCCATGTAACCCTGAAATTCGGCAATGGTGATTTTATGTCAAGTTCCTAACAAAGTCCGGATAATGTAAACCATTTTCGGCGTTTTTGTTTCCTTACGGCGACCAGCGGATAGGCAGATCATGGTCGATGCCAAGCAGATCGAGGACGCGGCCGACGACGGTATCGACAAGACTGTTTATGGTTTCCGGTCCGTTGTAAAAAGCGGGCGAGGCGGGGCAAATGGTACCACCGGTCCGTGTGATTTTGAGCATATTTTCCAGGTCGATGGCTGTAAGGGGCGTCTCCCGATGCACCAGTATCAATGGGCGCTGCTGCTTGAGACTAACATAGGCGCTGCGCAACAGCAAGGTGTCAGCCAAGCCCGCGGCGATAGAAGAAAGACTGTGCGAAGAGCAGGGACAGACAACCATGGCATCCACAGGGAAAGAACCGCTGGCCAAAGGGCTGAACATATCGCCGTGCTCGTGAAAAATCAGATTGCCTCCGGTCCGGCCTATAAGAGCCTGGGCGGTAAGCTCCACAACACCTTGTTCGTCAGCCAGAATTCGTTGGCCAAAAGGTGTGACGATGATATGAACCTGGCAGCAAGCCCTGTCCAGCAGGTCAAGGAGCCGTCGGCCATAGACAGCACCGCTGGCCCCACTAATAGCGAGGATTATTTTCTTCCCGGTGGGTGCGGTCATAAAAATGTTTCCTGATAAGTGTCATTATCATTCGGGCCAGGAGGCATCCGGCGATCAGCCCGATTACAACGGCAAGGATCTGCCAAAACAGTACTGAATTCGGCAGATAACTGTGAGCTACAGCTCCAGCGATAATAGCAGTGAGTATCGGTAAGAGGAAGGCGGCGGCGCCGGCTAAAGACAATCCACCTGCTGTCAGGGGACCGCGATTAGGCATAGACCAGACCTGACGGCATCGGTCGGCGCCGGGGCAGCCGTCACAGGCGGAATTGGGCGGATCGGAAGCAACAGAATCGGTTTTGTCAGCCGGCATTTCAGACATAGTGTCGATTATAGTTGCCCATGATGCCAGCGTCAAAAGAATTGTTAAAAGTTAATTCCAATACCAAAGCAGGATCGAGGTTGCGATTTTTACATTACTTTGATGTTATTTTCCGTCGGTGTTGGTAGTGTCCGGAATTGTGTTTTGCTTTTCCGGGATGGCATCGAGCAGATGCTTTATCGATTGCATTGTGGGTCGAAGCCGGTGTGCCTCGGTGAGCACCTGATGTGCTTCTTGGGCACGGTTGGTACGGCAAAGTATGTATCCTTTCAAGAACAGGAGCATGGGGTTGCCGGTGCGTTCGTACCATGCGTCAAGTTCGTCGGTCAGTTCCTGAATCTTTTCTTTGCTGAAATAGACTTGGCTCAGATCGATTTTTTGTCGGGATAACTGGGGTGCCAAATCAAGGGCCTTGTTGAGGAAAAAGGCAGAACTCATAAATTCACCGGCCCCCATAAGCGCATGCGCCTTTGCAATTAAAGCAAGGGGGTTTTTCTGATTGTACATTGCTGCGGTACCGAATGCACTTGCGGCCCGATAGTACATTTGCTGGTGCATCAGCTTTTCACCGTTGGCCATGTAGTAATCAAACTGTTGTCGGTACACATCATCTAAGTTGGTATTGAACCCAGCGATGGGCTGGGTTAAAGAGGACTGAGACGAAGGTCCAACGACAGATGGCTGCGCTAATATCCATTCCGGCAGTTCGGTCGGACCGGTAGCATCGCTTTGCTCATATCCATCCCCTGGTTCAAGTGTAGTGCCAGACTGGGGTACTCTATCGGCAGTAGCGAGAGCTTCCTGCTGCCAAGTTTGCGGCGGTAAGCCTGAAATGTTGGTTCCCGGGTCGAACTGATAATCGGTTTGGTCCGATTGTTCCGGTGAAAGCACCTGCTGGTCCTGCCATTGTTGGGGTAAAATACCAGGTTCCGCAAGGGCAGGAACTGGAGTGTTCAACGGCGTTTTCACTATCCATGGCATTTCCCCAGGCTGGCTGTCGGCACCGGAGGTAACCGGGTTAAATTGTGGAATGGTGGAAGAAGAACCGAGCGAGTAGTCGTTATTTGAAAAGGGACGAAAAGACAAGTCATATTCATAATTAAGCCGTTGCGTTGACGTAGCTCCGAGGGCGCCGATACCGGTCTGGTTAAAGCTATCGGTATTGTAGATCTGGCCGCCCTGATTGAAAGTCACCGATCTGGAGGTATCCACATAAGTTGTAGGCGGAGCCAGAGGATTGTACAAGTTACTCTCTCCGAAGGAGTCCCTGCGAAAATTGCTCAAGGTAGTGGTTCCGAGATAGCCTTGGAATTCATGTGGACTTCTATAGGGGACCAGACCCTGAAAATTGGCACCACCGGTAACGTTGCCGGTAACATAAAGGTTTGCGCGAGGTATCAGAGAATCGAAACGGTTATTGGTGTTTAAGCCGAACGAGCCTATCAGCGGATTGGCGTCAAGCAGATGACCTTGCTGCGAAATAGGGTATTGGGCCAAGCTCACGTCGATCAGGAGCAGAAGAGAAAGCAAACTGGCAACCAATTTACAGGACTTAAACCGGCAGTCACCGGCAGTGGACAAATGGGGGAATCCTTTCCGAGAAATACTATTGTTTTTGGTTTCCATTTCCCTATCCTCGGCAAAATTCTGGATTTTTGATAACTAATTTCCTTCTCTCCCCCCGGGGCCGTCCGGCCCACTGTAATTCGGCAGAGTGCCCCAATTTAACTTGGTATTTAGCAGTTGCCATTGGCTCCTCAAAGGGTTCTGCACGAGCAGAAACTGCTGCTGCGCCCGTGTTATAACAACCCGATCCTCACTTTTCAACGGTGTATTGTCCTGTCCGTCAATAACCACCACGGCAGTGTCAATTTTCGATTTGTCGGAAACATCAGGGTCACTTTGCCAATGAATACTACGAGACCGTACCACAATAGGTTTGTCAAGATTGACCACTATCGGTCGGAAAGTAAGAGAATGGGCCGCCAAAGGCGTAATCACCACCGCCTGCACGGTAGAAGCCAGGATTGGTCCACCCGCTGAGAGATTGTAGGCAGTCGAACCGGTGGGCGTGGCGACGACCAGGCCATCGCCGGCACAACGGGCCAGATGCTCATCGGCAATGCTGAGTGATATCTCAATCATGCGGAAGGGCGGACCAGCGGTAATTACTATCTCGTTAACGGCAGTGGTGACAAAATCAGAACGGTCAGGTCTGATAATACGACAATTCAACATTGTCCGCCGAGTAAAAGGATTTTCCTGAGATGCGATCTGGTGGAACTGCTCCTGCAGTTCTTCAAGCGAGAACTCGGCCAAGAAACCTAGTTTGCCTATGTTGACGCCGATCAATGGGATCTGTTCGGTCCCCAAAGCACGAACGGTCGAAAGGATAGTACCGTCGCCGCCAAGGACTATGATGAAATCCGCCGGTGGAAGAGCAGTCAGGTCCAATGGGCTACTGAGGCTCTCGGCAACTATCTGATAGCGTGGTGTGAGCCATTCAAGTAGTTGACGGGCGACCTGATCGGCCCGAGACCTTTGCGGGTTGGTCACCAGAATGATTCGTTTTTTGTCAGTTTGTGTCGCCATCGTTGCAACCCGGTAAAATGTTCAGTCTGGTAAACACCAGATTATTAACTCAAAACGGCCATTTTGAGTCATTAACCGATCCGCCGAATGCCGATTGTCATCGGCTCACACACGGGTACGCAGTTTTATCTTTGGCGTGGCCGTATGCAATGGAGTTCTTAAGATATCGGTAATCCGCTGAGCAATGGCCTGCTGAGTGAGTCCTATTTGTTCAAGCTGACCGCGTCTGGTGTCCTGGTCTATGAATCGGTCGGGCAAACCTAAACAATATATCTGTCTCGTATCCAAGTGGTGTCGCTGGGCAAATTCCAGTACGGCTGAGCCAAAACCACCAATAAGGGCATGATCTTCCACGGTAATTATCGGTATATTCTGCTCAGGAGCCAAAAGTTTGTGCAACATCTGTTCGTCCAGCGGTTTGGCAAACCTGGCACTGATTACGCCAATACTGATATTCTCGTTTTCCAGGCTTTCCGCCGCCAGGAAAGCGTCGTAAGCTACCCGACCATAAGCAAGGATAACACCATCGGAGCCTTGTCGCAGCCAAGCGCTCCGGCCCAATTCGAACGGCACAGGTTGATGATCGAGCGAAAACTCTTCCAGTTGGGGCACTAGGTCACGTGGATAGCGCAAAACGCATGGCTGATCAGATTGAATTGCAAAAGACAGTGCTCCAGTAAGTTCCATTTCGTCCATGGGGGACATCAATATCATATTGGGCAGGCATCGCAGCAGAGTAATATCGCAGAATCCCTGATGCGTAGCTCCATCACCGCCTACCAGTCCGGCCCGGTCTATGCAAAAAGTGACCGGCAAACGCTGTAAAGAAACTTCCTGGAATATTTGATCGAACGTCCGTTGCAGGAAGGTGGAATAAATGGCTATTACCGGCCGCAGACCTGTTTTGGCCAGGCCGGCGGCTATATCGACCGCGGCACTCTCGGCGATACCCACATCAATTACCCGATCTGGGAAAATGCCGCTAAGCTGAGCCAGGCCGGTACCATCGGGCATGGCGGCGGTAATGGCTACGATGCGAGGGTTCTCGGCCATCATATTGCCGAGGATGTGTGCAAAGACAGCGGTAAAACTGCGGTCCACCCGATCGGCAAAACTGGCTGTTTCGCCTTCGACAGTAAAGGGTTTAGGACTGTGAAAGGCACGTGGATTTTTGCTGGCAGGGATAAACCCCCGTCCCTTTTCTGTATATGCGTGCAATATAACCGGATGATCGGCTTCGCGGAAAGCTGCCAATATTTTTATCAGGCTGGGTATGTCGTGCCCGTCGATGGGGCCATAAAACGGGATACCCAACTGTTCAAATTTTTGCCGGCCCAGCAGCGTGGTTTTGATGCCTCCCTTGATGCGATCGATAGTATCATGTATGGCAGCACCGACATACGGAAGACGTCGAACTGCCAGTTCGGTTCGCCGCTGTATATCTTCGTAGGGACGTGAGAGCCTCACCCGAGTGAGATACTTGGCGAAGGCGCCTTGAGTTTTGGCGATGGCCATGGAATTGTCATTGAGGATGATCAGCATTTGGCGATTTATCAGGCTGGTGTTGTTTAAGCCTTCGAAGGACAGGCCGTTGACGATGCTGGCATCGCCGACTACAGCAACGATTTTTTCGTCGCTTTGGCGCAACTGAGCTCCCAAAGCCAGTCCCACCGCGGTAGCGATGGATGTGCCAGCATGACCAACCATGAACTGATCGCAGTCGCTTTCCCGCGGATCGGGGAACCCGCTGATACCGCCGGCCTGTCGCAAACGGTCAAAACGGTTGGCACGACCGGTCAATATTTTGTGAACATAGCACTGATGGCCAACGTCCCAGACAATTCGGTCGGTGGAAAAGTCGAAGACATAGTGCAGGGCGATGGTCAATTCGACCACACCAAGATTACTGGCCAGATGGCCGCCGTGACGGCTGACCGAGATTTTGATCAGATGACGAATCTCATGGGCCAACTGGGCCAACTGTTCCATATTAAGCTTGCGAAGGTCTGCAGGCGTCTCGATTGTACTGAGTAGTTTTCCTATCATAGTATTAGTTTGTTACACCTGATATTAGTTTGTTACATCTGTTGTTAGTTTATCATACCTGTTGTTATGCCGCGACAATTATCCACGCGTTTCTACAGCCCCGCTTTCCCAGCCAAATTTGACATTTCATCCAGCATGGCCTTCAAATAAGGGCATTTTTTATGAGCGACTGCAGGGTCAAGGTTTCCAAATAATTTCGGGCCGTCAACCGATTTCTTGTATCCTTTACCTACGTTTTGCAAATACAGTTTGTTCAATAATCCGGTGGCTCATCAAAATTTACCAGCTTCCGCTGGACCGGCTTGTGTTAAGCCGACGGTATTATGCTAACTTATTGAGAAAGCATAAGTTAAATACAAATTCCTATGCGCTAAATTTATCAGTTTTTTCTGTTTACCAGCATACCTGCCAGGTGGCGCAGCGGCAGGGCAGCGGCCCCGAGCGGTCTAATTATAGCGACTGCCTCGTCCATGAGTTTTTGGGCCTGTCGTTGTGATTCGTCTGTGCCCAGGACCATTGGATATGTCAGCTTACCGGCCTGCTGGTCTTTTTGAGTTTGCTTGCCCATCTCCTCGGGAGTACCGGTCAGGTCGAGCAGATCATCAATAATCTGAAAGGCCAGTCCCAGTTTCAAGCCGTAATCGCCAAGCATATCTACGAATCGCTCGTCGGCTTCGGCGCAAATGGCGCCCATACGGGTGGCGGCGCAGAACATCATGGCTGTCTTATGGACATGTATATACTTGACAGCTTCGAGATCGCCGGGACCACTGTGCCAGGTCAGATCGGCTACCTGTCCGCCAATCATGCCGGCAGCGCCGGAGGCGCTTGTCAGTTCCAATACCAAACGCCCAGTGAGATTGCTGTTTTTTACGTGCAGGGCCAAAACGTTAAAGGCGCAAGTCAATAAGGCGTCGCCTGCCAAGACGGCAATGCCGTCACCGAAGACTTTATGGCTGGTAGGTTTGCCGCGTCGAAAATCGTCATTGTCCATGACAGGCAGATCGTCGTGGATCAGTGAATAGGTGTGGACCATCTCTATGGCCGCGGCCGCGGGCATAGCGAGGCTGTTGCGTCCTCCACAAGCTGTGCAGGCCAAGACGACCATGGCCGGACGCAATCGCTTTCCACCTGCACGAATACTGTATAGCATAGCCTCGTGCAGAATTTCCGGTATGCCAGGTTCATAGGAAAGATAATCCTCCATGGTGCTTTCCACCGTTGCGACAACCTGGTCGTATAACTGCTTGAATTCAGTATTAATATCTTTGATTTGCATCATTGCCGATTACCTGTACATTTAGTTGTAACCACACCATTGTATTTTTTTTACATCACCTTTTCAAACATAAAGGTAGTTTTCCTGGCTTGGGGGATTACCATAAAGCCTGCCGACCGCGTGGGCGACCCAACGCAATCCTTTGGAATTCAAGAGGTTACGAAAAATGTTGCATTAAAAACATTTTTGTCCGGTAATCTCATTTTGTACAGCGGTTGTTTATATTATAATCTTGAAAGTGTTATGTTCAGGACAATAACTGCCATTTTGCGGATGATCAAGTTTTCGCACACGGTATTTGCCTTGCCGTTTGCGATCATGGCGATGTTTTTGGCCGGTGGTGGGGGCAGCGGCGGTTTTGCCGGGTGGGATAAGCTTTTCTTGATCGTCTGGTGCATGGTATGGGCTCGCAGCGTAGCGATGACGTTTAATCGCATTGTCGATGCCCAAATTGACGGGCGCAATCCGCGTACGGCTGACCGTGCCATTCCCATCGGTCGGATAAGCAGAAATCAGGCACTATTGTTTCTTTATGTATGTTCGTTTCTCTTTGCCTTGGGGACGTATTTGTTTTATAAGCCGATCGGCCGATGGTTTGGGTATGGCAATTATTGGCCGGCGGTCTTTGCCGTACCGGTTTTGTTCTTTATTTGTTTGTATAGTTATACCAAGCGTTTTACCTGGGCCTCACATTTTTGGCTGGGAGCGTCATTGATGCTGGCTCCCGTCGGAGCGTGGGTTGCGATAAGCCCACCGGCCGGGCCGGTGATCTCCATAGTACCTGTTATGCTGGGTGGGGCAGTACTGCTGTGGACCGCGGGGTTCGACATCATTTACGCATTTCAGGATATCGAGGTGGACCGCCGTGACGGTCTGTATTCTATCCCCGCCTGGCTTGGCCCGCAACTGGCGTTATGGATCAGCCGACTATGCCATTCCCTGGCTGTGACGCTACTGCTGCTATTGGCCCTGACCGCTCATCTGGGCGCCACTTACCTGACAGCGGTGATAGTGACCGGACTGTTGCTTATTATCGAGCATCTCATCGTCAGAGGCGGCAATACAAAAAACATCAAAATCGCTTTTGGCACCATTAACGGCATCATCAGCATCCTTTTGGCCGCAGCCACCATCTGTGAGATCATGCTCTGAAAATCAGGTGTGACCCGACAAAGGGTCGATGACTCATTTCCCGGCTCCCTTTAATGGAATGCTGCAATTGGGGCTTAGCTTTTG
The DNA here is from genome assembly GCA_964537505.1 of uncultured Pirellulales bacterium. Lineage (GTDB taxonomy): Bacteria > Planctomycetota > Phycisphaerae > Sedimentisphaerales > SM23-30 > DAINBT01. The sequence goes on from CAZICK010000064.1 coordinate 12,511, forward strand.
AACCAGCAGCGGATAAACAGTAGTACCGCCGACAGCAGGCATAGCAGAAATATCGGCCAACTGAAGAAAGCCTGATAGTTTACCTGTGTAATGTGCAGACCCGCCCGGCAGAACATAGCTATTATCAATACGCTGATAATAACAAAACCCGCTATGTCCGCTTTGCCCGCCCGCAATGGTCTTGCCCGGCCCTGGCGATATAAAATCCCTGCCGCCATGCCCAGCATCGCCAGCGATATCAGCACCGGCGCCAGGACCGGTGAGGCCCATAGAGCGGGGATGAGAAACAATATGTCCCAGTCCATAATCGAGACCGGCCAGTTGAGCAGCACCTTGAGCCATACGTAATAGAAGATATCCCACACCGCGAAGACGGTCAGGAAATAGGCCAGTCGGCTGGAAAAATTACTGCCGATCAGCCAGGCACTGGTAAAAAGCACCACCAGCGTCGCCGCCTCCCGTCCGACCTCCACCGGTATCAACTTGAGCCACTGTGTATCAGCCGTTTGATCGGCAATGGGGAAAATAAAGCCACCTACATAAAAAATCTCTCGCAGATACACCACCACCGCCGTCTCAATATATGCCAAACCCACAGTCAACAGAACCGTTATAATAAATCGTTTGACGGTTGCATTCATTTTGGCAGTCCTTTCATAATCACTGATCAGTCATTTACAGGGTGTATGAGTATATGATACCCATACTGAATGAAAATTGGGTAAAAAACTGCGAAAGTTAAGTCCCGATACGCAAACCAGAAACGACCGGTGCGGCTAGTGGATTGTGGATTATGATTGATTTAATTGGCAATATGGAGTATCAGTCTGGTATTGTGAAATATAGTATGCGCTTGGCATGAACCAGATGGGTCTGTTTTCCGCGGGCCAATACTTTTCAAAGAGGGATTGTGGTATGTACCAGATAGATCGGCGCAAGTTTATAAGTTTATTGGGTAAAGGGGCGTTTGGTTTAGTGGCCGGTGGGGCGATGTTAAATGAGAAAATCGCATGTGCGGGTGGACCTGACGGTAAAAAGCTTAATTTTGTATTTATTCTCATCGACGATCTGGGCTGGAAGGACGTGGGTTGTTACGGCAGCACGTTTTACGAAACGCCAAATATCGATAAACTTGCCGCCGAAGGGATGCGATTCACCGATGCGTATGCGTCGTGTCCGGTGTGCAGCCCGACCCGTGCCAGTATTATGACAGGCAAGTACCCGGGGCGGATCGGCCTGACTCAGTGGATCGGTGGGCCGGGTAATCCAAAATACCTCCATCAGCTTCCGCTGGAGGAATTTACGTTGGCCGAAGCATTAAAGCAGGCGGGCTATACCACGTTTTTTGCGGGGAAATGGCACCTGGGCAAAAAACCGTATTGGCCGGAGCAGCAGGGTTTCGATATCAATATTGGCGGTCATGAGGCAGGCGGGCCGCAGGCTGGAGGATACTTCTCGCCCTACAAATTTCCCAACCTCAAAGACGGCCCGGAAGGAGAATATCTTACCGAACGATTGACCGACGAATCACTGAAATTTCTCGATGAGAATTATCAGAAACCGTTTCTGTTGTATCTGTCACACTATTCGGTGCATACGCCATTGCAGATAATGCCGCAGTTACGCGAGAAGTACGAGCAAAAAGCCAAAAAACTGCCGCCATATCAGGGGCCGCGATTTCTGCCGGAAGGACCCAGGAACGAAGCCCGCCAGGTGCAGGATCATGCGGTATATGCCGGCATGGTCGAAGCTATGGACAAAAGCGTCGGACGAGTGCTCGATAAGCTCGAACAATTGGGTGTGGCGGACAATACCGTCGTAATATTTATGTCCGACAACGGTGGTCTGTCAACGTCGGAAGGCAGGCCTACATCGAATGTGCCGCTACGGGCGGGTAAGGGATGGCTCTACGAAGGGGGTATCCGCGAACCGATGATTATCAAGTGGCCCGGTGTGGTCAAGGCTGGTAGCGTGTGCAGTGAACCGGTGACCAGCACGGATTTCTACCCCACTATGCTGGAGATGGCCGGACTGCCGCTCAGGCCCAAACAGCACATTGACGGCGTGAGCCTGGTACCATTGCTCGGTCAGAAAGGCCGTCTCCAACGGCAGTCGCTCTATTGGCATTATCCACACCGCAGCAATCAGGGCGGCCAGCCGAGCGGAGCAGTACGAGTTGGAGATTATAAGCTGATCGAATTTTATCAGGATATGCGAGTTGAACTGTATAACCTGAAAGACGATATCGCAGAAAAGCACGACCTGGCCGATAAGATGCCAAAAAAAACGGCCGAACTAAAAAAACTACTGCACGACTGGCGAAAAACCATCGATGCGAAGATGCCCGAACCCAAGCCTGAACGTAAAGAGAAACAGGATACATAATGCAAGAACATGACAAAAACGCAAGCAGTATCAGATTGACGACGACCAGTACATGCGGGACATCTCCGATTATATCCGTGCGAAAGGGACTGCAGATTGTGCGCGACGTACTGGGGCCGGACAAGTATATCAATACGTCATGGGGTATTCCGACACCACTGGAGGGCGTGGTGATAGTCAATGGATCACGCTGTGGGGACGATACCGAAAGCATGGCCCATGTGGTCAGTACTGTAGTTGTGCCCCAAACCATGGGGTGCCTGGAATGTGGTCGGGCTGCACAACTACGGCAATCGACCGACAAACAAATCACTTGATCTCCACCGGCTGGCACTTGAGGCTGAGCAGCTACCGTGGCCATTTCAGCTAAAATCCCGACTACGACATGGACCGGATACATCGAAATTGAAGATAACACCGGTTCGTCAGAACGTGTTCCTGTCAAAGTATGCGCGACACCTCCTAAAAATCTGGCCCTGGACGCAAAAGCCGGCGGTTCCTCCAATGCCCCGGAGGCCGACAAGATTGAAGACGGATATGCGTCAGCCTGGCGCAGTGCCAAAAAAGAACAAGAAAAAGAAATTGCCCAAGAACAGGAACAGGGAATCTGGGTTCAACTAAGCTGGGACGAACTTGTCAAATTCAGCCGGGTGGTGATAAATGAAGGCACTACCGAAACCGTCGGTATCAAAAGCTGGAAGCCGGCGATGACGAAAATCGACAGGTGATAGCCAGCGGTGATAAGATCGGCAAAAACTTAAATGTTAACCTCGAAGAACCGGTCACCGCTAAGGCCCTTCGCCTGGTGATGGAAAAATCGAAGGAACAAGCGGGCATCCGGGAACTGGAAGTCTATTGACACACAAATACCCGATGGAATCAACCCAAATAACAAAAAAGAATATTTTTTAAAAATATGCTTGACAGAAGTCGTAGAACTATTAAAATGCCAACATAATGACAAGTGAATATTGTTTTTGATAGTTACGGTTTTGGCGGCTCATTTTGAGCCTTAAAAGGGAAGACGGTGTAAAACCGTCGCGGACCCGCCGCTGTAATCGGAGACGAACGTCGGAATACAGCCACTGTCCTTCGTGATGGGAAGGCCCGACAAGTAGGATGACCCGAGAGCCAGAAAACCTGCCAAACGTCGCTTATGAGTTCGCAAATGACTTCGTGGAATGAGTCGTGCTTACACCCTGTGGGTTTTGGCAATAGAAGGCCTTATGCTTTTCACGAAGTGTAAGGCCTTTTTTTTATTCGTTTAACGCCGGCGCTGGTATTTCAATTGTGTGTTTGTTTGTGAGTTTGTTGATGTAAGAATTTTTGAAACAATATGTTACTATTTTAGAAAGGTCTGGAAAATGTTAAGCAGGAGGTTTTCTGGTTACTGTGCGCTATGTGCGCTTGTGGTGTTGATGTTAACAGGCGTTATCCGAGCGGATTTGGCAAATTTTGACGATCTGACGCTTGCCAGCCAGGGCTACTGGAACGGTTCGGACGGTTCGGGCGGCTTTACCAGTGGAGATGCGATGTTCAACAACAGCTTTACCGACTGGGGTGGCGGGGTGACTAGCTGGGAGGGATTTGCATACTCTAATATTACCGATACTGCTGCATCAGGATTTGGCGCACAATATAACGCCATCACCGGCGGCGGTCAGAGCGGTTCTGCCAATTATGGTATAGGTTTTGTCGGATGGGCCCAACCTCCGACCATCACCCTGACCGCCTCCACTATTGTCGATGGGTTATATGTGACTAACAACAATTATACATATTATTCGATGCTAAATGGAGATGACTGGGCTAAGAAGTTCGGCGGCAGCAGCGGCGATGACGAAGACTGGTTCGCGCTGACCGTCACCGGCAAAGATGCTTCAGAAAGCATCGTTGGCGCCGTCGATTTCTACCTGGCTGATTATCGTTTCTCCGATAACAGCCAGGATTACATTATAGATACCTGGCAGTTTGTCGATTTGTCATCTCTGGGAATCGTAAAAAGCCTGGAATTCACCCTCAATTCCAGTGACGTCGGCGATTTTGGCATGAACACGCCGGCGTATTTCGTTATCGATACCGTCGTTCCGGAACCGGCAACCATAATACTGATGGCTCTGGGCGGAGTGTTGCTCGGACGTAAAAGAATGTGAGTGTGTCGATGATGCAGGGGAAAAGCCCATTCATCGCATTATTATTGGTGTGCGTTGCCATCTCGCAGGGCTTGGCAGGGCCTTATGCGCCCCCGGCAGGACAACCCGGTTCCACCGCTGTCGGCATGAACGATCCCAATATCATCGCCTGGGCCGACGGCTGGGAAAACTATGTGGTCGGCGACGAATGCGATCAACAGTGGCAGACGCCGCAAAAGGCCCTGGGCCAGGCCCAGGGGACTTCGTTTGAGATTGTTTGTCTGGGCCGCGGAGGCGAAATTACTTTGACCTTCGAATGTGGTATCGGCGACGGTGACGGTTATGATTTTGCGGTCTTTGAAAACAGTATCAACGATACGTTTCTGGAGTTGGCTTACGTCGAAGTCTCAAGCAATGGTACGGACTTCTTTCGTTTCGGGTGCAACAGTCTTACGCCTGAGGCGGTTGGCGGTTTTGGAACGATTGATACTACCGATATAACGGGCCTGGCGGGAAAGTATCGGCAGGGCTACGGCACACCTTTTGACATGGCTGACCTGAGAGATGTTTCGTCATTGCTGAATGTAGATAACGTCGAATGGATACGCATAATTGACATTGTCGGTGACGGCAGTTGTTACGACAGCTTGGGCAGAATCATATATGATCCGTATCCTACGATAGGCTCGGCAGGCTTCGATCTGGACGCGATCGGCGTCATGAATATGCGAACGGCCGACCTGGACAAAAACGGTTGGGTCGATACGTTTGATTTGGCGATCCTGATGCAGGCATGGCTCAGTCAGCCGGGTGACGACAACTGGGACAATCGATGCGATATATCCAGTCCGAAAGACGACGTGGTCAACATGCAGGATTTCTTTGTATTTAGCGGTCAGTGGCTCGAGTGAGAAACTTCTTAGACAACAATTTTTCCATAAGATTATGAAAACAAGGACAAACAAAGCGTTTACTCTAATAGAACTGCTGGTGGTAATAAGCATTATCGCACTGCTGCTCAGTATCTTAATGCCGGCCCTGGGCCAGGCGCGTCAGCAGGCCAGAAGTACCGTATGCAAAAGCAATCTGCGCCAACTTCTTATTGCCAACCTCGGCTATGCCGTCGAAAATGATGACTGTTTCGCCCTGGCGGCTATGGATATGTTTTCTAACAATAATCATCGCTGGCACGGAGCAAGGGATTCCTATAACGAACCGTTTAATTCGCTTAGAAGTCCGCTGGCAGATTACCTGGGCGACGGAGCGGTTAAACAGTGCGCCACAATGGTGGATTTTCGGCATCTAGACCCGTGGGACTACAACTATGAAGATGGTTGCGGCGGCTACGGCTATAATATGACCTATCTTGGTTCGCGCACCTGGCAGACCGACGGGGCCTGTGACAAACCGACAAAAATCACTGAAGTTCGCCATCCCTCAGCGACTGTCATGTTTGCCGATGCCGCTATGGCCAAACTGGAAAACGCAGCAGCATATTATCTGGAATATTCCTTTGTGGAGCCGCGTTACTGGTTTTCCGGCGGTGAACTCAAATCCCAATGGGGTGATCCTTCTCCATCCATACATTTTCGCCACGGGGACAAGGCCAACATCGGTTGGACGGATGGACATATCGATACGGGGACCATGGCGCCTTATGACGGCCAAAACTATGATGGACTCAAACCAACTGAAATGATGCTCGGCTGGTTCGAACCAATGGATAACAGCATGTTCGATTTATGGTAGGTACGACCTCCGGCACACCACCCAAGACCGACTGTAACAGCAGGCCTGGCCGCGGCGGGTCTGGGACAACGCAGCGATTAAAGTACGGTGACCTGGCCGCCGACCAGCTTTCGCTGGACCAAGTGCCAACGGCACACGAAGTTCTTGGGGGGGAGCCTGATTGCCTATGTTGCCATACGGGTAAAGTAGCGATTCAAGTACGGCGACCTGACTACCGATAGCTTCACCGGTAAAAAAAAGTGCTCGTGTTGTTTTATTCTTTAATACACCATTAGCTAGCCATAAGCCCCTCTAGCGGAAGCTGGTCCCACAGGGACAGGAAGGATTTTTATTATGCCTATTCATTATGCCTTGTACGAAAACAAACTAACCGAAACTCCAAACGAGTATGCCGGTCGGGTCCAGACGCTCGATTCGGTAGGGCTAAGCGAACTGGCCGATCAGATCGTCGATCAGGGCACCACCGTCCGCAAGGCGGATATCCTGGCGGTACTGGAGAACCTATGCCAGGCCTGCGAGAACCTGCTGATAATGGGTTTTCGCGTACAGATGGGCGGTGTGTGTGAGCTGTTCCCGCGGATCAAGGGCAATTTCGTCGGCCCGGAAGATACCTTCGACCCGGCCCGCCACACGATCGATGTCGGCGCCAACGCCGGGGCCCGCATCCGCAAGGCGGTGCAGGAACAGGCCACAGTTACCAAAAACGCAACCATCCTGCCCAAACCCGACCCGCTGGGATACGCTGATCTCGGCTCCGGCCAGGTCAATAGCACTGTCACGGTTGGCAGCATAGGGACCGTCTATGGCGCCCGGCTGCGGACCGACGATGAGGTGGCAGATGAGGGGATATTCTTCGTCAATACCGCCGACGGCTCCGAGACACAGATCCCACCGGCCAATATCCAAAAGAACAGCCCCGGCGAGCTGGTATTTCTCATCCCGAACCTGCCGGATGCCAATTATAACCTGCAGGTCCGTGCCCATTTCAGTAAAGATGGCCCACTGCGAACCGGAACCCTCGGCGCTGAGCTGACTGTACAGGGTGTACCACCGATTTAATAATATACCCGGTGGCTTGCCCACAGCCCATCGGGCATACACTGACTTTTAAGGCCGCGTGGCATTTAACTTTGCCGTGCGGCCTTTTTCCTCTTCTTTTTTTCTTATCTGCGTCAATCCTGCGTAAATCTGCGGATCCTCTTCTTTTCTTACTATTACCTTGCGTCTTCTTCCTATAGACAACCCACAGAAGAAAGTGCGGGATCGTACCGGTTATAACGATTATGATAGTAATGCCGACGGCCTTGATGCATAGATGCGCGCCTCCTACATAACCGATGCGCGCCTCCGACATAACCGTGTCGCGCCTCCGACATAACCGTGTCGCGAACCCTAACAAACCGTGTTGCAAACCCTAACAAACCTTGTATCGACCCCGAACATACCGCGAAGCGACCCCTGACACATCATTTGAAACCTCATCCAAACCGTGTTGGAACCCCGAACATGCCTTGTATCGGCCCCGAATACGCCGTGTAGCGCTGTGCACATAACCGATGCACGCCGCCAACATAGTCGTGGTCCGATACGAACAAAATTTCGACAAACCCGTCAAAACCCACCACCTGACAACAAAAAACTCCCCAGCCGTCCCGCCAATAAACACCTCACCGGCGACCAGATATAGGACCAAAACGGCTCTTTTGGGAGAAAAATAAAAAAATTTCAGCTACTCGCCCAAGCTTCGTGTGCCGTTGGCACCTCCGCGGTGGACAACTTGTTTATAAGAAAAACAGGTTCTCATCCAATAAAGTTGGTAGAAAATAATTCAAAAGCAGCATCTTACGTTACGAGGCTGGGATATTATACCATGCCTGCCGGAGGCCATAAAGCGTTAAACTCCAAGGTTTTACTTGCAAAACCGTGTAAAAAGCACCAACTTTATGGGAGTTGAACCGAAAATTATTACGATTTCCCCCTTTTTTTCTTGGCAATTCGGGGCCGGTGGGGTACAATGGGTGCTACCATCAGCGGGCGGTTCGCAGGTGGGACATTCAAAATAAACTATAGAGCCTGTTGCGTAATCAAGTGTTGGTAAATAATTTGTTCCGTTATAGGAGTCGTTTCCGTAAAAAGAGTAAGTTTTGCTATTATCGTTTGCTCGGCAGCTTGCAGGAATTTACCCGAGTTTACCAATTACAACCCCGAAAGATCCTGTTTTTCCCCTTAAAAAAACGGGTAATCGCGTGTTACAACAGTCCGAGAATGGATATACTGGTTCTAAGTTGTTATTTTGTGGCTGGTTATGTTGACTGGCCGAACTGGACAATCAGGCCCGAAGGGCCTGAACGGTTACAATCATTTTTAGGAGGTCGTCATGAAACGGTTAAGAAAACGACTGAAGAATAAAAGTGGTTCAAAGCGGAAAAAGTCTTTCGAAGTAGGAACTTGTGCTCTCTGCCTTGAATGCCTTGAACCTCGTGTGCTGCTAAGTACGGGCACTTTGCATTCCCACCCATATTTAGGTCAAGTAGATATTACAGATAATGGAGGATGGGATGGCCGAGCCGTTTGGGATACAAATCTCTCCGGCGCACCGAGTAATGCGCAAATTACAGATGTGGATGTTTTTTATAATATTGATCATACGTATGTTGGCGACCTCAAAGTATGGCTAACAACGGAAAGAAATGAGCAATGGTACGATAAGCTCTTGTTTGACCGGGGTGGTGATCCTAATCCTTCAGATGATGATTTAGACAGAACATGCAATGGTTTTGATGATTGGGATGGTTTGAATCCTAATGGCACATGGTATCTAATGGCTGCAGATTACGCTTCAGGTGACTCTGGCCATATTGAGGAATGGGAGATATGGGTTCACTGGACAGATGGGGGAGGAGGCGGTGGTGGCGGTGGTGACGCGGATGACCAGATCAGCGAGGCGGTTTCGACATCGGTGGGCAGTACGGTAACGGGCCAGTCGGTCGGTTCGGCAACGGATGTAGACATGTACCGATTTACGGTTTCAGCGGGCCAGACGGTGGCGTTTGACATTGACCGGCCCTCCGGGAATCTGGATTCCTACCTGCAGTTATTTAACAGCAGCGGGATACAGTTGGCCAGTAATGATGACGAAGCTGCACCGGGCGAATCTTCCAGCGTGGAGTCATACCTGCAGTATACATTCAGCAGTGCCGGAACTTATTATGTAGGCGTATCAGGCTATGGTAACAGTTCTTACAATGCGGCGACCGGCGAGGGGGATAACAATGGCAGTACGGGAGCCTATACGCT
>CAZICK010000065.1:0-21860 GCA_964537505.1 uncultured Pirellulales bacterium
ACCAGTCATTTTTTGGCATATCCATGTACAGATTCTTATGAGGAGCCAAAAAAATTTGCACCCTGCTTAACCAGTTGCGTGGTAACCGTTTGAGTACTTCAATTCCCTTATGATGACACTAATGATTGAGGATAATTCGTTATGGATTTTTTCAAGAATATATTTGGCAAAAAATGATTGGATAAGGTAACTTTATGTCGCTACTATCAAAAATAAGGCAGTTATGAACTCAAAAATTAACATTTCTGTACTGATATCGCTGGTTTTTTCCGTTTACGGGTGTCAGGGCGTAGTGAACCGCAAGGTCACACCAGACTCACTGGAAACACGGATGCGTCAGGTGCTCCTTATCGCGTTGGAGGACGAGAATCCTCTTTTACGGGTACATGCCCTGGAATCGCTGGCGCAACTGGCTACTTTGGATGTTATTCCTAAGATTCGTAGTCGTCTTTATGATCCGATCCCGGCGGTTCAATTTGCTGCGGCCGTAGCTGTCGGCGACGTCAAGGATTACGCGTCGGAGGATCTGCTGCAGAGGCTGTTGGCCAGTCAGAATGTTTCGGTACAGTTGGCTGCCGGTTATGCACTTGAGAAGTTGGGCGATCAGCGGTTCGCCGACTGGTACGACAAAGTTTTGTTTGGCTCCGACGAGAAACTTGCGGGGCAGGCCTGTATGCTTCTGGGCAAGCTGGGCAATACCACCGGTCGAGCGGATAGCCCGGGAAAGCTGTGGAAAGTTTTACGTGCGTCAAAACAGTTACCTAACGTACAATTACAGGCTGCCGAGGCCCTGGCGCGGCTTGGCGACGAAAGCATTCTCGACGAATTGCTCATTTTCACCAACAGTCTTTACGCTTCCGATAAGATTTTGGCAATATCAGGTCTTCAGCACATTGGCGGTACCGACGTGTTTGCGGTACTGACAGGATTGACCGACGATCCTCAGATCGAGGTGCGATTGGCTGCCGTGCGGGCCCTGGGAGATCTGGCCGAGGAAGATCATATTCAGTTTGTCCGCGAGTCCCTGAGATATACCGATCCGTATGACGATCTCGTGGCCACTATCCGTGTGCGTAGTCTGGCGTTGTTGGCTCTTGGAAGTGTTGGTGGGCAAAAAGACGGCTCTTTGCTCTTCAATGCGATGGATTCTGCATCCAAGGACTATATCAAGATTGTCGCCGCCCGGGCAACTATCGACTATATTAAACGAATGCGAAAAGCCGCCGCCGCCGAGCAATTGTACAAATAAAGTAGGAAGAAGGCACGAGGCACGAGGCATGAGGCATGAGTAAGAGAGAAGAGGGAAAACGAGGGCCAGAAGCCAGAAGGAAAAGAATAGGAACCGCAGATTAATGCGGGGGATACTAATATAAATGTTTCTGTTACTATTGTATTTTGCTTTGGCTTTGGGCGTTTCGTTCTGCTGCTCCTTCCTGGAAGCGGTTCTGCTGAGCCTTACTCCGACTTATATCGCTATGCTTGGAAAAAAAGGCTCCAAGAGCGCAATGCTGCTTAAGGATCTGAAGGATCGCATCGATCATCCGCTGTCGGCGATTTTGACTCTCAACACCGTTGCTCATACTGTCGGTGCCGCTGGGGTCGGGGCTCAGGCCCTGAAACTTTGGCCTGGGGCCGGGTCTGTGGCCATTACCTCCGCCATTTTGACTCTGTTGATACTGGTTTTTTCGGAGATTATTCCCAAGACGCTCGGCGTGGTTTATTGGAAACAGTTGGCCGTCCCATCCGGCTATTGCATTCGAGCACTTATTGTAGTGATTTATCCGTTGGTGTTGTTGTTCGAGGCTTTTTCGCGTTTATTTTCTCCGAAGGGCCGTCGCATCAGATTTTCTCGTGAGGAAATGATGGCCACGGTTCAGATCGGTCAAGATGAAGGAACCCTTCTTAGTCGTGAAAGCCGTGTGATTCAAAATATGCTTTGTCTGCGTAACATTCTCGTAAAGGACATACTCACGCCGCGTAGCGTACTTCTGGCCTTTCCCCAGAATGCCACCATTGCGGAGGTGGCCGCGAAGTACAGTCCGATTCGTTTCAGCCGGATTCCGATCTACGGCAAGGACCTGGACGAGATCACCGGGGTCGTGTATCGTTATAAGATTGTGTTGTCTCTTTCGGAAAACCGCGGGAATCTGAAACTAACGGACATCGCATCCGATATTCACGCGATACCCGACACGAAAACAGTTGCCAGTACGCTGGATGAGTTTATAAAACGCCGTAAGCACATTTTTCTGGTTGTGGACGAGTACGGAGGTACTGCCGGGATCATTACCCTGGAAGATGCCATTGAGACTCTTCTCGGTGTGGAAATCGTAGATGAGTTCGACACTGTCGAAGATATGCGCAAATTGGCCCTGCAACTATGGGAAAAACGAAAGCACGAAAGTGAACGGTGACGCCAGCGTCAAAAGGATTGTGAATCATTGATTCTGGTGCCTAAACGTGTTTTTAGGCGTGAATATCGACTTTTGATGCCAAACATCAATGGTAGAGAGCGGCCGGTTGTGTTGGAGCTTGAATGCGGGCGGTTTGACAGCCTTCTACATGCTTGTGAGCATTATGGGATTACCGGATCAGAGATTGTCAGGAAATGGCTTGACAAAATTGTGATAACGGCTACAATGGGTATTTTGTTTCGGTAAATGAAGATTTGCGAAGGAAAGGTGGCAATATTTAAGTGGGCTTTTGAGGCAGGCGAGGGATCTCGTAAACACGAAATTAAAGAAGTTTTAACATTGGAGGTGGCGTGCCACTTTTTCTGTTCCATAAGGTTGGCAAATGGCCGCTCCCGTTGGTCGCTCGGGGGAATGGTAAGATCACGAAATTAAAGAAGTTTTAACATTGGAGTTTGAATCATGGTTAGATCAACTTATTGGACCAGGAAAGTCAGAGTGTATGTTATTTTGATTTTGGCTGGAATTGTCCCAGTCTTTTTGATGTTGTGTGCAACACCTTCGGTTTGTGGTGATGGCGAGAGTGAATTGCCAGCGATCAATCAGCCAGCGATCGGGTATATACAGGCCGGTGATTTGGCTGCTGCTCAAAATGAGGTGGATGCATTGATCCAGGATTTTGCCGGGCAGGTGAAACTTGCTGCCGCACTCTATGGTATTGGGGAGGCGTATAGGGATCAGCAAAGATATTTTGAAAGCAAGATGCTTGACGAATATGTTGCCGAAAATTACCCGGGAAGCGACCAGGCCTTCTGGGCGCAAGCGAGGCATGCCGGTGTGGAAATCATGCTGGGTAATTATGATGCGGGCGAGGCGATCATCGAGTCGCTAAAGCAAAATTATGCCGAGCATCGGTCGTTGTCGGATGCGTTTGTTGATATTGGCAATGAATACCTAAACCAGAAAAGATACGACGCTGCTCAAGCCCTTTATAGTTATGTTGTGGAAAACTATCCAGGAAGCATGGCAGTAGTTTCGGCCAATACTCAGCTTGCTATCTCAAGCATTAAAGAAGGCGATTATGTTGCGGCTGGGGCAGTGGTTGAAGCATTCAAGCGGAATTACGCCGATCATCCCGACCTGTCCGAAAATATCCTCAAGATAGGCGTTGAATACTGCAACCGAGAAAAAGTAGATGAGGCGATTCAGCTATATGCCTATATTACCGATTTTTACCCGGAAAGCGATCAGGCGTTTTTTGCGTTGGCCCGGTGGGCCGGCGCGGAAGTAATAAGTGGCAATTACACGAATGCGGAAACGCTCGTGGATACGTTATTGACAAGTTACTTCGCGCACGAGGCGTTAGCGGACAATCTTTATGCTATTGCCAATGAATACGTGAGGCACGAGCAGTTCACTCAGGCCAAGTCGCTGTATGATTATATTGCCAAGAACTATCCCGAAAAAGAAGAAGCAATGGCGGCGTTGACACGAAGTGCAATGGTGGACATCCTTGAGGGGAATAATGCTACGGCTGAGGCGACGATTGCAACTTTGAAGCGTAGTTATGGGGACCATCCAAAGCTGCCGCAGGCGATTTATGAATTTAGCAATCCGATCTGGCACGACTGGTACAATTACTGGTACAATAAGGATTACGATGCAAAGTACAGACCGGTCTATGAATACATCGTGACGAACCACGCCGACAGCGATCTGGCCCTGGGGGCGCGAACGTGGCTGGTGGCGGTGGACGTTCAGAGTGGTAATTTTGAGACGGTTGACCAGGCGGCAGATTCGATTATCAAAGATTTCGCAGGTCATCCGAACCTGCCGTATATGCTATACAGATTGGCACAAGATCATTGTTGGCTCCGCTGGCGTTTTGAGACGTGTAAGAGGCTGTTGGGGTACATTATCCAGAACTATCCTGAGAGCGATCTGGTAGTCGAGGCCCTGGCTGGACATGCCAGTGCGGATATTCGGTTGGGTAATTTCTCGATAGCCCTGGAAACGATAAACGTCTTAACCATAGATTATTACAAGCATCCGGCGTTGCCGGAGTTGCTTTACAAGTTCGCCCAAGACTACCGCATTGCGGAAAAATATGGCGAGTCTCAATGGATGTATCAGTATATTCTGGATCGGTTCCCGGCCAACCAGAAGGCACAATCTTATGCCGAACTAGGCCTGACAATTGCCGAGGCGGATTCCAATGGCATTTTGGTGGATTGGGAAGAATTTGTTAATAACGTGGGTTTGGACCATCCCCTTCTGTCAGAACTGTTGATCGAGGCGAAAAAGGAATATTCCGTCAAGGGACGTTTGAGCAGGATGGGTGGTGTTGAAGAACGAGCCCTGAGATATTTCCACCAGGAGGCAGCAATCTGTGAAGAAAGACTACGAATATTCCCGGCCTCACCAGACTGCACTCCCAGCGCCCATTATTTAGCGGCCGTGGTCTATGGCCAGGATTTGCACGATTATGCCAAGGCAATAGAACACTTCCAGAGGGTAGCGGAGGATTGGCCGGAATATCTCAATGCAGATCATGCTCAATTTTCCGTCGGCGGTTATTATAAGAGCCAGATGAACAGGGGGGATATCTCCGCGGCGGAAGCCAAGCCCCTCATAGAGCAGGCTTACCGGGCTGTTGTAGAGAACTATCCTGACAGTCCTTATGCCAAGCGAGCGGCGAGTAAGTTGCCGACTTTGGAATAACACATAGTTGAGAGGGAACGATCGGGCCGATGGCCGAGGTGATGGCGGCGATGATGCCGTTGGGAAATGTGTAACTACGGTACATCCTGGTTGGTATTTGTATCGGCTGAAGGCTTTGCGCAGTCACAAAGGGTTTTTTTGACTTCCCATCTGACCAGATGGGGCGCACCGCATATTAAATAGGCTGACAAAGCTAACCGTAAAATTGTGCTCCATATATTGGTGTGGACAGATGCCTGGATTTTTTCCTGGGCTAACTCGCCCATGTGTACCGACGACGAGGTTAGATATATAAGGCTCATCATTGCCGGTATGGTCCAAAAAAAGATAAGGACGCCACAAACAAAAGCAGCGATACGGTAATACGCGCCTATCCAGGATATGTCCTCCTGACTTTCGATTTTGTCCAAACGGCCCACGATTTTCGCCGCCCACTTGTCACCGTTAACAAGCAAGTGGTAAATAATTATTACCTGTAATACTGAAAATAATAACCCCGATATCAAGAAGACAATGGAAGTGGAACTAATACTGAACTCTGTAAAAGCCATCGAATACATCATTATATCTCTGAGAATGAGGAATGATCCATACAGACCCAGGATTACCATCAGTATTTTAGCTAGCACATACATTTTGTTCACGTCTTATCCCCTTTTCAAAGTTATGTATATTTGATTGGTGGTTTTGGTTTTTTCTTTTTTGGTCCCATTCGTGAGCTGATTTTGGCGGTGGCGGTAGTGGTTCCGACGGTGGCTTTTTCGTCTTCCTTTTTGAGGTGCTTGCGTATGAATCGTTGTTCGATCAGTCCTGCGAAGGTGCTGGCCATGATGTACAGGTTGAATCCGGAAGACATGTTGTAAAAGAAGACGAGCATCATAGCCGGCATCATGTACATCATCATTTTCTGCTGCTGAGCGGCCTGTGGGCTGGCGCCGGCCATTTTTGCCTGAGGTGAAAACTTCGTCTGGAGAAACATCGCGATACACACCAGCAGCGGCAGTAGATTGATGGCGTCAAAATTGCCCATAAGACTGCTGAGCAGTGGTATTTGAACCGGTTCGGCAACGCCAAACCAGGAAAATGGGATCAGCCGGTCCGGTGCGGACAGGTCGTTGAGCCAATGCCATGCGGCCGGGAGCAACCCCTGGTGGCGCAGGGCGACATTGGTGTTGACGGCGGTATAAAGCGCGATCCAGATGGGCATTTGCAGCATCATCGGCAGGCAACCCATAATGGGCGTGGCTCCCTGTTCTTTGTAAATGGCCATGGTTTGTTTTTGGATTTCTTCCTTGTTGCCGACGTATTTTTTCTTGATCTCTTCGATTTTTGGTCCCATTTTGGACATTTTCATCATGGAGACCTGGCTTTTCTTGGTGATCGGATGGAGGACAAGTCGGACCAGCAGTACCAGGATGATAACAGCTACGCCATAATTACCCACGGTCATGTAGGTTCCCTTCATGAGCTTGAGCACCAGGAAGGTAAGCCAATCGAAGGCGCACCAGGCGCATGACTGGTTGGACATTAGTTTTTCATAATGGAGATTGTTCAGATTGGCGTTTTGTGGATCGTCAAAGATTTCTCTGTCGATGGCGCCGAGATACACTTCGAAATCAAATGTGATATTGGACTGGGCGTCGATAGGTTTATCCATCGCCAAGATGGTCTGGACAGCCAGGTTTTGTTTGGGAGGTAGTTTCGATTCAATTTTATCGAAGGCAGGTAGTTCCGATTCAATTTCATACGTATCGAAGATTTTTCCTTCGATTTCCTGAAGGTCATTGTTTTTTATTGGATGGACCGCGGCGGCAAAGAACTTGTTGGTCACGGCAAACCATTGCAGAGATGCGCCAAACGGTTTTTTGAGCATGGCTTCCCGCGGTTTTGTTTCTACGGCGGACATATATTCGCGCTCGATGTTTACTTTGCCCTGGCTGTCAAAATAAGCGGCCATGAAGGCGCGTGTATCGGAACGTGGGTCTTCCCGTATCAGGCCCATGGGGCCGAGCAGTTCGAGCGATTCTATCTGCAGAGGTTGAGGGCTTTTGTTGGCCAGGTCTAACGAGAAGTCGAGAACGTAGTTGTCGCCGTAACGATATGTTTTGGTAATCTCCATGATGGGATTGTTTTCGTGATCCTCAATCATTGCGGTAAAACCAACAGACCGGATACCGGTTAACGGGTCAGTGCTGTCCTGTTGAGGTTTCCAGCAGTTGTCCGACAGGTCGAAGGTTTCGGCCCGGCCGGTGAATTTGAGATGTCCCAGCATAAGCGAATGTCGAACCCGGCCCTGGTCGTCCTGGGTTGGCTCCAGCAGGGGATAGCCGGTTTTCTTGTCGGTGACTTTTAGTTTGTGTTCGCTGAGGAGGACCTGGCTAACGGCCGCGGAGGCTGAATCGATGGTAATCCGGGCCTTGTATTCGTACTTGTCGCCTTGTTTTTCCAAACCGCCGAGGATATATTCTTTCTGTTGTTGGCTGGGTGGTTGTTGTAACTGCCATTGGCCGGGGGTGGGGACGGTCACAGTTGGCTGGCGGTCAGGTTCAGTGTCGGCTGAAGGTCTGGTCGGCGTCGTGGCGGACGGGGTGGTTTGCCCCGGTGGGACCGGTTTGAACTTGCCGGTAAAATACATCCAGCCGTACATAATCAGCAGGCACAAGGCCATGGCGGTCAGTAGTCTTTTGAAATCAATATCCATAGGTAAGATTTTCTAAAGGGGATATCTAAGGTTTTGGATCTGTCACCTTCCGTCGCGGAGTCGCTCGCCTTCGAAGTCGTCCAGTTCGGGATTAGCGATAATTTTAACTACGGTTTCTTCAATGTTGTAAGTGACCCGAACAAACTCTACTTTGTCGTCCTTGACAATAACGTAACTGGCGCGGACGTCCTGATCGCGAGGCTGACCGACGCTACCGACATTAATGATGGCTTTTTCCTTGTCGGTAATGGGGTAAACATTATTGATTTCGTCAGTACTGTAGAAGTCCGGGTCCTCAAGAAAGACTCCCGGTACGTGGGTGTGACCGACGAAACAGATGCGCTCGAGTCGTTCGAAGATGGCCAGCAGTTTGGAGGTATTGGTGTAAATATCGTCTGGGAAAATATACTCATTGACAGGTTTTCTCGGAGAGCCGTGGACCATCAGGATATTGCCCATTTGCAACCTGACCGGCAGCTTGCCGAGAAAGGCCCAGCGTTGCTTGCGTTTTTTTTGGTCAGGCTCGTCTTCCAGCATTTGCCTGGTCCAATAACTGGCCCGTTCAGCGCCGGTGTTGAAATTGGTAGGCTCGTAAAAGACAGCGTGGTCGTGGTTTCCCATGATGCTGACGATCTGCCGTTCTATGATCAGATCGATGCACTCCCTCGGCTCCGGGCCGTAACCGACGATATCGCCAAGACAGAACACCTCTTTGATGTTCTTTTGATCGATATCCTCAAGTACAGCCTTCAGGGCAGTGTAATTTGAGTGAATGTCGGAAATAATAGCAAACATATCAGTTTGACAAATCCACAGCCGTTTCAGCAAAACTCTGATAACAGCCTATTTTCCAAGGGTTTACAAAAACTGGACAATTCCAACTTTAACACACAGGCATACTATGCTACGAACATTCCCCAGCCAAGTCAAACCTTTATTTGAACGGGGAGGAGAACGAAGTAAGAATATTCCGAAAAAAGTTGACCGCCCATGCCATATCTGGTAATATCTTTCGACTTCGTCGCTATCGCGTTAATAGTCAATAGCCCAATAGTAAACTTAAACGTATAGGGATTTGTATTTAACTTACGTTTTCTCAGTGAGTTAACTTACAATATTCGGTCACATGAAGGAGTAAACCATGGTACTGACAGAGAACCAACTGTTGAATAACTGGGTTGACCAAATGGCCCAATTATGCAAGCCGGACAACATAGTCTTAATCACCGGTGATCAGCGGCAGAAAGAACAGTTGATCGATCAGGCTGCCGGTACGGGCGAGATTATTAAACTCAACCAGGAGAAGCTTCCCGGCTGTTTATATCACCGTACCGCGGTTAATGACGTTGCTCGCGTGGAGAACCTCACTTACATTTGCACCACCCTGCAAGATGATGCAGGCCCTAACAACAATTGGATGTCGCCTGAGGAAGGTTACCGCCGTGCCGGTAAGATTTTCGAAGGTTCCATGAAGGGCCGCACTATGTACGTTATTCCGTTTTCTATGGGACCGATCGGTTCGCCATTCAGCAAGATCGGCGTGGAGCTTACCGACAGCATTTATGTGGTATTGAATATGCTGATTATGACCAGGGCCGGGGACGAAGTGCTCGAAGTTCTCGGTGCTGGCGGCGAGTTTACCAGGTGCCTTCATGGCAAGGCAGATCGCGACATTAACAAGCGTTTGATCCTGCATTTTCCTGAGGACAACACGATTTGGTCCGTAGGCAGCGGTTATGGCGGTAATGTATTGTTAGGCAAAAAGTGTCTCGCTTTGCGTATTGCCAGTTACATGGCACGCCAGGAAATGTGGCTTGCTGAGCACATGCTTATTATCGGAATCGAACGACCATCAGGCAGAATTGATTACCTGGCCGCGGCCTTTCCCAGTGCCTGCGGGAAAACCAATCTTGCCATGCTCATACCGCCTGAAGGTCTCAAGGCCAAGGGGTATCGTATCTGGACTGTTGGCGATGACATCGCCTGGATGAGAGTCGATACGGATGGAAAACTTTGGGCGATCAATCCGGAAACGGGTTTTTTTGGCGTTGCTCCGGGCACCAACTCCAATACTAATCCCAGCGCCATTAAAACGATTCGCAAAAATACCATCTTCACAAACGTTGTTCTCAATCCCGATGGTACTGTATGGTGGGAGGACGGCGACGGCGAGCCTGCCTCAGAAGGTGCCCTCGATTGGAAGGGTCAACCCTGGAAACTTGGCATGAAAGACGAAAACGGCAAACCCATTCCCGGAGCCAATCCCAACAGTCGCTTTACCGCTCCGATAAAGCAGTGTCCTTCGCATACCTTTAGGCTTGATCATCATCACGGCGTCAACATCTCCGCTATTATTTTCGGTGGTCGTCGGGCTCATCTGGCGCCGCTGGTATATCAAGCCTTCAATTGGTCTCATGGCGTTTATATGGGTGCCACTATGGCCAGCGAACGCACCGCCGCTCAGTATGGCAAACAGGGCGAAGTACGCCGCGATCCCATGGCCATGCTGCCTTTTTGCGGATACAACATGGCTGACTATTTTGAGCATTGGTTGCGGATGGGTGTGCGTATGCGATGGCAGCCAAAGGTGTTCCACGTTAACTGGTTCCGCCAGGACGAAAACGGTAATTTCCTCTGGCCCGGTTATGGTGAAAACCTGCGTGTTCTCGAATGGATACTTGCACGCTGCAATGATGAGGTTGGCGGCTTCCAGACAGCTATCGGTTTCATTCCCAGGCCCGAAGATATTGACCTGACCGACCTGAAACTGCCACGGGAAAATATGGAAAAGCTCTTTGAGATTGATCCAAAGGCATGGCGAGAGGAGATGGGCGACGTTGCGGAGTTTTTTAAGAAATTCGACGATCGGTTGCCGGTGGAATTATGGGCTCAGCACGAGGCACTCAACCGACGCCTCAACGAACTCGGCGGAACAAAAACCTGATCTTATACAGATTGGATTTTGAGTAAGAAGGAAGGATATCGAGAACGAACCTACAGGAAAAGTATAAGGATAACTGTATATATGCAAAGTAGTTATAGACAAAAAACAAACTTGACAAAATACACGTTTACAGAGATGCCTCATTCAGGCTATGATCTACAGGATAGAAATTTCATCAAGAAATCATATATATCCTATCGGTTTATCAAGGATATTTTTGGTATCGGCTAAGCCTACAAAGTTATCTGTTTCAGCAGTTTTTTAAGGTGCTGGTTAAATTGTTTTTTCGCGGTGGTTTCGACTTCAGTTTTTATGCTGCCAAAGGCGTCGAGTAGTTTTCGGCCATTTGGGGTGATTTGCGAAGTACCGCCTTTACTGCCGCCGCGCTGACGATGGACCAGTTCAAATCCGAGTTTGCGTTCGACGGCGCGGACGTCACCCCAGGCTTTTCGATAACTGATACCCAGATTGTCGGCGGCTTTCTGGAGTGAACCCTGCTGATCGATCTGTCGCAGCAGTCTATAGCGACCGTCTCCCAGGAACCCGGTTCCATTATCTCCGGCCAGCCATATTTTGATTTTCAAGTCCACGGTTCGTTATGTACCACGATTCATATCGCTTGTCAAGCCAATCTTTTTGGGTAATTAGTTTGGGAATATGTCCGACGTAAGTTCTTTTTTTGGCTGTAGTTGCGTATGTGGCTTTTGCGTTTATAGTTGCGTATGTGGCTTTTGATGGGATGTGAACGTTTATTTGCCTTGGGTCATGGCCAGCAGGTGTTTGGCGCGTTGCATGGCGGCGGTGCGGGTTTCGACTTCTTCGAGAGTGGTTCGTGGCAGGCTCTGCGCCTGCTGGAGTTGTTCGCCGGCCTGAGAGCCGGTTATATCGTCGGGGGTCAGCGCCAGGCGTGTTAGAATTGTCACTTCGTTGTTGCGAACGTGACCGAATCCCTCCTCGATGTAAACAGTGTGTCGTTGTTTGTCGCTGTCGGTATATCGTAAAAGTCCAGCGCCAAGATTGCACAGCAATGGTGCATGGTCTGGCAGAATGCCTACGAGTCCGTCATGGGCGGGCAGGACCACATCAGTAACTTGAGCGTCAAATATCTGAGCTTCGGGGGTTACCACGGTGCAATGTAAAAAAAGTGTTTTTTTTGCCATAGTGTGAATTAAAACTCATACATTACTATTTTTTTAAGATCATATATTTTCTAGGGAACCTGTACTGATTTAAGCGACTTCGGCGGCCATTTTTTCAGCTTTTTTGGCTGCTTCTTCCACGTTGCCGACGTACATGAAAGCCGATTCGGGCAGTTGGTCCCATTTACCGTCGCAGATTTCTTCGAAACTGCGGATGGTATCTTCCGGTTTGGTGTAGTTCCCGGGTATGCCGGTGAAGGTCTCTGCGACCAGGAACGGCTGTGAGAAGAACCGTTCGATTTTGCGGGCGCGGGCAACGATGTTTTTGTCTTCTTCGCTAAGCTCGTCCACACCGAGAATGGCGATGATGTCCTGCAGGTCGCGATATCGCTGCAAAAATACCTGAACGCGACGGGCGATGGCGTAATGACGTTCGCCGACAATGTGAGGATCGAGGATTCGACTGGTCGATTCCAAAGGATCGACGGCCGGGTAGATGCCTTTTTCGGCGATGGATCGCTGGAGGTTAACTGATGAGTCCAGGTGAGTAAAGGTGGTGGCCGGGGCGGGGTCGGTATAGTCGTCGGCTGGGACGTAAACGGCCTGAATGGAAGTTACGGCGCCTTTGTCTGAAGAAGTAATGCGTTCCTGCAGTTCACCCATTTCGGTACCGAGTGTGGGCTGATAGCCGACGGCTGATGGCATACGTCCCAGCAAAGCGGATACTTCGGAGCCGGCCTGAGAAAAACGGAATATGTTGTCAACAAACAGCAATGTATCGGCGCCGGTCTGATCACGGAAATATTCGGCCATGGTCAAGGCTGAAAGGGCGACGCGTAAACGAGCGCCGGGCGGTTCGTTCATCTGTCCAAAAACCATAACCGTCTGGTCGAGAACGCTTTTGCCGGTATCGCCTATTTTTGCTTCCTGCATTTCGAGCCAAAGGTCGTTTCCTTCGCGGGTTCTTTCGCCGACGCCGGCGAAACAGGAATAACCGCTGTGAAAACGAGCCAGGCGGGCGATGAGTTCCTGGATGATAACGGTTTTACCCACGCCGGCGCCGCCGAACAGGCCGCAC
Source organism: uncultured Pirellulales bacterium (assembly GCA_964537505.1). Lineage (GTDB taxonomy): Bacteria > Planctomycetota > Phycisphaerae > Sedimentisphaerales > SM23-30 > DAINBT01. The sequence continues at coordinate 12,995 of CAZICK010000065.1, forward strand.
TTGCCGCCGCGAACCAGCGGACAAAGCAGGTCGATAACCTTGATGCCGGTTTCGAACATCTCGGTCTTGGGCGAAAGCTCGGTAAACTCCGGTGGGTCGCGGTGAATGGGTCGGCGAGCCTTTGCGTTGACCGGTCCGCGTTTGTCGATCGGTTCTCCCAGAAGGTTGAAGACGCGGCCGAGCGTTTCTTCGCCGACAGGAACGGTAACGGAACTGCCGGTGTCGATTACTTCTGTGCCTCGCGAAAGACCGTCCGTGGAACCAAGTGCCACGGCTCGCACCTTTCCACCGCCCAGATGCTGTTGAACCTCGCCGGTCAGACTGATTTTTTGTCCTTTGATCTCGGCGTCAATCTTCAAAGCATTGTAAATAGCAGGGATATTTGCTTCGTCGAACTGGGTGTCAAAAGTACTGCCAATGACTTGAATAACTTTACCTTTGTTCATTTTACGCTCCACGATATCTGTGCATTGTAAGTTTTTTTTCTATTTCAGGGCCTCTACGCCGCCGAGGATGTCCAGCAGTTCGCTGGTAATCTGCGTTTGTCTGGCTCGGTTGTGCTGGCGTGACAGGGCATGGATCATCTGATTGGCATTGTCGGTGGCGGCTTTCATGGCGCGCATGCGGGCCACCTGCTCACTAACTATGGCGTCGGTAAAACACTGAAATAATCTGGTCCTGACGGTGGTCGGTATCAGGCTGCGCAGGATTTCTTCGGCCGAGGGAGAAAAGATGTAATCTTCGATATTTATTTTACTTGCAGCCTTAGACTGGTCCTGTTCGAGTGAGGCTAACGGCAAGAGATTCAATATTTCAGGATTAAACTTCGCTGAGGAAATAAAACGAGTATAGATCACGCTGACAGCGTCGATTTCTTTTTTTGTATAAAGGTCGATAAACTCATCGGCCATCGCTTCCACGTCAGCGTAGGTGGTTTTGTTATCGAAGCTGGTGTAAGCGGCATCGACGTGCTGACCGGTGAATTTGAAGTATTGGATAGCTTTTTTCCCGGAGGCTCGCAGGTCGATCTGCCGACCAGCCTGCTTTAGTTGCTGTATTTGTCCGGAAGCCATGCGGATAATGTTGCTGTTATAGCTGCCGCAAAGTCCACGATTACTGGTCAGAACCAGCAGAACTGTTCGATTGGATTGTGTATTTACCTGTAGAAGAGGATGATCGATTTGACCGCTGCCAGCAGCCAAAGAAGCGACCAGTTGAGCGATCTTTTCTGTATAAGGTCTGGCGCCGACAGAGGTGTCGAATGCCTTTTTGAAGCGAGCGGTCGCTATCATCTCCATGGTCCGAGTGATCTTGCAGATGTTCGAGACCGATTTACGTCGTTTGACTATTTCTCTTGCACTTGCCATTTTCTAAAAAACCATAACTATTTTGGCGATGTTATTCCTGTGGTCCCGCTTTGGCAGGGGCGACATTGGTTATTCTTTATTTTTGAAGGCGGTTTTGAATTCCTTGATAGCTTTGGTAAGGCGGTTTTTGAAGTCGTCATCCATTTCGCCTTTGTTGCGCAGCTCGCCGATAAGGTCGGCCTGGTTGGTTTTGAGATATTCGTGCATCTGTTTTTCAAATTCGGCGACCTGGTTTATCTCAACATTATCGAGCAAGCCGGTGGTGCCGCTAAAAATGCTTATCACCTGATCAAATACGTCCATTGGCTGATATTGTGGTTGCTTGAGCAGTTCGACCATCCGATAGCCACGGTCCAACTGGGCCTGAGTAGCCTTGTCGAGGTCGGTGCCCAACTGTGCAAAGGCTTCCAACTCGCGGAAAGCGGCCAAATCCAGGCGCAGCATACCGGCGATGCCTTTCATGGCTTTGACCTGGGCCTTACCTCCAACCCGACTGACGCTGATACCAACGTCAACGGCGGGGCGGACCCCGGCAAAAAACAGGTCGGGTCGTAAGTATATCTGACCGTCGGTAATCGAAATCACATTAGTTGGGATATAAGCGGACACCTCACCTTCGAGCGTTTCGATGATTGGCAGAGCGGTGAGCGAACCGCCTCCCCTGTCGTCACTGAGCTTGACGGCACGTTCCAACAAACGGCTGTGCAGATAAAACACGTCGCCCGGATATGCTTCCCGTCCCGGAGGGCGGCGCAGCAGTAATGATACCTGACGGTAAGACTGAGCCTGTTTGGTCAGATCGTCGTAAATGCAAAGCGTATCGCGGTTTTCTTCATACATGAAGTATTCAGCCATGGTTACGCCGGAATAAGGAGCGATATACTGCATAGGCGCCGGCTCAGCAGATGAGGCATTGACTACAATGGTGTAATCCATCGCGTCATGCTGTCGCAGTATTTCGACGACACGGGCTACGGTCGATTCCTTCTGGCCGATGGCAACATAAACACAGATTACGTCTTTACCTTTCTGGTTGATGATGGTGTCCATCGCGATGGCGGTTTTGCCGGTCTTGCGGTCGCCGATGATTAACTCACGTTGTCCGCGTCCGATGGGTATCATGGAGTCGATGGCCTTAATGCCGGTCTGCAAAGGCACATTGACCGGCTGGCGATCGGCGATGCCTGGCGCGATGAGTTCTACCGGCCGAGTTTGTTGACCGGTCAAAGCCGGGCCTCCGTCGATGGGATGACCGAGGGCGTCCACCACACGGCCCAACATTTCGCGGCCCACCGGGACCGAAAGGAGCCGACCGCTGCCCCGAACCTCATGGCCCTCTTTAATGCCGAGATAGTCGCCATAAACGACCGCACCGATAGAGCCTTCCTCAAGGTTGAACACCTGTCCGAATTGGCCGTTTTCGAATTCAAGCAGTTCACCGGCCATGGCGATGTTGAGTCCGTAGATTCGTGCGATGCCGTCGCCGACTTCTAATACGCGACCGACTTCAGAAACGTCAAGCTCGCTTTGAAACTGTGCGATTTCCTGTTTGATAACGCTGGTTATTTCTTCGACTTTGAACTTCATTTTTGGCCTCAGCTCAGTTCTGTTTTTGAATTTCAGATTGTTCCTTATTGAACGATAAGATCACGTCCTCGCGGCAGTTTTTCGGCTGCATGGAGACGTAGTTTTTGTAAAAGCTGTTGTAATGCCCCTTTTACGGACACGTCCATTACGATACCCTCGATTGTCAGGACCATTCCCCCGATGATCGAAGGATCGACTATGCTGGTCAGAGAAACGGTCCTGCGAAGGGCACGGTTGATCTGTTCGGCCAGTCGGCTTTGCTCTTTGGGAAGTAACTCAACAGCAGTAGTGAGCGAACCTTTTACCCGTCCGGCTTTGCGGTCCTCCAGTTCTCCGAAGCACTGCTGAATTTTTCCCAGCAAATTTAACCGATCCTTGGCCGCGATAACCTTGAGGGAATCGATCATTAACTGACTTACCTTGCCCTGGAATATTCGAGAGATGGAGTCAGCTTTTCGGTCACGGTTAATGGCTGGGCTTTCCAGAAAAACCGCGAAATCCGGATTGGCTTTGATCGCTTGTGCTATAATGTTCAGCTCTGCGTATAAATTTTCGGTCTGTTGCCGCTCCTCGGCGAGGGCAAACATCGCCTCGGCGTAAATCATAGGTATAGCGTTGGAATGGTCCGCAGCCAAGGTAATCTCCTAATTATTGGTTGTTCGATTCCTGCTGTAGCTTACTGAGCGCTTCCTGCAGAAGCATCCGGTGGTCGTCGGGATTTAGGCTCTTGCTGATGATTCCGGCGGCAATATCGGTGGCCAGCTCCGTAGTCTGCTGATAAATTTCTTTAAGGGCCTGATCTTTAGCACTGTCGATGTCTCGCTGTGCCCGGGTGCGCAGCTTTTGTGCTTCGTCCTGGGCGTTGAGTTTGAGTTCATCGGCCAGGTGTACAGCATCGGATCGTCCCTTTTCGATGATAGCGAGAGCTTCTTCCCGGGCCTGGCTCAATTGCTGTTTGTACTGGGCCAGGGAATTTTCCGCATCGACCTTGGCTTTTTCCGCATCGTCAATGGACTGGCGAATGTATTCCTCACGTTTCTGCAGGCCGCTGAGAATCGGTCCCCATGCCCATTTTCCCAGGATGGCAAGCAATACGACAAAGACCGCCAAAGTAAGGATTACCAGTATCCAGTCTCCCGCAAAGATATCGGAGCCGCCTTCGTTAGCAGTGCTATCGGGGGTATGTGCCGGATCGGACGCCATCAGAACAGACGCCGGGACTGCCAACATACACAATAACCATATCAAGGCTTGCCGTAGCATGGCCTTCTCCTTGTATGCGTGGTAGGTACAATAAATTGTCACGCTACCCAAAGTGTGTTATCCAAGTTTGCCTAGCGCCAGCAAACAAACCACGATGGCAAAGAAAGTAAAACCTTCGATAAGAGCCGCCGAAATAATCATGCTGGTAAAGATACGTCCCCCGGCCTCGGGCTGACGAGCAATACTTTCCACCGCATTTCCGGCAATGGCGCCAATACCTCTGGCCGCTCCGATTACTACCAGACCACAACCTACCGCTGCTCCCAAGATTGCCAAACCTTTGTCGCCAATCAATTGGACTGTTTCTGCCAACATATTAGCATCAAACATCATCAGGACCTCCAAATTAAACTTCAACTTAAAACGATTGTACCGTTTACTTTTAACTAACGCTTATCGCAATCACATAAAAACAATGCTATGTGCTTTTTAACTGTTCCTAATGCTCTGGATGCACCGCTGCTCCAATGAACATGGTGGTTAAATAAGTGAATATATATGCCTGAAGAAAAGCTACGAAAAGTTCCAGCAGGCAGATGGTGGCACATCCCAAGACAGTAACCCCGGCAATAGGATAACTGCGTGCCGCTATAGCCAGACCCATTAAAGCGCCCAGTACCGTATGACCGGCCAGCATATTGGCAAACAAACGAATGGCCAAAGCAAACGGCTTAACGAAAGCTCCAATTGTTTCCAACACGTACATTACCGGGATCAAAGGCCAGGGTACATGGGGGATGAAGTTTTTGATATAGTTCCAGGCGCCCTGTTGGCGGATACCGGACAAATGAATCATAAAAAGGGCAAAAGTGGCAAGCGTGCCGGTTACCCAGATGTTGGCGGTTGCGGTACCGCCCAGATGTTTCAAATGTCCGCCGGAGACAATTTGCATTATTGCATCGGTAGGGATCATGCCGAGCAAATTACAGAAAAGAATAAAAAAGAACGTGTTCCAAAGATAGGGCATAAACTTATCTGTGGTTTCTCCCAGTACCGGGCGAGCCACTTCTTCGCGTATGAAAACACAAATGCTCTCAAAAAAATTACGCAGGCCGCTGGGCACCCTTGATCGTTGCCGGGCTACCAAGGGGAAAATAATTAACATCGAAGCTGCCGCCATCAGTACCATGAACATGTGGTTGCTGAAGACCACCTCTCTCGATCCAATATGTATGGTGAACAACGGATGCTGCACCACGTGACTGAGTGGATTATCGGAAGCTAAGATGCCTGCTGTAAAAATCATATCCAACTAACCGGGTTCCGTTTCATTTTGTCCGATTACAACCGGCGCTGCGGTTCGATAAGAGCTTTTGGCAATTCTCAAGGCTGTAATCGTTTCCCAAACCAACAGGATCAAGTAAAAACCAACTGTCCAAAAGGCAAAAACTACTTGCTGGCCCGGCTCAATCGCCAATCCATAGATCAAGATCGCACCGAACAGTGTTAATAACATCCTTATGCCTGTAGCGGCAAAACATGCCTCGCCCAGCCACTGCCGCTTACGATTGACAGCCCAAACTATCGGTATCAGACTGACAATCGCCATTACCAGGCAAACAAGCCCGGCAAAGATCATGGCTACGACGGCCTGATGCGGCTGTGAACTCCAATGTCCCATCGAAGCCCAACCCAACCCCAGAACAACCAAAATTATAACGGTTGCCTGAGAAGACAATTTCAGCATGCCCACTCGCACCAGCGTAGTTACTCCTCAAATATCGACAAATTGACCTGATAATTGTTATAAAATCCTAAATAACGGTCACTTACGCCAATTGGCGGTCTCCTTGAACAGCAGATATATCATACCGACGAAAGCAACCGTCATTGCCAAGATCATCAGCCATGGTTTTGTCTGCAGTTTTTCGTCGGCCCAATAGCCGGCATAGGTAAAAATGCCCAACACCCCAATAAATTCTACCCCATAGCCCATCCATCGCATTGATTCGCGATCCTTAGAGGGCTTTTTCGACCGGCCCTGACGGTCAGTCGGGTCTGGCAACTCATTGGGTAACTTATTTTCCGGCAAGATATTACGCTCAATTATGACGCCAACATCAATTACCAATTGACCGCCATAGATGCCGGCGACAAAAGTCAATATTCACGCCTAAGAATGCTTCTTTAGTGCGGGAATCAACATTTCACAATTCTTTTGACGCCAGCGTTACAATTTCGAAAAATTGCAATCAAGCTGACTTCATCAGCATCTATCGTTAGAAACGTTAGTTGTAATTTTCACACTTGTCAACTCTATAATCGGAATTATCGATATAAAACCCCTATCTTAATATCATCTTTCCTATGTTAACACATACGCATAAAAAAATGTTAAGATAGCGAAGTTAGGTTAGCTGCAAGAGCATTGCGATTTCGTCGCAGTGGTCCTGTTTGGGGCATTGTACGCAATCGGACCATACTTTCAGTGGAAGAGTCTCCATTTGGACCTTTCTGAAACCTTGCTTCTCAAAAAACTTTTGTTCGAGTGTGAGGGTGAAGATTTTGGGCAGGCGCAACTGGCGAGCTTCCTCGATGGCGGAGCGGACCAGGGCAGTGCCGATACCACGGCCCTGGAAATCGTCCTTTACGGCCAGGGATTTGACCTCCGCCAAATTGGCCCAGATTATCTCAAGGGCGCAGCAGCCGACGATTTGGCCGTCAATGGCGTAAAGTTTGAAATCACGTAGCGATTCATAGAGATTGGCCAGTGACCGAAAGAGCATCCGGCCGCGTTGAGCGTGTGAATTGATCAAATCGCGGATAGCAGGGATATCGTCTAATCGGGCGTTACGGATCAATATTGCTCTCCATGAAAACATTCATTCATCATAATATCGCAATAGTATCAGAACCGCCCACAGAATAAAGATGTTTTTGTTGAACCTGTCTGCCTTCAGAGGGAAAAGCAATTTTTAGAGGTTCCCTTAATCATCATGAATGTGACGTCAAGGTAATGTAAAGACCGCCAGATTGATTTTCTGTGTCCATTGGGTATAATTCCGGCCAGGAGCCTGTTTTTTTGATTTAAACGGCAAAAACAGGCGATAAGGTTCCGTCTAGTTCTATTTTCAATGGGCAGTAAGTATGCCGCGATTTGTGATACAAAGGCACAGCCGCAATAAACGAGGGCAAGTGCATTGGGATCTTATGCTGGAAAAGGGCGATTCTTTGGCAACGTGGCAGGTGGAGCAACAGCCGGGTGATTGGGGTAACGAGTCCATTCCATGCCAGAAGATTTTCGAGCACCGGCTCAAGTATCTCACTTATGAAGGACCGATACGTCCCGACCGCGGGGAAGTCTTGATCGTCGGGGCGGGGCAGTATCAGGTTTGGGAAATTCGGGAAGACTACTGGAAAGTATCTTTGGCAGGTGATGCTATCAGCGGTTTTCTGGAATTAGAACGCGTGAAAGAGGACCAATGGATGTTGACTTTCCAGGGAAAATAGCATGAAAAGCACTATCAGAATCAGCGAGATATGTAGAAATTATGACAGGAAAACATTCAAAAATTGTTTAAAGGTATTGAAATCACGTGTAAAGTTTCCTTCGAGAAAAGCTCACGGCTTATTCATTAGCTTTATTATTGCAGGAGCGATGTTGACGGCTGGATGTGACAGTAACAGGTCCGAGAGTTGGAAGGTGATTAGGGAAGATTTACACGGTCTGCCCGGCAGTATGTGGCAGGATAGTAAAGACTTGGTCGGCCAAAAAGAAAATCTTGCTATATTATTGGCGGCCGGTGGGGCGAGCGGTTACGCCCGATGCGCCCAGGACGACGGCATCGCAAATCATTTTGAGAACCAGCACACTTTCAGTCGTGACTTTACCATCGCCCAGGGCGCGATCCCACTGGCGGAACTTTCGCTCAGTGGAGCGGGCTACCTTTTCGGCGTGTTGGCGGAAGATGATGAGATGTACCAGGTGGCCCGCACAATGATGGAGGCTCAGGCGCTCAACGGGCTTTATACCGAAACTCTGAAATTGATCGCCCAGGACTATGGTCCCAACGGCGAAAAGCTCGCATGGCCGAGCGGTCATACTTCTGTCAGCGTAACCTTCGCTACGGTTATGAACGAATATTACGGCCCCTGGGTGGGCTTGCCTTTGTATGCCCTGAGCGGATTTGTGATGTATGAACGGATGGAAACGGCTGAGCACTGGGCTTCCGATTTGATCTTCGGAGCGGCGGTCGGCTATACTGTGGGCAAGACCGTAGCAGGCAAATACAAACCGGAAGTTTTCGGTATGAACGTTCTGCCGTACGTGGATCCGCAAACAGGCGGGACAGGTATAATGCTGACAAAACAGTTCTAACCTTATTAGCAATACCGTAAAGCCGGTTTATGATTTAATTATACTCCCTATTTTGCTCATTCTTGAGTATCCCAAAATGTATTTTCCGGGTTTTTAGGCTAAAAACAAACGGAGGAGGAGGGATTCGAACCCCCGGTACCCGAAGGTACAACGGTTTTCAAGACCGTCGCCTTAAACCACTCGGCCACTCCTCCAGAAGTTTATCTACAGAAGGTTATGAAAATTTTATTTTCGCCCAAGACCCACTTTACTCCCATGAACTGGGGCCCGTCAATACTTTTTTGGCTCCTCATAAGAATCTGTACATGGATATGCCAAAAAATGACTGGTT
>CAZICK010000066.1:0-21727 GCA_964537505.1 uncultured Pirellulales bacterium
TTCGTGTCGGGCCCCCAATCGAGTTGAGGGCAAGCTTTTCGCGGGAATGACATTTTGAGATTGCCGTGTCGCTGGCTGCCCGCGATGACGGGGAGAGATTACTGCGTCGTTTCGCTTCCCGTAATGAGGGGTTCGCCTTCGATTTCCAGGACGATGACCGAAACGGCATCATCGGTGAGGGGGGGCAAATTGATGGTTACGCCTTCTTTATGTCCGTCGGTTGAAACCGGCACTGGTTTGTCCTCGGTCAATAGATAAGCTGTGGTAACTTTGTTTTGGAGGCCTGATAGTTCGATAGTGCCTGTTTGTCGGCCCCATAGGTGCAGAAATATTCGGCCTGGTTTATAGGTGCAGGTGCCCCATGAAAACTTGTGCAGTCTGAAAGGGCTGGCCTGCGAGCCGTAGATGGCCTGGCCGTTGATTTTAAGCCATGCCCCGATCTGTAATAACCGTTCCTGCATGATTACCGGGATGCGGCCGTCGGCAGTAGGGCCGACGTCGAGCAGTAGATTACCGCCGTTGCCTGCTACCCTCGAAAGCATACGAATCAATTCGGCGCGGGAATCGTACTCAAAGACACTTTCGTTACGATTATAACCATAGCTGTTGCCTATGCCGCGGTTTTCCTGCCAAGGATGATCTTTCCATCCTTGTCCACCGCCGTATTCGCTGTCGTAAAATGAGCCGTGCTTTCCGCGAGTATTGCCCCAGCGGTCGTTGATGGCTACGATATCGGCTACCGGCGATTCGTTGAAGAGCCAGGCGGCTAATTCTTCCGAACGCCATTTTTTGTAGTCCATGTCCCATTCGCCGTCGAGAAAGATTACCGGCGGTTTGTATTTGGTGACGACCTCCTTGAACTGTGGATGGAACTTCTCGATAACGTAACGGTCGCGATCTTCCAGCCAAAGTGGATGGTACCATTCATAAAGCGAATAATAGATGCCCATTTTGAGGCCGCGTTTGCATCCGGCTTCGTTGAGTTCGCCAAGCAGGTCGCGTTTTGGGCCTGCTTCCATACTGTTCCACTGGTCGGTACGGGTGGTAGCGTCGTATTTGGAAGGGTACAGACAAAAACCATCATGATAATTGGCGGTGGTGACCACGTATTTTGCGCCGGACTCGACGAAGAGGTCGATCCAGAAGTCGGGATCCCATAACTGTGCGGTGAACATCGGCGCGAAATCTTCGTAGTGAAAGTTTTCACCGTACATTTTCTGGTGGAACTTTGCGGTAGGGGAGTCGTTTTGTCGCATGCGATAACCGTACCATTCGGCGTATTGGGTTTTCGGTGCCCAGGCGGGTACCGAGTAGGGGCCCCAAACCACGAAAATACCAAACTTGGCCTGATTGAACCATTCGGGTATGGGACGGGTGTCTAGCGATTCCCAATTCGGTTCGTACCTGACTTTGGCGGTCTGGACGTTCGAAGCGGCCACTGCGGCAAGGCCAGTCAGACATATCGTCAATGCACATACTCGTGACAAAAGCAATTTTTAGAGGTTCCCTTAATTGTTATGAGTATCGAGACGGCATTAATTACTTCGCACGATCCATCGTGAAAGATAACTGGGCCGATCCAACAGCCAAGCGTTCTGGATGTCTTCATTGAGCATTCGTCGGTTGAGGTTGGAAATTCGGCTGAATTTGCGGACCTGCTGCTCTTTATCGCTGCTGAGAGTCTGGCAGCCGCTTAGAAAGATCAACACAGCCAACGATACGATCAAGACCAATGTGATGGAAGTTTTAAGCATTTATCGCACCTCTCCTGGGTAAATTTGTTTTTACATCCAAACCGGCAATGGCCGGAATATAAATATCTGTAGTTACATCATTTTGTGGGCACTACTGCGTACAATCCACTCGCAAGAGATCAATTGTAGTGAGATTGGCGGCATTGTCAACAAAAAAACCGCCGGGCCGGCTGGGTAACCCGGAATAAGTGTGGTTTAGGGGGTGAAAATGGGGGTTTTGCTGCTGAGCCACTGTCGCAGATCGGCGTAATAATATGGGGCCGCGAACTGTTCGTGCAGTTTTCGGAGCCGTTGGAGTACCTGCTCGGTCAGCTCATTCTGGAATTTCTCAGGTACGGCCCGGCAGTAAAATATCCGACAGCTTGCCGGGCGAAACGGGCGTATCACACATCCCTGGTCCTGCCGATATGGACAGGGACCGCCAAGGGGGGTTTTGCCGGTTTCCGGGGACTGGTTTGTGTGCGACCGTGCCAGTCCGTACCAGAAATACAGCATTTCCAGGGTGGTGACGTACAATCGGTGACCATAACGGTCAAAATCGCAACATTTTCCACAATTATCACATGCTGAATCGATCCCGGCGATGTGTTGTTCTATGTCGCTGTATAACTGCTCCACGGCCGAGAGGCACTGAGCATTGTCCGAATGGGCGGATATCCACGTCAGGGCCGCTTCGACAATATCGGTGGTCTGCTGATCGACTGACAAATCTCCATTGCTTAATGCGACAATTTGTTCAGCAGTGTGCCATTGTCCTTTGTCGATACCGGGGCAGTTTTTCGCTATTTCGTTCCAACAGCTTTGCGAACGGATATTTTCCTTCCAAAACGGCCAGGTCCGACACTGGATCGGCCTCACCGGGTACACCTGGCACCCTTTGCCTTTATTGTTTTTACTGAGAAAAATACAATCCTTTCCCGGCTGTTTTTCGATAAGGCTGTAACGGAGTCCCACGCGACGGAGGTATCGGCTCTTGAACTGTGCCATGGGCATTTTCAGGAAGGCAGCCATCGCTTCGATCGTTTCAGGGTTCATCCAGACATAACCTTCCACCGGTCCCGAACAGCAATTACCACACCCCTGACAAACGAAAGCCAAGCCCCCACAATACCAGTTATTGTTTGATGTCATTAAAATCCGCTCTTGAGTAAAAAGCCGTGGGCAGTTTAAGGTTTTTCAGTTTCCGGGCGTTGGGACGGCCTGCTTATTTCAATTGGTATTGGTCACTACTGAGAAGTTGTTGGGCGTGCTGAGCGTAGAAGCTGTCCGGTCGAGAAACGATAACTTTCTGTAAGAACTGACGAGACTGCTCCAGCAGAAGTTGCTTGTCTCCCTGATGTTCGCTACGGTTCCGCTGATCCATCAGTGCCGCAGCCAGTTCCAGCATAGCTTCTATTCCGCCATTGCGGTCCGGGTACTGCCTGGCCAACTCGGTAAGCTGGGTAATTCTTTGGTCCAGGTCTTTGGTCAGCATAACCAGCGTCAGTTCTATGTCGTCCTGCAGTGGATCGCCTTGCGGCGTTTTGATCATGAGTTCCTTCAGTTTGCTTTCATAATTTAGCTGGTACGGGTCGAGCCCGACAAACTTTGCCAAACGCTCATCATGTTCCAAATGCCCGGTACGGTTTTCCGCGCCGATGAGCACCATCAATTCGGCTACCCTCCTTTGCAGGGCCGAAAACTCTTCATTACTGATAGTCGGTGCGGGAGATGTAAAAATCGCCCCCAGCCGAGCGGTCCAGAACGAGCGTTGTCCGCCTTTTTCTTTACGTTTTGTTATGACTTCAAGGCAGTGCTGCCGGGCCTGTTCCAGCAGTTTGGATGCTTCTTCGAAGTTATACGTATCGGTGGTTTTAAGAGGTTTTCTACCGGCGATCAGGCGAGCGAGTCGCCAGCGAGCTTCGACAGCGAGGTCGGTTTGGCCGAACCGATTCAAGATGTCCCGCCAGACCATCTCTGAATGGGGGTTCGGTATGTCATGGCAGAATCGCAGGGTATTTTCGTCTCGTAGAGACCTGGAATCTACTTTCAAGTCGATCATCAAAGCCTTGTAATACAGGGCGTCGGCTTCTCTTGGGTCCTGCGGATGAGTATCGATAAAACGGTCGATGTAAGCGAGCGAGGTACTTTCAGCCAATAGGATTTCCGCGTTTTTTTGCTGTGCCAGTGAGATGGGATTAACGCCTTGAGCGTCATATTCACCGGCTGCAACCGGAATTGCATTAAAGTTAAATGCCCATCGCCATTCCATTCGTAACTGGCTCATGATCAGTTCGGCACTTAGATATGGGAACTGTTTTTGTCGCTGAGCCAACTCCATTTCCAGCAGGTTGGTTATGCTTCTGTTTTGAAACTGGGCAACCTGGCCCGGACTGTATCGGTAAACGTCCGCCTGAAAGTCACGTTCGTTCATACCGATGCTGGAGCGAAACAACAAGACCGTACCTGCCAACAGCAAGCCGAATATCGGCATCAATACTCCGGGCCGATAGCGGAGAAAATGTCCCAAAGCCAGGACCGCGCCGAAAATCATTACGCATACGAGAAATGCCAGTGCCCATGGGGCGTAGAGCACGGCCCATCGCAATACATCCTGTTCGGTGTTTTCTCCACTGAACAGGCCCCAATATAACAGTACGGGCATCAAAGCCAAAATGGCAGCGACAAACTTCGATTTGAGTCGCAACGGTTTGAAACTGACCGCGGCGCAACTGACCAGGAGGCATAGCGCCAAGGCCCGATTGTGCCCAAAAAGAAGCACTACGAAAAGATGAGGGATCACATAAAGGATGTTGTACAGTTGTGCTATGAGTATCGGTACAGTGCAGATCATAGCCATCAGCAGAGCCGCTACGATGATATAGGTTGGGAACTGGAATATGTTAAGCGGCGTCAGCAGTTTTGGGATCAGCCATTCCGATTGAAGCGGAACTTTCCATGGGAACCATGCTCCAGTTTGAATCCGCAGAACGAACATGTTCAGCAGTATATAGAGTAACAGGTTTATAGTCCAGTAGGCGGTACGGGCCCATCCGGGATAGTCCATACTCGCACCATCTGTAAACCATCGTCTTTGACTGTATTGGTTGTTTGTCATTATTGTTTTTCGGCCGCAACAGCCAGTACCGCCCCTGCGCAGAGCCTTTCGCTCCGTACCACGGTAAAACCCGCCTGGCAAATGAGGTCGTCCAATTGTCGGGCGGTTTTAAAGCTTCTTACCGAGTCCGGCAAATATTGATAAGCGCCATGTTTGTCTTTAGAAATGATACCACCTATTAGAGGCAAAACAAGTCTAAAATAACACATGTACGCCCAGCGGAACAAGCGATTATTGGGCAGGGCAAACTCAAGAATGACCATTTTCCCCTTTGGTTTGAGCAGTCGGCGAATTTCTTGCAACCCGCCGGGCAAGTCCGCAAGGTTGCGTATGCCAAAAGCGCAGCCCACACAGTCAAACCTCTCGTCAGGCAGGGGCACTTTCTGAGCGTCTGCGCATAACCATCTGATATTACTGTGATTATAGCGGTCAGTACCGTTATCGTTACTATTTTGGTTTTTTTTCGCCGCCTGGGCCAACATTGCCTGTGAGAAATCCACCCCTACAATCTCGTGTAAATGCGGCTGGTTTTTGGCAAATTCCATCGCCAGATCACCGGTTCCGCAGCATAAGTCCAGTACCGACTGTCCCTGCGTCATCTGAGCCATATCTACCGCACGGCGGCGCCAGCGGCGATCCATATTCAGACTCAACAGATGGTTGAGCAGATCATACGTACCGGCGATTTCGGAAAACATCGTATGCACACGCTGTTGCTTGTCCGGTAATCGGTGCGGGTCTTTGAGATTATTCCTGTTCCAGGTTTTTGTCAGTTGCTTCATGGATCATATCAGTGTAGTATAATCCGACAGTTAAATCCATACATAATAGTCATACAGGATTTCGCATTTCGCCGAGAAAGGAACCGGCCAATGTCCTTTTCAAAGGCCAATACGGACGATCCGGACGGGTCTGACCGTATTTTTTTCAATACCGATGTTCAGGAGGCCGGCGATTTCAGCCGGGACCTGTCCTTTTGGCGACTGTCCGGCAGCAGTATCGGGCCGCTGAAATTGACCGAATGTCGGTTAAATCATTGGCGGGCTGACAACTGCCGTTTGCAGAAGTTATCGCTGGATCACTGCCTGGGTGAGCACGGCTTTTACAGCGATTGCAGATTCGACAGCCTTTCAGCGTGTAGTTCTTTCCTTACCGGCAGTCATTTTGTAAATTGTCAGATTTCCAAAACGGTAAGTGAATTGAATTCTTTCGGGCTGTGCGTTTTCTCAAACAGTAAATTGTCAGGTTCGCGTTTTAGTGAGGTTTCATTTATCGGTACGGTATGGCGTGATTGTGAATTTCGCGACGAGCGATATTATTTTGTGCGGTTTCCTTCCTCCGTGTTCATCAACACGCGATTCGTTAATTGTTCCTTACGCAAGGTTATATTCCGCAAAGCGACCTTTATTAACTGCCGTTTCGAGTCCTGCGACTTACGCGAATCGGTATTTCACAATGCCCAGCTCACCGAGACCGTATTCGAGCAAACAGATATTCATCAGGCGGCCAATCTCGACGGCATCGAGGGACTAAAACTATGATGTATGCGGACATGGTAGTCAGGCGGTTTAGCGTGGGTTCCTATCCGATTAATGGTTATCTGGTTGCCGATGCGAAAACGCGTATTGGCGCATTCATCGATCCGGGTGGATTCAGCGAAGAAATAGCAGGCTTTATCAGACAGCGGAAGATCAGTTTGCGTCACCTGTTTTTTACACACGGCCACTGGGATCATACCGAGGGAATGGGCGAGTTTATGGAACGCTATTCAGTTCAGGGCTACGCCGGCAAAAACGAAGTACGCACTGCCAGTCACACTTTGTACGGCGGTGAGGATATCGAACTGGGCAATCTGCGTTTTAAGGCGCTGAGTACCCCTGGTCACACGCCAGGCGGGATATCATATTATTGTGGCAACTGTGTTTTTAGCGGCGATGCGCTGTTTTGCGGTTCGGTGGGGGAAACCGGCTCGACCGGCGCAGCCCGTTTACAATTAGACCGTGTGCGCGAGAATATCTTCAATCTGCCCGATCAAACACTGGTTTTTCCGGCCCACGGTCCGATGACTACCGTCGCCGCTGAAAAATACGCCAATCCTTTTTTCCGGTGACTATATCGCCGGCATATTGCCCATCGAGGCGGTGGGGGGGTAATAGGGGACGGTGGGGGGGTAGCAGGGGGGTCAATAGTGGGCGGTAGGGGGGTAACAAGTTTGCGTATCGCCTGAAATGCTCATAGTTGTCGTATCGCCGCTTTGATCGCTGATTCGGTCAGGTCGCTGACGAAGGTACAATCACCTAAGGATGTTGGCAAAACGAATTTGATTTTGCCGTCCTGTACTTTCTTGTCGTGTTTCATAGCTTCATACAACTGGTCCGGCGGCAAAGGTTTATCGGCGACCGTTGGAAGGTTGAATCTGCCCAGCAGTTTCAATATCCTTGCGGCCTGGCGGTCTTCGAAAATATCTCGCTGTACCGCTAATCGGCTCGCAGCGACCATTCCCATCGCTACCGCTTCACCATGATGATAATCATGATCGGCCAATACCGTTTCAAGCGTATGGCCGATAGTGTGACCGAAATTAAGTATTCCCCGCAGGCCGGACTCCCGTTCATCAGCGGAAACCACCTCGGCCTTGATCCGGCAATTACGCACTACCAGATCGACCATCAATTCGGGCTGCAGGTCCATGATTTCATCGGCATACTTTTCGAGGTGCTCAAAAAATACGCCGTCACGGATAATCGCGTGTTTAACGGTTTCTGCCAGTCCGCAGCCCAATTCCCGTGGCGGCAGGGTTTTGAGGACGCTGGTATCGGCGAAAACCAATTTCGGCTGATAAAACGCTCCAATCATATTCTTGCCGCGTGGATGGTTTATACCGGTCTTACCACCGATACTGCTATCGACCATGGCCAACAGGCTCGTCGGCAACTGGACAAAACTTACTCCACGTTTGAAGGTCGCCGCCACAAACCCGGCCAAGTCACCGACCACCCCGCCACCCAAAGCAACAATCGCATCCGACCGCTCAATAGAAAAATCGAATAGTTGGTCGTAAATCGCTTCTACAACAGACATGCGTTTACTTGGCTCACCGGCCTTGACGGTAATCATATCCGCCCGGATATCGACGCTGTTAAGTGTCTGGATGACGGATTGGCCATATAACGGTCCTACGTTGTCGTCGGTGACGACGACAACCCGGCGACGGCCGCAATGGTGTACAAAAAAACCTCCAAATTGAGGGAGAATCTGCGAGCCGACATAAATGGGGTAGCTGTCCCGCCCCAATTCCACAGTAATCGTCTGTCCGGGAAAATCCGGGGCCGTTTTGGTCATGAGGTACTCCCTATTATACCAAGTTGGATATTAGTTATCGCGTTAAAATACCCGCCAAAGGCCAATCAGTCAATATGTCTGTTGAGAATTGCTACAGAAATTTAGTCCTACCTGTTCATAAATATTTGATTTCACGGGAGTTATATAGGTATTTGACCGATTTTGAGACTTATAACAGCCAAATTGTGCCTAATGTGTTCGTGGAAAAACCGAGGTATTTCACTAAATGAACTTTTCTTTTGCTTTCATATCTCTTGCTTTTGCAATGCTTTACAAGCGTCAGCGGCGTCCGATTTTCTCATTTTGGCAGTTATGGGTTGATTTTTTGTGCGATAGCGTTACAATAGACTCTTAAGAATGTGATGATATTATTGTAGGTGACAACTGAGGCGGTCAGCGAGACAGACTACAATCACCCCAGGAGCAACCAGGGAGATCCCATGGCCTCTAGTAGGAAAACAAGTGGTATGATTACGACCTATAAGGCGGCTTTGTCGTTTTTGTTCAGCAACACTAACTACGAGTCAGCCAGGCGGTTACGGTACAACAAGGATACCTTCAATCTTGATCGGATGTATCAACTTCTGCATAGCATAGGGGATCCGCATGAAAAACTCACCTCGGTTCACGTTGCCGGGACCAAGGGCAAAGGTTCGACCTGTATGATGCTCTCGGAAATGCTGATCTCTACCGGCTATAAGGTAGGACTCTATACTTCACCGCACGTTTTGGATCTCCGCGAGCGGATTCGTGTCAATCACCGTATTGTCAGTGAAAGGGCTATGGTTCGCCTGGTCAAAAAGGTGGCTCCGGTGGTTGAAAAAATGGCCGACGACCCGCCCACATTTTTTGAGCTTATGACCGGCATGGCATTTTTGCATTTTGTAGAGGAGAAGGTTGATTTTGCCGTAATCGAAGCCGGTCTGGGTGGCAGACTCGACAGCACCAATGTTTTGCAACCGGAGGCAATAGGTATCACCAGTCTGAGTATTGATCATCAGATGTTGTTGGGCGATACCCTGAGCAAAATCGCCAAAGAAAAGGCCGGCATATTCAAAAAGGGTGTTCCGACAGTTTCGGTAATGCAGGATACCGAGGCGATGCGTGTTCTGCGCCGTGAGGCCAATCATGTCGGTGCTCCACTGCGTTTTACAGGCAAGGACATAGATTTTTCATGTCGGTTTGAATCGTCGCGTTCTTTGGGACCTCACAACCGTATCTGTCTGACCACACCAACCAGTAAATTCGAACATTTGCCTGTCCCTGCGTTTGGTGAGCATCAGGCAATTAATTGCGGGTTGGCATTGTCACTGCTGGACTGCCTGAAGATGCGTGGTTTTGAGATTAACGATGAGCGGGCCATTAGCGGTTTGGCTAATACCAAACTACCCGGTCGTATGGAAATGATCTGTCAGGACCCACGCATTCTGATTGACGGGGCGCACAATGCCGCCAGCATCCGGGCTCTGATTCAGGCAACCGGCCAGCACATACCTTACGATTCCCTGATCGTTATCTTTGGCTGCTGTGAGGATAAGGATGTCGCAGGCATGTTGGACCAGTTGCAATATGGCGCGGACAAGGTTATTTTCACCAGCATCCCTTCCCCACGGTCGATGCACCCGGAAGAACTCTCCGAGATGTACACAGACCTTTGTGGGAAAATGTGTCAGACGGCTTCGACGCTTCCAGAAGCTCTGCGTATTGCCAAGCCGGCTTTTAGTGTAGGCGACCTGATCTGCATTACGGGCAGTTTTTACCTGGTGGGTCAGGCCAAGCAAATGTTAGAGTCCAAGTCGGTACTGATCTGATTTCTCCAAGACGACCGGTCTATTCCCGAACGCCTCCTGGGGGAACCTCTAATCTCCAATAATCTCCAAGGCCGCACCGGTTGTGTTGACCGCATCGGCTGTTTTGATTAGCCGTCAGACGTATTGGATGTCTTGCGCCTCTGGAACAAGTTTGGCTTTGCTGCCCCGGCGGAGCAGCTCGTCAACGGCCCGGCGCCCCAGCGGACCGAAATTCACAGTCCACTCGTTAACATACATACCCACAAATTTGTCCGCCAGCGACACATCGAGACCGCGGCCGAATTCCAAAGCGTATTCAACCGCCTGTGGTCTGTGGGTCAGGCCATATTCGATACTGGATTTGAGTATAGAACTTACCCTGCCGATGGTTTCGTTGCCGAGGTCACGCCTGATTACGTTACAGCCCAGCGGTAGCGGCAAGTGCGTCTGATCGTGCCACCATCGGCCCAGGTCAATCAGGCAGCACAGTCCCAACTGTTCGTAAGTTAGCTGCCCTTCATGGATGATAAGACCGGCATCTACTTTGCCCTGCCGAACGGCCTCGGGTATCTCATCGAACATCATTACCAGGTAATCGAATTGCCCCAGCGCCAGTTGCAGGGTAAGAAACGCGCTGGTCATGGTTCCGGGTATGGCAATTGTCTTGCGGGCCAATTCTTCCAGTGGTATCGGCTCGGCAGCCACCACCAGCGGTCCGTGAGCGCCTGTCGGAGCGGTAGGGGGGGCAGGTATTTTCCTGCCATCGTCGGATTCATAATCGGCCAGTGCGGTCGCACCCATACTGGCGCCGCTGGAGAGAATCGCATACTTATCCTGCACATAAGGATAGGCATGTACGCTGATAGCGGTTATCTCAAGTCGGCCATCGCAGGCCCAGTCGTTGAGTGTTTGTATATCACGCAATACATGCTCGAACTCGAAAGGTCCGCTATCAACCGCGCCGCAGGCCAGCCCGTAAAACATAAACGCATCGTCCGGATCAGGTGAATGTCCCAGTTTGATTAGCTGTTTGTTCATGGTGTTTTTCTCTGTCTTTGTGCGTGGCTGTTAAGAAGCGTAAAAAAAATGCGCTTCAATCATTCGGCACAGGGTATGATAAAGTGGTATCTGATTTTCCTGAATCTTGGCGGTGCAGTCTCCCGGCACACGCAATGCGATATCGGCCGTTTGAGCCAACTGCCCACCGTCCGGACCGGTAAAACTGATGGTGACCAATTCATGGGCTTTCGCCAACGTCATTGCCGCTATAACATTTTTGGCATTGCCGCTGGTACTGATCCCCAGCAGAGCGCCAGTTTTCAAATGTCCGGCAAAGGCGTTCAATTCCTGGGCATAACTGAAGATCGGATCGCGGTCGTTTTCGTAAGCGCTGCGCAGACCATGCGATTCTCCCAGAACGACAACAGGCAAACCGACTTCCAGGTTTTCCAGCAGCGCAGCGCCGATCTTGCTGCCTTTCAAACGAGCCTTTACCTTTGGATCGGTAATTGGCCGGGGTCTTTCAAAACTTTTGGTCAGTTCAGCCTTGATGTGTATCGCATCGGCGAAACTGCCCCCGTTGCCGCATATATACAAAATTCCGCCCTGTTCGAAAACGTCCACGACGGCTCGATACACGCCGATCAAAACCTGTTCACTATCATCGAGCAGACCTGGCCGCTGAGAAATCCGTCCGACGATCGCTTTCACAGCGTCCGGCAGGGGGGTATCAGCTTGGTTTCGGCTGGTCATAATCAAATTCCTTTTGTCTTTATATTTGTTGACGGCTTGGGCTGTGTTATCTTGCGCAGCGATTTGACTTCAGCCGGCTTTAACTGCCGAAACTTACCCGGACCCAGTCCACGCAATGTAAGCGGGCCGATGCGAACCCGTGTCAACTGGTGTACCGAATGGCCCAGACGGGCCAACATACGTCTGATCTGGCGGTTGCGTCCTTCCCGCAGTACGATTTCCAGGTTGGTTTGTTTCGAATTTCGCTGCAATATCTTGATGCTTTCCATGCATGCCTTGCCCTGCTCAAGATGGATGCCTTTTTTAAGTTTCCGGATGTCTTCGCCCGTAACCCAACCGGCAGCTTCGGCAACGTATGTCTTGGCTACCCCATAACGGGGATGCGTCAACTGATTAGCCAGTTCCCCGTCGTTGGTCATAATCAGCAGTCCCTTCGAATCGGTGTCCAGCCGACCAACCGGATAAACCCGAAATTTAACGTTCTTCAGCAGATCGACCGCCCTTAGCCGACCGGACGGATCTGAGTTGGTGCATACAACTTTTTTCGGCTTGTTAAGCAGATAATAAACTTTAGGCTCAATCTTCAGCCTGGCTCCGGAAACAACAATCACATCACAGGTCGGCTCGACAAAAACAGGCAGCTTATTGACAATCGTGCCGTTGATTTTTACCAGGCCCTGGCGGATCATTTCCTCACACTGCCGCCGACTGGCAACACCAGCCTCAGCCATTACCTTTTGTAATCTTTCCATGGTTGTCACTTCACTTTCACTGGTCCCAGGCACGTCAGCAGAAATTGGCCCGATTGCCTCACGGCCAGGCAGCCCTTGGCCGTTGCTGGTATCAGTATAGTATCGCCCGCATTGTATTGACAACCATTTTCGGGGTCATCATTATTACCGACAATGCCCGATCCGTTCAGGGCGATCATTACAAATGGTATGTTCGAGTTGAATTGCCGCGGGGCGTTTTCATCCGCCGACAAGCAAACCACACTGAAATAAGGACAATCGACCAACAATTTTGCCGAACCGAGTTTATTGGCGATTTCTTTCAATATCCCTGCGGTATCATCGGGCGAACTGTAAGTTTTATCGCCGGTAGGGGGGGGACATCCTGGACAAGTATAGTGAATACTCTCCAATGCCTGTTCGATATGCAGTTGGCGTGAGCGACCCTGGCTGTCCAGGCGGTTCCAGTCATAAAGCCGATAGGTGGTATCCGACGGCGTTTGAATCTCAGCTACCACAACCCCGGCTCCCAAAGCATGTATTGTACCGGCCGGTAAAAAATGAAAATCCCCTTTTTTAGCTGGGTATCTTTCCATAAGCTCTTCGACATTACCATCTGTCAGGGCCTGCTGGAGTTTTTCCCTGCTGACATCCGGTTTCAGACCGCGATATATCACCGAGTCCGACTGGGCTTCCAGGACATACCAGCATTCGGTCTTTAGCTGAGCTTCGGAAAATTTGCGACAGGCCTGCCCGTCCGGATGCACCTGCACGCTGAGCACATTATTGGCATCGAGAAACTTGATCAGCAATCCAAATGGAAATTCGCACTGTTCCTGCGTAAACCCAAGTTCCTGCCCGTGTTCGCTGAGCAGTTGGCGAACATTCATCCCCGACCAAGGCCCATTGGCAACGACGCTTTTATCGTCCGGCAAGTCCGCCAGTTCCCAGCTTTCCCCAATCACCGCATCCGCCGGCAACTCCTTACCATACAACCGCTTCAGGCGATCAGAACCCCAAATTCGCTCCTTGAATATCGGCCTGAATTTTACGGGAGAACAACTCATAGCAACTAATACCTTTCCTGTCTCTATATTCCTGTACTATCTAATTATTCAGTAATCTAACCGCCATTTATTGTATGCGATTCGGGGGTTTAATAAAGATTAAAACGTGAATTTTGGGCCTTGCACACCAGCCAAGCGAAAAAAACCGCTGAGAGTGCCCCAGACCCAAGGTCCCATAATATATCTTATGTTTCATTGGACATTAGTGGGCAGCAAATTGTAGAACCTGCTTAACCATAGCGATGACAAGCAGTTACGTTCGAAATCACGTTTGAATTGGCTAGAATCGGCTTATCTGCGAGATAGTCTTCACTTGGCCAAGTCCTCAAACAGGTCATCAGTCGCATCAAAGCTTTTGATGTTTTCCCCCTTTTGGGCTTGCTCAAGTGTTTTCGCCGTCAGTTCGGTGGGAATTTTAATCTCAATTGGATGGGAATATAACATGGAAACCTTCTATTGCCCCAAAAATCGCAAAATCCCGTATTATTTCTTTGTTTTCGCAACGGCTGGAATGATCGATTTGAAAAGATCGGGATTTCTTTGCGCCAACCACAGAAGCCGCAGGGCCGCCCCGCTGGGAGTGTTTTGATTCTGCTCCCAGGCCTGAATGGTCTTAGGCGAAACGTTCAGTAAAAAAGCGAATAAATGCTGGCTCAAATGGAGTTCATTTTCACGAAGATCGACAATCTCCTTGGCCTTTATCTCTTTGAGCGGCTTGGGAAACGTAACTTCCCGGCAGGTGAGTTTTTTTCCTTTCTCCAATGAATCGACAACGTCCAGCAAACTGTCGCGAATGCCCTGGAAATAGGGATTTTGTGGTTTTTTCTCTTTGCCAGCCCGGCTGGCCCTCTTTGAATTGTGAGTAGTAACTGCCATATTTTTATGTGCTTTTGCCATATTTCTTTTTCACCGCTTCATCTAATATCTGTTTTATATATTTAAGCTCTTTAATTTCTTCTCGGCTCAAACTTGTCTTGAATTTATCAGGAAATCTGATCAACAGAAACGTTATAGAATGTTCCGGATAATCAGCAAATACAACCTGCCAACCATCCGTGGTTCCATAACAGCCACCTAGTCCGCAGTGAATCTGTTTGAGGCCTCCAGTACCGGCAATTATTTCACCTCGCCCTGACATAATATCAAATTCAAGTCTTTCGCGATCGGAAGCCTTTATTTTGCCAAATTTAGAGTCCTTATCAAAGCTCCTTGCTTCGTAAAAGTCATATTGCATCGTAACATAGCCTTTTATATAATAATTATACTATTTAATAGGATAGTCGTCAAGTAAGAAAACTCAGTTTATTCAGCACGCGATCGGCGAGTTCCTCGGCGGTATCTTTGTCCGTCAGGTCAAACCAGGTTACGTCGGCGAAGCTGCGGAACCAGGTTCGCTGGCTCTTGGCGAATCGGCGGGTATTGATCTTGATCTTTTCAACAGCCTCATCGAGCGAAAGTCTGCCTTCAAGGTGATCGATTATCTCGGCATAACCGACAGCCTGGGCTGCCTGGCGGCTCAGGCCCCCTGGTTCGGCCAACAAGCCTTCGACTTCTTCAACCAATCCCTGTTCGATCATCCGTCTGACCCGTTGATTGATCCTGTGGCTATTACTTTCCTTATCACGGCGCAATCCAATTAGTTGCCAGTTATGCCTATAATCACCGCTACGAAACTGCTTTTGGAATGATGAAATAGGTTGACCGGTAAGCTCGTAAACCTCCAGTGCACGGACGATACGTTTTTCGTCGTTGGGATGGATTCGCGCGGCAGCATCCGGATCGACCCGGCTGAGCCGATCGTGCAATGCTTTTAAGCCGAGCTTGTCTGCTTCGTGTTTGAGTTTGCTGCGCAATTCGGGCTTGGCTGATGGACCGTCAAAAATGCCTTCGAGCAGCCCCCTAATGTACATAGCTGTCCCCCCTACCGCGATTATCGGACTATGTTGTCGGGCCTCGGCAATGACGTTTTCGGCAAGTTCGATGTATCGTCCCAGACTGAATGTCTCGTATGGTTCGACCACATCGATCAAATGGTGTTTGATCGCCCGGCGGTCGGTCACGCTGGGCTTGGCGGTACCGATATCCATCCGCCGATATATCTTCATCGAATCGATACTGAGTATCTGCCCCCCTACCCGCCGGGCCAGCTCAAAGGCCAATTTACCTTTGCCACAGGCGGTGCAGCCCATTATTAAAAGCATTTTACCGGTCATGATTTAAAGGGTATTATTTGGATCTTCCAGCCGTCCCGTATCAGCTCCGAGATCCATGACCGCCCCTGCCTCTACCTTTACCTCTGACTCTGTCTCTGCCGCGGTCCCTTCTGTTGCCTCTTCATATTTTACAGGCTCGTCGGCTCGTTCTGTCGCCTTAAGCTCGAGTGCCTCAGCTTCAAGCTGCTTAAGTTTTTCCAGCAGTCCATCGGCGCCGGTCCGGGCTGCCTGGGCCTTGTTCCCAAACTCCTCGATCATGGAAGCTATCATTTTCCTGGCCTGAGCCTCGGGGATATCCTCAATCAGACTGAGCATCTGGGCCGTGGATTCATAATGCGAAGTGTCGAACAACCACAAATCGGCCAATTCCCGATTGACTACATGCTCGATCAAGTTAGTTGCAAATTTCCCGGTCTCAACGTATCCATAACTGCCTTTTGTCGCGCCGGTGGCGTTAGAGTAGGCCTCTTTCGCCTTACCATAAGCACTGGCCGCCTCCACCCGCAAATCGTTATATCGGGCCTCTTCGTTCTTAATGCCTTCCAAATATCCCATCAATATTGAATTTAGCCGGGCCTTCTCCTTGGCGCTGTTTTCCAGACCCGTATCAATATCGGTAGTCGTCAGTGGGGATGTTTTCAGTTGCTCGATAGCACTATTTAGTACGATCAGACTCTTAGCCAACCGCTCATAGTGCGCCTTCTGAAAATCGAAGCGATCGTTAAGCATGGTCAGTTGAATTTGTGCTAATTCTGTTTGGCTCTCATAGTAGATACTACCCGGCTCCTCGTCGCTGCCGAGCTGTAGTTGGTAAGCTTGTTGCTGCTGTTGATATCGCTTCTCGCCTCGTTCTTTGTCTGCCTGTTCCAGAAGCTTCAGGTGCTGCTGGTAAATCTGACTCGCCTGTTGGCTGTAAGTTTCAAGCTCCGTCTTAGCCTCAACTTGTTGGACGGCAAGATGCTCAATACTCTTTTTAAGCATCTCGATGTTTTCCTGCAAATCCGTCCGCTCCTTTTCCAGCACGGCAATCGTCTCATCAGGCCGAAATGTCTCCAACTGACTCGTCAAGGCCAGTTCTTTTGTCGCAGCGACAGTCCATTGACCCAACGCCAGAAGAATCGTCTGAGTACTTAATTCCTGACGATGTAGTTTGGCCTTTGCCTGACGGGCTCGTACAAGCTGCAAAGTACCGAGCATTAGCTCAGGCGCAATCTGGGCGGTGCGGTCGTTATTAGCTTGAGTAATGGCCTGGCGAAGTTGGGTTTCGGCCCTTTCCAGACGCTGATGGTTAACCTGCTCGGTTAGAGATTCGATCCTTTTTTGTTCGTCCAGCAAGTTCTCACTGAGCAATAACAGTTGTTCACAAAGCCCCTTAACGGCTTGAATATCGCCGTCGGACGGGAATCCCCCCCCTAATTGCCCGAGTTCAGCCAGTTTCTTCTCAATATCACCTATTTCGGCCTGGCTTGCCATGCGACCTAGAGCCTGTTCGGCGAATCTCTTTTGCTCGCTTTCGGAAAGACCTCGTTCGGTCTTTGAGACCCGATCGGCTATCTCACGTATATCGCCTGGGGATATCGCCAGTTTTTCCTGACTGGCGCGGATCAGACGCTGAGCCTCATCGGTTTTTTTGATTGATTGCTTCTTGATTGCGGTTTCGGAAGACTCCTTACAACCGCAAATGGGCACGCCCATCGCAAGCAACCCCCCTACCACCGCGAAAAACGTGATACACCTTGGATTATTCATGAAAATAGTTCCTGTTATTAAGGGCAGGCATCAAAACCTCTCAGACCCACCAGCCATCCACTTCTACCAGAAATGATGAACTTTGTCAACAGTGATTAGATGCTCATTGTGGTTTAATTGGGACCAAAAACAACCCTCACGCAAACCATTGAACCGTTAACTACCCTAAAAAAAAGGAGTTATAACAGTTTTCTCCCGGAAAGTGCGAAATCGCGAGTCTTAGTGCGGGCAAAAAAAAACTTGCCGAGCCATTTGCATGACCCGGCAAGCAAAAAGAAATGTTACCTGTGTATCGTCTTCTCCTGGATCAGGAAACACCGGATCGTTTTAATCTCACATTCCACGCTCTCCCGCCAAAAACGGTACACACGCAACAGAAGGGTCCCTGCCGTCCCCTTCCAAAAACCTCAAAAACTCCCTTGCCTCTCTCTGTCTCCCTCCCTACTCCCTAACTGACTAACTGACTATGCTATATTCGTTGGCATAAAACTCCAGTGCCTGACACTGCTTTCTCCAGTTACAACCAACTTCTAGACAATCCCTTCCTTGCCCGAAACAAGCTTTCATGCCTTCCGATTCCTGCACCGACCAGATGAACTCAACCTCAGGCATATCGCCCGTACGAATGCCCATCATGACCGCACGGTGCTTAACATTTTCTCCAGAAAGCACTTCTCTCTCGCTCCAGCCCAAAGACACCGACATCTGGCACAGTCACGCGCGCCTGACAACGGCCACCTCAACACCGCAACGTCCAATAATCCTGAACAAAGTATAGCACACTTCCGGCAAAAGTCACGTAATAAATACCAAAAATCTTTAAAAATGCTGTTGGCTATGTATGGTCCCGCCTGATCCCGGCCTTTGCCGGCCTAGGATTGATGCCCATGTATGCCCAGTCCGGCGACTATATTATCGCTGCCCCAGTAACCGATCATTACCATAAGAGAGCCAACGCCAACATATTGCACAGGTAAAATTGTGGCGTATGTACTCGAAGAAATAACAAACATCGGTGCCGCACCGGCCAATGGTTCCAGAACCGCTTCCCGAGCGGCACCAACATAAGCAATGATTGCAACAATTGCCGGTGCCAACAGATAGCACCACATTCGCCCCCTGAAAAGCTGATAGCTTACCACCGTGGCCAGCAGAAAAGCTCCGCCGACGGCGAAAATAATCTGGCTCGTCACAGGTGTTGTCGAGACCTCGATCATCATCAAATCATCGTCAGGGATCATCACAGTTTCGGATCGAGCAAAAAATTTCATCAAAATAGTGCCGATTACGCACGTCAATGCCAATGCCCCAATGCCTCGGACCCACCATACGTCGGATATCCGCGTTTTATTATTTTTCTTGGATGCCGGTTCGCTCTCGGATACGGCTGCCATTTTTTTTTCACCAGCGACAAAAACGACTAACAGATAGCCTGTTAGTACTATCGCGAGCCAGCCGACCGTCCCGTATGCCAGGTTGTGAAACATTTCCACCCGATCGGAAATCTCAAAATGCCCCAGTAGCAGTTTCTCCATGTTTCCCGTCATCACCGCCCAACTGCACAGTCCTGCGGGAACCGCCATGGGAGCAATCTTGAGAACGTCTGGGCCAGCCACCTTAATAGACACCGCTGTCGTTATCAAACCCAGCATCACCGCCCCGACCATCAGTTGGATCGGCTGATGGTGCGTTGCCAAAGTCACTGTCCCGATCGGATCCCAGGGTTGAGCGAGCGTCCATCCAATTGTCGCGAACAACGCTATACTGATCGTAAAAATCAAGGTCAATCTGATTTTCAAAAGCAATGACATAAACTCGACGCTCCGTATAAACATCTCCACGCAAGTGCGGCGGGAGGCTGCCAACGACAACGACATTGGGACGAGGCTATAACCTACTTTTTCATTCCTTGTCGTGTGGCGATTGGTACATACCCTGCCTCCATACCTGGCGGCGGGGTTACAATCAAGGCCGGGTCTATATCCGCCAGTTTCCCAATCTCGGGCGGCGGCAGGTATTCGCGGTCTTTTTTCCAGCTCTGGTGGAGTTTCTCCGCCCGTTTCTGCAGGCTCTCACGCTCTTCATCTGTTAAATCAGCGTTGAGTAACGCTGGCTGATCGGCGAATCGATACCAGTAGTACGTCACCACGGTACCATCCCCCGGATACGCCTGGAAAGGTCCTGCCACAGGCCCAGGCTTCTTCCAGCAACTCTCCGCATCGTCGGGAGTAACGTAGGGGTCGAGGGGATCATCGTTGGGCCGACTAAAGCTAACCTCAGCCAGTCCTGTTTCAGCCGGAACGTCTTTGGGTTGTACCACAACCCACCGTGCCTTTTTATTATCAACTTTCACCAGGCGATAGTATTCAGGCAGCGTCACCAATGGGCCATCCTTGGTATCTTTTTTGGTGACCAGGTTGTAGTCCCAGCGGTATCCAAAGCTGTTTGGATCAGGGGCAAATGGGGTGGCAAAAGAATCCCAGGCAAGAGGCGCCCTTTCTTCACCGGGGATAGATATCCTCCAGGTTGCGCTGCCTCGTCCGGGAAAGTTGTACACAGCGGACTCCTTGGGGTCAATGACGCCGCTTGCCGGGGATCCGCCTTCAAACCAGGCCTCCACAGCGCTCCATAACGCCTTCTTGTTGTAGGCGATAACGCGGTGCATGACCACCGATTCGCCCTTCGGCCCTCGGGGGAACGAGGTTGGAGCTATTCGGGCGTAGATATCACCCTTATCGTCAGTGGCTTGGGCGCTGGGGACATATTGGGTTTCCATCTGCAAAGCCCTGTTGGGACCGGATGGACGCGTATCCAGAAACAGGCCAGCCAGGCTGGGGTCGTCCACAGTCGCGCGGGAAAAGAAATAGGGCGTAAAGAAAGCAACCGGGCCTTTGAAGTTTCCCGTGTTCAAAAACAAGGTCCAACAGTTATCTCCGGTAGGAACGTCTTTCCCGGCTGTGGTGGATTTGGCCTTGATCAGCGGAAGCGGCAGATACCCGTAGCCGAACAACTCACCACAGGTACCTTGTTTCAGATTCAGACCATCCGGCGGCCACAGTACCCAGGGACTCAGTTGTGCCACACCGTACTTGCCTTTCGGTTCATCCCAGCTCCTGCCTTGGCCAGCCCCGGGACCATTGGCCCATGCAACGAAATTCAGAGCCACCCCACCCATAATGAACTTCGGCGTTTCCGTGGCAAACCGCGTGTCACGCCACCAGCCAAGACCGCCCTCGATATCGGAATACAGCTTTTCAGGCGTAGGACCGTCATACTGAGCGTGCATCCACGTACCGAACAGACCTGTTTGAAAACGATTCCCAGGATATTCCTTCAACAAAGGCCACGCTGCCACATACATGGAAAACCCGCCGTTATACGTCTCTGGAACGCTATCGTGAGGAACAATCAGGTATCCGGCCATTTCTCCTTTCTGTACCTTATTGGTCGCACCGATCAGGTGCGCCATGGGCAATACGAACACGAAACCCAGGCAGAAAGCAAACAATGTAAAAAATCTTCTTTTTAACATGATAGAACCTCCGGCAACTGTTTTTTCTTGTTTATCCGCAGCATCTAACGCAGAACGCCAGGAGTGTATGGCAGACAATGGACGTCTGTCAAGCAGTATCTTCGGGAATTATTCAGAACGCGTGTACTTGCCGGGAGCTAACGGAACCATTTGACAACTTTCTTCCTAATGGAAACCAAACAACACCAATGAGTTACGCCATTTGCTGGAAAATAATAATAAATTTGTTGAAAAATAATAAAATGCTTGCAAGAGAATCGAGTTCAACAACTTATCCTACGAGTGGCACAATCACCGTACCAAATTGTGATTTTGAAACGATTTACAAACCAGACTCAACTGTAATCACCGCTGATTTATCAAGTCCCGGCTGGACGCAGGGCGTAGGACACGATTGCCCCATAGATGTCGGACAGTATAACTTTCCCGACGAAACCTCCGGCACCTTGGCTGATATCACCGGCTGGCTCGGAAAAACAGCGGGACGACCACAACGGCCGCCCAGCTTTTCTCGCTCATCTGTGCCCGCCATCTTCTCCGGTAGGGTGGACTCTCAGCCCACGCGGATTTTGCGCAGCGACTGCGGCAATCTCTCCCTGTCACCCCCGCCCACAATTGTCATTCCTGCGAACAACTGTCACCCCCGCGAACAGGCTGTGTCGCAATTACATAAAAACTTGCTTTATTCTGTCGCTCGATA
>CAZICK010000067.1:0-20969 GCA_964537505.1 uncultured Pirellulales bacterium
GGGGGGTGACAGGTTTGTTCGCGGGGGTGACAGTTGTGGGCAGGGGGGTGGCAATTGTGGGGGGGAGATTCTCGATTCGTTCCAAAAACCACGTCAGGATTAAGGTTGAGACAAGACTGGAAATATTTTTATTTGGAGGTATAATGTACTCCAAGTTTCGCGTAACAGGCCCTGTTGGATGGAAATTGGGTTAAAAAAGCTGCGAAAGTTAACTGGTAGTATCTTCGGATGAAACATCGATCCTAATTGACAAAAGCTATGGAAAGGTTTGGTTATGTGTAAAGTAGTGTTTACAAGTATGGCTGAAACAATAACCCGCAGGCGTTTTCTGAGTAGTGCAGTTGGTTGTGGTGCTGCGATGAGTCTGGTGCCGGGGTGTGTCGGTGTGGGTGAGCAAAAGCATGAGGCAAAGAAGTGGAAGATGAAACTGGCTACTTCGTCGGTGATGTTTGACAGGCTGCCGATTGAGCAGGTCTGCGAAAGGGTAGAACGGCTCGGACTGGGCGGACTGGACATCTGGGCGCCGTTTACTTATGGCGGAGCCCAGTGCAAACACCTGGAGGAGATCAAGAATCGCCTGGGAGGCAAAGGTCTTCGCGAGCTGATGGGCAAACATAAACTGGAACTGGCAGCTTTTACTATCTACGGTAACCAGTTTTCGCAGTACTGGGAGATGATTCGTGACTATGGCGGCGGCGTCGTGGTCCGTAGCGACAATGCCGAAGCAAGCAGTCCAGAAGATATGACAAGAAACATGCGTGTTTTCTTTGAGAATTTGAAGCCAGAGATCGAGTTGGCAGAGAAATCGAATTCAGTTCTGGCAATTGAAAACCATGGCGGCGGTCTTTTCAACACTATCGATTCGTTCAGGGCATTCGTCGAGTTGAACCCGAACGCAAAACGTGTCGGAATCGCTTTTGCCCCGTGGCATCTTCAGGCATTCGAAACGCCTATTGAGGACGTTATCAAAATCGCAGGGCCACAGATCAGATTTTTCTATGCATGGCAAAGGGCAGACGGCAGTGGGCAGTTGCCGGGCTTCGGTCCAGCGGATTTCACGCCGTGGCTGCAGGCACTGGCCGATGCGAGATATTCGCATTATGTGTCTATCTTCCTGCACGGACATGGGCCGGCCGATGAAATGGAATCCAATGTTTGCAAGTCGCGGAATTACCTCCTGGATCGTTACGGTTACCTGGTTGAGCGTGAATTGGACAAACGCATTTAAAAGGCGAAGTCTATTTGAAGTCGAGCTGGAAGCTGTATATACCCTCATTGAGTTGACTTTTGACTTCACAATCGCTTTTGTTGAATACTCTTTGCATAGGTTTGTTTTCTCTGAGGACTTCGGCAGTAAAACCTCTTATTCCATTTTGCTTTGCAATTGTTGCCAGGAATTTCATTATAAAAGTGCCGATGCCGCGGTTTTGCCACTGGTCTCTCACGACAAAAGCCACCTCGGCACGGTTGGTTTTTTTGTCCAGATAATATCTGCCGATAGCGATAATATCCTCACCATGAGCTTCCGGCAGTGTTCCTACAATAGCGACTTCATTTCGGTGGTCCACATATACAAAATCGTGTATTTGTTTATGAGGGATTCTCTTCATTTCTTTCATGAAGCGGTAATAAACTGTTTGCTGGGAAAGGGCATAAAACAGATCTTTCATTCCCGGCTCATCAGTTGGGAGAATAGATCGGAATTTTATTTGTGTTCCGTCATCAAGGAGCATGTGTGTAACCAATGGTGGCGACCCTACATGAATTCTTCCTTCAATGCCGGTTAGTTCTTGTGAAACATATTTGGCTTCGATCGCTTGTTTCAAGAGTTCTTCTCTGAATTTGGGATGTGCTATACTAATAAGTGCCATTGCCCTTTCTTGTACACTTTTGCCGTGCAGATAAGCAATACCGTATTCTGTAACGATATAATGGACATCACCCCTGGTTGTAACCACACCGGCACCTGGGCTTAGCATTGTTTTAATACGCGAGATTTCGCTGTTGGAAGCCGTTGACGACATGGCTATAATTGCTTTTCCATTTTGTGCGGCGGCAGCTCCGCGATTAAAATCCACCTGCCCGCCAATACCGGAGAAAAACATGGTTCCTAACGAGTCGGCACAAACCTGGCCAGTCAAATCGACCTGTAAAGCCACATTTATGGCTACCATTTTGTGTTGTCTGCTTATGACGAAAGGGTTGTTAACATACTCAGTCGGCCGAAAGGAAAATAACGGATTGTTGTCTATATAATCGTAGAGTTTTCGTGTTCCCAGGCAAAAGCTGGCGACAATTTTACCTTTATCGGTGGACTTATGCGCCCCAGTAATCGCCCCTGATTCTATCACGTCGATTATGGAGTCAGTGAACATTTCTGTGTGAATACCCAGATCATGCTTATCTTTAAGAAACTCCAGCACGGCCTGCGGCACACGTCCGATGCCAAGTTCCACTGTCGAACCATTTTCGACAAGCGAGGCCACATGTTCTCCTATTTTTCTCGTTACTTCCGTGGGTTTAAGGGGTTCTATTTCGTATAGAGGCTCATCGACCGGCACAAGGATGTCAAGGTCATTTATATTTATGAAGCTGTCACCGAGAGTTCTGGGCATCTGGCTGTTGACCTCGGCAATTACCAGTGCCGCGTTTTCGGTAGCGGTTTTGACGATATCAACCGAAATACCGAAGCTACACATTCCACGTTCATCGGGAAGGCTGACCTGGATCAGTGCCACATCAATCGGCAGTTGTCCTGAATCGAATAATCGTGGAATGTCCGAAAGGAATATCGGTGTGTAATCTCCATAGCCCTCTTGTATGACGTCTCGAACATTTTCCGCTATAAAAAAGCTGTTAACCCGGAAATTATCCGACAATTGTTTTTGTGCATAAGGTGCTCCCCCGTACGTCAAAAGATGCACTACTTCAGTATCGGCCAGGTCTGACGATCGGTCAACCATTGCCTGCACAAGTTTTGTTGGTTGTGCACAACCTGTGCCAATAAAAACCCTGTTACCCGGGTGTATTTTTTTAACCGCCTGTTGTGCAGTGTCAACCATATCACTATATTTTTCCTGCCAGTTAGCATCATAATTGAATTTGTAATTTTTATCTGTCATTTATTTTTATCCGGTATAATGTACAAAATTATCGATTTTAAGGATGCTGTTTTTTGCTGAGCGTAATTCTCGCGTCGGCTGCTACCGTCTCAGTTCCAACAGGACCGACAATTAATGGATTTATGTCCATTTCGGTAATTTGTGGAAAATCAGTTACCAGTTGGCTCATTCGCTGTAAGCTGTTTCCTATCGCCTCTAAATCTACTCCAGCCTGTCCTCGTACACCTTTCAGGAGTGCAAATGAACGTGTACCTTCCAGCATTTGCATAGCCTCCCTGGCAGTGATCGGCGCCAGGTGAAACGTTACATCTTTCATTACCTCGACAAAAATGCCTCCTAATCCAAACATTAGCATTGGTCCAAATTGTGGATCACGAGTCATTCCTATAATAACCTCTCGTCCACGAGAGCTCATTTTTTCCAGATAAACCCCTTCCAGCGTTGCCCGAGGCATTCGTTGTCTGATCCTCATCATCATAAGATCAAATGCGTCTCTCACCGCCTCGGCACTATCCAAATTAAGTTTTACACCCCCCATGTCCGATTTATGCAGAATATCCTGCGAAGCGATTTTCATCGCTAACGGATAACCGATTTCCTCAGCTATCTCTATGGCCTCTTCCACTGTGGGGGCCAATCTTCCCGGGAGCACATTGAAATTATATGCCCTGAGAATTTCTTTTGCTTTTCCTTCTCCGATCTGAAAGATCCCGTCCCGAATATGCCGACTGATAATTCTTTCAGCTTTTCGACGGTTGACAGGGAATCTCGTTACCGTTCGTGAAGGTCTATGCAACCATGCGGCATAATCACACATTGCTTTGAGTGCTCCAACCGCTCTTTCCGGTGACGGATAGTCCGGGAGATTCGCCGCTACCAGTTCATCACGTCCGGGCATTACATCTTTTCCACCCATAAAACATGCCAATATCGGTTTGTCTCCACGGAGACATCCGGTAATTGCCCGTGCCGTTTCTGCCGGTTTTGTCATTGCCTGTGGTGTTAAGATCACAATGATTGCATCAACTTCCTGATCATCATTGGCCGCGTTGATAGCCATCACATAACGATCAGGCTCTGCATCACCGAGCACATCAATTGGATTACCGACGCTTGCGGCTATGGGCAATTTGCTTTTGAGTGCCGTGGCGATGCTGTCTGACAATACAGCCACCTTCATGCCTGAATTTTCAACAGCGTCAACCGCCATGATACCCGGCCCGCCGGCGTTGGTAATAATTGCAACGCGATCACCTTTTGGCAATGGTTGCATAGCAAACGCCATGGCGTAATCGAACAATTCCTCAAAAGTCTCCGCCCGTATCACTCCCGATCGTTTAAATGCGGCCCCGTAGGCAATATCTGCACCAGCCAGGCTGCCAGTATGCGAAGATGCCGCTTTTGTTCCCGCTGTGGTCGTACCTGCCTTAAGAATCACTACCGGCTTTATTGCCGAAGTAGATACAGCTACCTTGATAAACTCATCACCCGAGGCAATACTCTCAAGATACCCCGCTATCACCCTGGTTTTTTCATCCTCCGCAAAAGCTGCCAGAAAATCTGTTTCGTCCAGATCGGCTTTGTTCCCGATGCTAACGAGTTTACCCAGTCCGAGATGCCGTGATGCCGACCAGTCCAGTATTGCTGTTGCCAGAGCACCCGATTGCGAAATCACCGATATATTGCCTGGCTCAGGCATTTTCGAGGCAAAAGAGGCATTCATTTTGTGATAGGTATTGATCAAGCCAAGACAATTTGGTCCTAACAACCGCACCTTTTTCGATCTGCAGTACTTGGCCAACGTCTCTTCCATTTCCGCCCCCTCAGCACCTATTTCGCGAAAACCCGCAGTGATAACTACTATTGATTCAGAACCGGCGGCAATAGAACTCTCTGCCGCGGTTTTGACCCATTTTGTTGGCACTGCGATAATACTGAGATCGATCTTATTGCCATACGCCTTCAAATCGGGATAGCATTTCAAACCTAATATTTCGTCAGTGGATGGGTTGACGGGAACAATTTGGCCCTCAAACCCACTTTTGATCAGGTTGGCCACGATCTCATGGCCAACTTTTCCCGGCGTGCGAGAGGCGCCTACAACCGCTATGACATTCGGAAATAATAATGATTCTAACATTACAATATGTACCCGTTCCTTAAAATTTCAATTGTTCCAAGTGCAACTTCGCACTAATACAGCAGCGATTATTTTTGACAAAAGCCGTTTTCACGGCAATGCTAATCTGGTTATGGGATTACCTGATTGAGCGAGTAGGTGAATATTCCGGAGGCGCCGATTTTTTTAAGTTTTGGTACGAGGTTTCGGGCGGTTTTTTCCTCCAGGATGACCTCCAGTGCGACGAAATTTTTGTCTGCTAAGTGACTGACGGTAGGTGATTTTTCGGCGGGGAGCAGTTTTACGACTTTGTCGAGTTCGGTGGCGGGCAGGTTCATCTTTAAGCCGATCTTTTCGCGACCCTCTATGGCGCTGCGCAGCAGCAGAGCGACTGCTTCGATTTTTTCGCGTTTGAAATCGTCCTGCCAGGCAGTCTTATTTGCGATCAGTCGTGTGGTGCTGGTCATCACGGTGTCGATGATACGCAGATTGTTGGCGACGAGGCTGGAGCCGGTTTCGGTGATCTCGACGATGCCGTCCAACAGACGAGCCTTTACCTCGGTGGCACCCCATGAAAATTCGATCTTTACGTCTATTCCCTTTTTGGCGAAATATTCCCTGGTGACGTTAACCAGCTCGGTGGCGATTATGCCGCCGGCAAGGTCGTCGGCTTTTTGGATAGGGCCTTCGGCAGGGACGGCCAGTACCCAGCGAGCAGGCAGTGAGGTGGCTTTGGAGTATGTCAGTTCGCATATTTCCACTACGTCCGATTGGTTTTCACATATCCAGTCTTTGCCGGTGAGTCCGGCGTCGATTACGCCGGCTTCGACGTAACGGCTCATTTCCTGTGCGCGGAACATGATGACGCCCAGCTCTGGATCGTCTATAGACGGAAAATAGCTGCGTGCGGACAACTGTATCTGGAATCCGGCTCTTTGGAACAGGTCAAAGGTGGAATCCTGCAGGCTTCCTTTAGGCAGGCCGATTTTCAGTTTCTGGTTCAATTGTTTTCTCCGTCTCCGTAGTATCAGGTTCAGTCAAGATCTCTTCTTCACATTTTGGTATTTTTTTTGTTTTTGGCGTTTTTTGGGTAGCACATTTGAACTGGGCACTGTCGGCGTAACGGCGCAATACGGCATAAGTCTTTCGCACGTCACTGGCGGTAAACTGCCGTTCGAGAAAGCCCTGCACCTGGGAGGCAGTTGCCTCCGGGTCGATCACTTCCTCTCTACGCAGCATAGTTAACATTTGCGGGTGAACCGGAAAGGCGTGAGCGCCAATACTGTGAAGCATCACGTATGCCACAATATAGGGAGTGGAACTATCAAGCTCGGTTAAAAAGGTTTTGGCGTCGCGCTTATTGCCTTCCTGGAGGCTGGTCAGGTCCAAGGTGTTGCATTTGTCGTAAACCTCCTGGAGCAAAACAATGATGTTATGTGCAATTTCTTTTGCCTGCGGTAATCCTTTTCCCAGCAGATCGGTTATTTCCTCAACGCGACTGACCCGCAATTCATTCAAGTCAA
This sequence comes from uncultured Pirellulales bacterium, assembly GCA_964537505.1. Lineage (GTDB taxonomy): Bacteria > Planctomycetota > Phycisphaerae > Sedimentisphaerales > SM23-30 > DAINBT01. The sequence goes on from CAZICK010000067.1 coordinate 6,765, forward strand.
CAAAATGGTTGCGTATTTTGTTCATGGCGGCGCGGGCTTTGCTTTGGGTGGTAACCATCGAGAGGCATGCCAATACCAAGGCGGTAGTGGGATCGACCATGTCTTCTTTCGGGGCAATGTCGATTTCCCGCTTTATCTGGCTATGGAATTTTTTCAAGCGTAGGGCGTATTCTGTGGCATCCTTCATTCTATTGTCTCCGAATCGTCTGGGGCGTGAGTTTGATTGCTATGTGTTTCGGTCTGGTCGTTTTCTGCCGATATCTGATTGATCAATTGTAAAATTTCGAAGCTTTTTTTCAACGAATTGTCCAGGAGAAAAGTCAAAGTCGGACAGCTTCTGGTGGTCAGGACACCGGCTAAACGGGATTGAATGAATCCGGCCGCATGACGAACCGCCTCGGTGGTCGATTCCTGCTGCTTTTGAGAGACTCCCATGATGCTCAGGTACACCTTTGCGTAGCTGATGTCTGCGGAAGTTTCCACGCGGGTTACGCTTATCATGCCCTTTATTCGTGGGTCAGATAATTGCTCCTGTATTACCCTGCTGACGGTTTCCCTGACGGTCCGATTGATTTTTTCCAGTCGTCGTGACATTCTATTATATGGTTTCTATGCTGTAATCAACCAAAGTTAACTGCGGTATGGTCCGTACGAAATCGACTATTTTGCTCAGGGCCGAGGTTATAAATCGAGCCTCTCCGGCTATCATTGCTACACCCAAAACCGAAGTGCGAATATTATCGCAGTGGCCCACCTCGGCAATTGAGACGTTGTACTTGTTGCTTATGCGGTCCTTGAGACTCTTGATGACCGCTCTTTTGTCCTTGAGCGACATAGCGTCAAAAACGCTTACCTGTAAACTTAGTATGCCAACTATCATGTCGAAACTTGTTGTTTTACAATGGTTTATGAAAACCTGGCCGGCAAAACGCAGCCAAAACGAACATTATATGATTATAGGGCGCCCATGTCAACAGTGGTTTTTTCCGCCTCTGTCAGGTTCAGGTGGGGTCGGGGTGCTGGTCGGGGTGGTTTATTTGGAGTTTTTCGGTGATGAACAGGTCAGCGGCATCGAGGGCGTCGTCGATTTTGTCGGGATTTTTGCCGCCGGCCTGAGCAAACTGTGGCCGGCCTCCGCCTCCGCCACCCACTATCGGAGCGATGTGCTTAACGATATCACCGGCCTTGAGGCCGCGGTCGATCAGGTCGTCGGTAACAGCGGCAAAGAGCAAGACCTTGTTGTCATCGGTGGTAGCAGCCAGGACGATAGTGGCGGATGGGGCCTTTTTGCGCAGCAAGTCGATCTGCGAGCGAATGGCTTCGACCGAGGCGGCGGGGATTTTGCCGATGATTATCCTGGCGGAACCGATGGTTTTGGCGGTATCAAGCAGTTCCTGAGCGGCTGCTTTCAGGTCGGTGGCGGCGCCTTTTTTGAGTTGCCTGGTGAGTTTTTTGTTGTCTTCGATCATGGCCTCAACGCGGTGAAAAAGCTGATCGGGAGTTGATTTCAACAGAACTGAAAGCCGGTCGATCTGATCGCAGCGCCGGTATAACATTTCGTTCATCGCCCTGCCGGTCATGGCGGTGACGCGTCTGACGCCGGTGGCGATGCTTTCTTCTCGAATAATCTTGAACGAGCCGATGCTGCTGGTGTTGTTGACGTGGGTTCCGCCGCAAAATTCACGACTGAAAGCGTTTTCCAGTTCGTCCGGATGGTCGGCGCCGATGGCCAGTACGCGAACGAAATCGCCGTACTTTTCCGAGAACAGGGCCATGGCGCCGAGTCGGCGGGCGTCGGCGATGGGCATAACGTTGAAGGTTACCGGGTGGGCGGCGGCGATCTGGTCTCGAACGAGGTTTTCCACACGGCTGATCTGTTCAGCAGTCAGGGCTTTTGGATGGGTAAAGTCGAAACGCAGATAATCGGCGCAGACCAGCGAACCCTCCTGATGAGCATGTTCGCCCAGGACTTCCTGCAAAGCCCATTGGAGCAGATGTGTGGCGGTGTGGTTACGCTGTGTATCTTCGCGGGCAGGATCGATGGTAATGGTCATTTCCATACCGACGTTTATGCCGGGCGAGTCGGTGGTGGCGAAATGTACAACGGCTGAGCCGATGCGCCGGACATTGTCAAAAGTGAAAGTGCCCGCGGGTGAAGTTATGGTTCCTTTGTCGGCGACCTGGCCGCCGGCTTCGGCGTAAGCGCAGGTGCGATCGAACACCAGGCCGACTTCGGCGGCGGGGACGGCGCCTTCGGTTATGTATTGGTCTTCTAAGATATAGCCGAGCAGCCGGGCTGTGAGCGAGGTAACGTTGTATTTTTGGGAATCGTGCGTTTCGGGCAGTATCTGACTAAGCGTGTCGGCCTCGTAAATGACGTTTTTCTGAGCGGCGCGTGCCCGCTGGCGCTGCTGGTGCATTAGTTTTTCAAAGCCGGCGAGGTCAACGGTAAGGTTGCGTTCCCGTGCCATCAGTTGCGTCAGGTCGAGAGGGAAGCCGTAGGTGTCATAGAGTCGAAAGGCTTTTTCGCCGGACAATTGAGAGAGTTTGGCTTTTTCCATCTCGGCAATGTCGGCTTCGAAGATGTCTATTCCGCGTTCGAGCGTTTTTCCGAAGCTTTCTTCCTCCGCCTGGATGACGTTTGCAACGTGTTTGAGCCGATTGTTCAGTTCGGGGAATGCCTGGGCCATGTTTTCGACAAGGGTGGGGACCAGTGAGTAGATAAACGGTTTGTGCATATCGAGCAGTAGTCCGAAACGGCATGCTCGGCGCAGTATCCGGCGCAGGACATATCCGCGACCATCGTTGCCTGGCAAAGCCCCGTCGGCAATGGCGAACGTAAGTGCGCGCAGATGATCGCAGATGACACGAAAGGCGTTGTCGGTTTTGTTGCCGAGCCTGGCGGTGTAGGTTTTGCCTGATATTTCGGCGAGGCGGTTGATGATGGGGGTAAACAGGTCGGTGTCGTAATTGCTGGTTTTGTTCTGGAGGACAGCGACGATGCGTTCGAGTCCGGCGCCGGTATCGACGTGTTTATCGGGCAGTTCGTGTAGTTGTCCTGCTTCGTCGCGGTTGTATTGTATGAACACCAGGTTCCACAGTTCGATAAACCGGCTGCAACCGGCATTGACCCGGCAGACGTGGTCGGGCAGATGTTTCATATCGCAGCGGTCGGGGCCGAGGTCGATGTGGATTTCGCTGCATGGGCCGCATGGGCCGGTCTCACCCATTTCCCAGAAGTTGTCCTTTCTGGAACATCGGAGCACTCGCTCTTTGGGGATATCGGTGTTTTGGATCCAATACTGTTCGGCTTCGGTGTCGGCCGGCAGATTGTCGGCGGCATCGCCGGCGAAAACGGTGGCCCAAAGTTTGTTTTTGTCGAGGCGCCATACTTCGGTGAGCAACTGCCATGCCCACGGGATGGCCTCGGCCTTGAAATAATCGCCGAAAGACCAATTGCCGAGCATCTCGAAGAAAGTGTGATGGTAAGTATCTTTGCCAACCTCTTCCAGGTCGTTGTGTTTACCGCTGACGCGGATACACTTCTGGGAGTTGACGGCCCGTGGATGATCAGGTTGCATGGTGGCAAGAAAGATGTCTTTGAACTGGTTCATTCCGGCGTTAGTAAACAGCAGGGTGGGATCGTCAAGAGGGACGACGGACGAGCTTGGGACGAACCGGTGATCATGCTGGAGAAAAAAATCGATAAATTCCTGGCGTATTTGTTGAGAAGTTTTCACCGTAAATTTTTCCTTTTCGAGAAAGGGCATGGGACAAAGCCGCACCCTACAAAACCAGACTATAAATCTTCTATGGAATCGAGAGTCGGCCTGGGCTGTAAAAATTTTATGTTCGGCATATCGTCTTGATATTTTTGAGCCAATTTTATGAAATCATCGAGATCGTCAACCGTATTGCCATTGATTTCGGTGATTATCGCACCTGCTTCGATGTTGAAGTCGTCGGCGGGCGAATCCGGTGCAAGGGCGTAAACCAGAACGCCATTTTGGCCGGGATCGAGGCTCATAATGTTTTTGCGCCAATTGGTCAGTGGTTTTATCTTCATTCCCCAGACGATGATCGAGATGGCGGCAGCTTCCTGTTGAAATCCGTGTATGTCTTTGATATCTCGCCCGGTAAGTTTGACGGAAAGGGTAAGTTTTCGGGATCGGCCGTCCGAGCCGCGCAGCAGTTCCAACTGAACGAGTTCGTGGAGCTTGCAATGATTTATATAAGCGATGAGGTCTTCTCGACTATAGACTCTCTGACCATTGGCGGCGCGAATGAGGTCTCCGGGCCGAATGCCGGCATCGTAGGCGGGGAAACCCAATATGGCAGATTCCACCAGTGCGCCTGATATCTCCGTAAGTCCGAGTCGCTCCTGGGTTTCCTGGTCAACGCTGGGGGCCAGTTCCAGTCCCAGAAAAGCATGGTTAAGCACTTGTCCGTTCCTGAGCTGGTCGATTCTATCGAGTATTTCCTGGTTGAGGGTGATAGCGAAACCAAACTGCTGATCGGAAGAGGGGGCTTTGGTCATGGCGGTGATGATGCCGATGGCATAGCCCAACTCGTTGACCAAAGGTCCGCCGCTGCTGCCGGGCAGAGTAATGGCACTGGTTTGAATGAGGTTGTCGTAATAGCGGTCATTTGCCGGGTCGATCTCGGTGCTGAGGGTCTGGCCGAGCCGATTGATATGTCCAAAGGTGGCGACAGGTTTGCCGTCGGAGCCGGTGCCGAGTGGATTGCCCATGGCGATAACCACCTGGCCGGTCGCGATGGGACGCCCTGGCGGGTTGATGAGCAGGACATCAAGGTTTTCCGCATCGATCTTCAGAACGGCGATATCGGTACGCCGGTCGGCGGCGACAACCTCGGCAATGTATTGGCGTTTGTCGGCCAGGGTTATGCGTATGCGATGTGTGTTGTGGATGACGTGTTCATTGGTGATGATGTAACCGTCAGAATCAAAGATAAAGCCACTGCCGGAATTGGAATCTCGACGAATGTAGTTTTTCCCAACACTGGTATGTTGCAGGGCTTCAATGGCGACCACTGACCTGCTGACTCGTTCAACGACATTACCGTATAAGTCGTACCATATAGTGATGTCGTCGCCCTTGGAGGAGGACCAAAACTGCTGTATATAGTTGACGGAAGCGACTATACTGCAAATGGCCAATATAACTATGAGAATGTTTGTCTTTTTAGAGCTCATATTTCAGCTATCGGCATAAGAGCCGGCCACGCCGTAAAGGGTTAGGCTACCTTTGGCCATTCACAACAGACTCCGCCAAATCGTATCTTGTACGTGCCAAACGGTTCGTACCACGAATTTTTCAAACATCTCCGAAGTACCATTACTTTTTTGCGGTCTTTTCGGCATCGGTTTTGCCGGTCTGTGATTTTGTTTTTTCCGCGGTCCGGTCGGTTTCTTTGGATTCGATTCCGTGAGCGGCTAATATTTTCTGTCGTAACTCCCGACAGAGATCGGGGTTTTCCTGCAGGAACTCTCGTGCTTTTTCCACGCCCCTGCCGACAGTGATGTCGCCATATCGCAGAAAAGTGCCGCTTTTTTCTATTATTTCCTTATCAACAGCCATGTCAATCAGGTCGCCTTCAACGCTTATGCCGCGATCGAACATGATATCAAACTCCGACTGCCGAAAAGGAGGCGCCATTTTGTTCTTGACGACACGAGCACGGACGCGATTGCCGATAGCGCCTTTGGCGTCTTTGATAGTGCTGACCCTTCTGACGTCGATGCGGACGGAACTGTAGAATTTCAGGGCGTTACCTCCGGGTGTGGTTTCCGGGTTGCCGAACATAACGCCGATCTTCATTCGAATCTGGTTGATGAAGATCAAACTGGTTCGGCTTTTGCTGACAGCGGCGGTGAGTTTTCGCATAGCCTGGCTCATCAGGCGGGCCTGAAGACCGACGTGAGTATCGCCTATTTCTCCCTGCAGCTCAGCCTGCGGAATCAGTGCGGCGACCGAATCGACGACTATTATGTCCACGGCATTGCTTCTGACGAGCATTTCGACGATATTGAGAGCTTCTTCACCGGAGCTGGGCTGGGAAAACAGCAGAGATTCCAGGTTGACGCCGATACGCCTGGCCCAGGTGGGATCAATGGCGTGCTCAGCGTCGATAAAAGCAGCGATGCCGCCGGCCTTTTGCGCCTGAGCGACGGTGTGCAGGGCCAGAGTGGTCTTGCCGCTGGATTCGGGTCCGAAAAGCTCGATGACCCGTCCACGCGGAATTCCGCCGCCGCCCAAAGCGATATCCAGTGAAAGTGCTCCCGTGCTGATACCGTCGATCTTTGCCACGCAGGATTCACCCAGGTTCATAATGGACCCTTTGCCAAATTGTTTTTCGATCTGGGCCAGGGCCTGATCGAGGGCCGTGGGAGTTTTGTCGATTTTAGTGGTCTTTGCGGCTTTTGCCATATTGTTCTCCTATGTTAAAACTTTTTTAATCTCGTCATTTTACCATTCCAGCGAGCGACCAACGGGAGCGCCCTTTGCCAACTTTGTACAACATAAAAAGTGGCCATGCCACCTCCTATGTTAAAACTTTTTTAATCTCGTCATTTTACCATTCCAGCGAGCGACCAACGGGAGCGCCCTTTGCCAACTTTGTACAACATAAAAAGTGGCCATGCCACCTCCTATGTTAAAACTTTTTTAATCTCGTCATTTTACCATTCCAGTGAGCGACCAACGGGAGCGCCCTTTACCAACTTTATACAACATAAAAAGTGGCCATGCCACCTCTTTTTTGTTTATTAGTCCAATTTTGCATGGTGCAGGGCGGTATAAACAGGGCCGGTTCGAGTCAATTCGCTTTGGAAAACGGTTAAGGCCCAAACATCCTGCCGAGCCAGAACAAAAGGTTCTATGTCCTTAACAGCGTCCTGAACGGTTTGGCCGATCTTTGCGTTTTTGATACGAGCCAGTGTCAGGTGCGGGGTAAACTTTCGCCCTTCGGGCGGGAAACCCAACATCCCTAAGTGATTTTCCAATGCCGTCTGTAGGCTTTGCAGTTCTTTACTGCCGTCGGTAATGCCCGTCCATAAAACGCGGGCCGAGCCGCTGGGCGGGAAACAACCGCAATTAGCAAACTCGAAATCAAAGGGAACAGTTCCCACAACGGCCATCGAAACGGCTGAACAGATATCCGCGATAACATTGTCCTGAACATCACCCAGAAACTTGAGTGTCAGATGGATGTTTTCCGGCCGGACCCAATTGACGGATGTATCGAGAACGTCAAACCGACGTCGCAGGCGGTCTTGCAACCTACCCAGTTCCTTTCTGACAGCCTCGTCCAACTCAATAGCTATGAAACAACGTATCAACATAACAATACACCTTTTATAGAACACAATACACCTTTTATAGAACACGAATGACACGGATTTTACGGATTTTCACTGATTAAGACAAACTAAATTATTTCGCTGTAAATCCGTGTTCTATATGGCTAAAACCGCATCATGTTCCGCAGTTGCTGCAATCTTTGTTCGATCTGGCTTTTGCCGACCTGCTGCCAGCGGTTTAGCGAAAAATCCTCGATAACCAGCGATGCGGTGCAGGTGCCGTAGGCGACGGCCTTTTTCAGGGTGTTCAGATTGGTACTGTCTTGCCCGGCCAGATAGCCCATCATGCCGCCGGCAAAGCTGTCGCCGGCGCCGGTAGGATCCTTTACCTGGGCGGTCGGATAAGCCGGCATTGTGAAACATTCGTTCTGATCGGTCAGCAGCAATGTGCCGTGCTCACCCTTTTTGATTACGACAAACCGTGGTCCTAGCTTGATGATCTCCTGTGCGGCCCCGATCAGGTTGTCCCTGCCGGTGAGCATTCGGGCTTCGCCTTCATTGAGGACCAGGGCATCGATGCGGTCCAGTAATTTGTTCAGGTCATTGCGAGCGGTCTCGATCCAAAGGTTCATGGTATCGGCCACGGCTAACCTGGGACCATCCAACTCCTCCAGCAGTCGCAATTGCAGAGCTGGGGCGGTGTTGGCCAGGAAGACGTATTGGCTGTCTTTGTACGCCCCCGGCATGGCTGGCGGCGATTCAGCCAGTACGTTAAGCTCTACGCCATCGGTGGTGGCATCGTTCATCGAACCTTCGTAGCTGCCCTGCCAGCGAAAGGTTTTACTGCCCGGCCGGACTTCCAGTCCCTGCAGGTCAACGTCGCGGCCAGCGAAAACTTCCCGCAAATCGAACGGACAATCATCGCCTATCACCCCGACAAAGCGCACCGGCGAAAAAAAACTGGCCGCCATGCTGAAATAGACTATCGAGCCGCCCAGGCAGTTTTCACTGACGCCGAACGGCGTCTTAACCGTGTCGATCCCAATTGAACCGGTTACCAGTAATGACATTTTTGAATCCTTTACACTTACGCTCAACTTTCGCAGTTTTTTTAACCCAATTTCCATTCAACAGGGCCTGTTACACGAAAATGGATTTTTATGCAGTTTCGACAAATGTTTCACTAATGTATAAAATTATCTCCTCTTGGCTCTAAAAGGCCCTGTTCTAACTTTGCGTATAAGCAACACACAATAAAAAGTGCGAATTCGCACACTACGGGAATCCCTAAAATTTCGCTCGTTTCCACCACAAAAGCGATTTCAGAAGGTACTGTATCACGCCGTACCACCGCCGTCAACGCTGAGGATAGCGCCGGTAACCCAACTTGATAAATCGCTCGCCAGGAAGAGAACACAATTAGCTATTTCCTCCACAGTACCAAGGCGATTGAGCGGGCGATTCGCGGCTTCCTGTTGGAACTCGTTCCATGCTTGGCCTAACTGTTCGGCTTCGCTGCGCAGCATGGCCGTATCGACGTCGCCGGGGCAAATGCAATTGACGCGTATGTTATGCCTGCCGTGATCGATTGCCATAGCGCGGGTCATGTTAACGGTGGCGCCTTTGGCGGCGCAATATGCCACCGCGCTAGCGCCTCCGCTGATGCCCCAGCCCGAACCGGTATTGATAACACTACCGCCGCCATTTTCAATCATCTCAGGTATGACATAATGGCAGATCAAATAGATGCCTTTGACGTTAACGTTCAGAACCAGATTCCATTCCTCTTCAGTGAGATCGACGACGTTTTTACGCCGGGTTACGCCGGCATTGTTGAACAGAATATCGATTTTACCGAATTGGCTGATAGTTTGTTCTATGGCCCCCCGGCATTCGGCGTCGCAAGTCACATCACAGCAAATAAAATGTGCCTTACCGTCTAGTTGACCGATTTCTGCCGCGACTTGCTGACCCAGGGTTACGTTGGTATCCAATATTACTATAGTGGCGCCGGCTTCAGCCAGGCGAAAGGCGGTGGCCCGGCCTATGCCGGACGCTCCACCGGTTATGATCGCTACTTTTCCTTCCAAAGAAATCAGTTTCAGTATTTTGGGGTTCAGGTTCATATACAACTCCCTACATTATTGTTTTATCGAGATTATATAAAAAACCATTTAACGTGCCCATTGACAAAATGAGGACCGAATTAGCAATAATGCATACTGGGAGTTTGTAAAAATCGTTTAATGGGCCGACCTGATCGACAAAAATAGGCATCCGCGCTTCTTGACGCATAAACATGCTCGATTCAATCGATCAGTTAAGTCGATTAGCAGCACAACCTGGATGATTTACTCGCGAATAGCTCACGTGGGCCATTTATGAGAATTTTATCGAACAAAAGGGGTTGACAAATTACATTGGAAATCTCTACAATGCGGCAGCTTGGAATTTTCCGGGCCCATAGCTCAGTCGGTTAGAGCAGTGGACTCATAATCCATGTGTCCTAGGTTCGAGTCCTAGTGGGCCCAGTTTGGTAAGTCCACAGCTTCCAAACAATTACGTTGGGTAACCTTTTTCTCTTTTCGATATTATCGCTACGGCTATAATAGGTAGCTAAAAGCGACAAACTCCAGCCCGCTGGGGCGGGCCATTAAAAATAGTCAAGCGTTACGCTTCAAATTAAAATCCGGGATACTTATAGAGGTAAAACTTATGAAAACACGTTGTAATCATACCCAATTACACTTATTCCTGAATGTTATAACTATCACAGTTTTAGTCCTGTTGCTCACCCAGAGTTGCGCTCAGGCGGTACTTGATTCGAACGAGGCCAAACAGCTTAGTCAGTTTGCCAAATGGCGGTATTCAGGCACCATGTATATCATAACCACGCCGGATGGCGCGGACCTTCACGCCTCGGCCTCGGAAACAAACTTTCCACTGCTGGTACGGCTGAATAAGGATTTCTTCAACTTCAGTCAGGCTAAGCCCCACGGCCAGGACATTCGTTTTGCCTCGAACGACGGTATTCCCTTACCCTATCAGATAGAGGAATGGGACCCCGCCGGCGGGACCGCAAGCATCTGGGTGAAAATCCCGGAAATACGTGGAAATGCCAGGCAGCCGATCAAAATGTACTGGGGCAACGCCGACGCCATCGAAACATCCAGCGGATCGGCGGTATTTAACGAGTCCAACGGATACCTCAGCGTCTGGCACATGAACGACCCGGTGAACGATGAAGTCGCTACGCTTGTATCGAAGGATACGGGTACCTCTTCTTCTTCCGGGATAATCGGTAAAAGCCGGCGGTTTGACGCAGGCAAGGGGATCAACTGTGGCGAAAAAATCTCAACCTATCCTTCCGGTTCCAGTCCACATTCTTCTGAAGTGTGGTTCAGGGCGGAAAAACCTAATGCGACCATCCTTGCCTGGGGAAACGAGCAGGCTCAGGGAAAAGTGGTGATGCAGTATCGCAGCCCGCCACACATAACAATGGATTGCTACTTCTCAGGCGCAGACGTAGCGGGGGGCAGTACGCTGCCCATGTCCGAATGGATTCATGTGATCCACACATTCAAAAATGGCGACTCGCGGATCTATGTAAATGGCGTCCTCGATGGCGTCTCAACGTCCACAGGCGCCCCGCTGGCGATCAAGAGCCCCGCGCGAATGTATATCGGCGGCTGGTATGACAACTACCAATTTGTCGGCGACATCGACGAGGTTCGCATTTCAAATGTAACACGTTCCGCCGACTGGATCAGGATGCAATACGAAAACCAAAAACCACTGCAAACACTGGTCGGGCCGATTGTACAACCCGGAAAAACCATCTCGATCTCTCCAGCAAAGCTGTCAGTTTTGGAAGGTGAGTGCGCCACTGTTAGCGCCAAGGCCGGCGGCGCACAAAAAATTTATTGGATTTTCAAACGAGACAACAAGGATACGGTCGTCAGCGTGGACCGGAGCTTGTACACGTTTGACGCCGGCCGGGTGAGAGCCACCACATCGTATGTGCTGCAGTTCAAGGCTGTGTACGCCGACGAGGTCAAGACCAGGGATATACCTGTGACAATCAGGGAAGAAATTCCAGAGCCGGTCTTTGCCCTGAAGGCACCCTCGGAATGGAACGGCCGGGACACCGTCGAGCTGGTGCCCGAAATCAGTAATCTAAATGCCATGAAAGATAAAGGTGCCGACAATCTCAATTACACATGGAACGTCTCCGGAGGCGCTGTGATCAAGGATGTCGCTCCCGGCAAACTGATTCTCAAGCGATCACAATACAGCGGCAAAATCACCGTTACTCTGGCGATCAACAATGGCGGCGGCGATGTGACCGCCGCCGCGTCGATCATGACAACCGAGCCAAAAAGTGACACATGGGTCCGCAGGACTCCCGGAAAGGAAGAAAAACCGCAGGACAATCAGTTCTATGCACGAGACGACAAAAACGAGGGAACGCTCTACTGCAACGGAACACTCGAGCAAAACGTGGACTCTCTATTTCTAAAGCTCTACGCGGACGACAAACTGATCGAAACCATAGAGCACAAGCCCACAGCGGACAAGAGCTACGCCTTTACCGCCAAACTCAAGCCGGGATTGATCAAGTACAGCGTGGAGTTCGGACACAAAACCGGCGGCACCGAAACAATTCTGCACAAGGCCGGCAATATCGTCTGCGGAGACGCCTATATCATCGATGGCCAATCGAACGCGTTAGCCACGGATACTGGCGAGGACTCTCCTCGCCAGACAAATGACTGGATCCGCAGCTATGCCGAACCAAGATACTACCGCAAAGGCGAAACACAAAACCTATGGTGTAACCCGGTCTGGAAATCGCAGGGAGATCACAAGGCCGAGCTTGGCTGGTGGGGTATGGTGCTCGCCGAGCGACTGGTGGAAAGCCAGAAGATGCCGGTCTTCATCATCAACGGCGCCGTCGGCGGAACACGGATCGATCAACACCAGCGAAATCCGCAAGACCATGAGGACCTCAATACGATTTACGGACGCCTCCTATGGCGTGTTAGACAAGCCAAAATGACGCATGGAATCCGATGGGTTTTATGGCACCAGGGTGAAAGTGACCAGGGATCGGATGGCCCAACCGGCGGCTACGGGTGGGAATCTTACCAGCAGTATTTCATCGATATGTCAGCCGCATGGAAAGAGGATTTCCCGAATATTCAACACTACTATTTATTTCAAATCTGGCCAAACTCCTGCAGCATGGGAAATGGCAACGGCGATATGCTGCGCGAGGTACAGCGGACTTTGCCTTGCCTTTACTCCAACATGGACATCATGGCGACGTTGGGTATCAGGCCGCCTGGCCCATGTCATTTCCCACTGATCGGCTGGTCGGAATTTGCCAGCTTGATTCAACCACTGATCGAGCGGGATTTCTACGACCGACCGGTTACATCTTCCATCACATCGCCAAACCTCAAAAAGGCATACTATACGAGTAGTGCCAAAGACGCCATTGCGCTGGAATTTGACCAGCCCGTAGTCTGGAACGATTCGCTGATCGGCGAGTTCTACCTGGATGGAGCCAGTGGGAAAGTCGCCTCGGCCGCCGTCTCCGAAAATGTGCTGACGCTCAGGTTAAACGAACCGTCAGAGGCAAACAAAATTACCTATCTCAAAGAAATGTCCTGGAACCAGGATAGGCTTCTTTATGGAGAAAACGGCATCGCCGCACTCACATTTTGCAATGTCCCGATTTCAAGATAACGGTGAACCGGACATCTGCCGGACAAATCGTCATTTGGCTGTTCCATGGCCTGCCCGATCGCGAACATCCAACGGTCGGAACCAAACAGCCACTGATCAAAATGTTGACGACGGAGTGAAACCGTAACCAAATCTGCCCCAGGTAGCTCTTACCATCTTATACAGATCCGGGCTGCCAGGCACGTATGTATTATACCACCAATCCTGCTCTTCACCCGCCTTAGCTATATCCAGAGTGCGTTCATCCTCCCACTCCCATCGCTCCGAATGCCCATCGCAGAATCCAAATGTGTTGCCTCTGCCATGACGGGCGCTGGGGAAATCCCACCAACTTTCCGAGTAAATATCAATCGTATAGCCGGCAAAAGTTAATCTGCCTTCATCAACAAGAACAATACGCTGGCTCGCGTTCTTTATTTGCACATATTTCATAAGCAGTAAATCCTTGTCTTCTTCTTTCAGGTAATCCTCTCCTCTTTTTTTATCGCCTAGAAATTCAGGTATGGAATAAGTACGAGGTTCGCCTTTTTTGCTCGTTGGGCAACGGTAAATCTCCGTCGTATTCAAATAGGGATATAAGCGACCACGCCTTATTGCTTCCTGTTGCCGTTCCCAATCGGCCGGATCATCATAATTAGGATAACCAGCCCAATCGACCCATGGATTCGGTATCTCACCCCAGTATCCGGTATTTGGTGAAACTAAACAGTCTTCATTGTCAAAACAGTACATCGTCCAGCCCAAACTCAGTTGCCTCAGATTTAGCAGACAAACAGCCGTTTTCGCCTGTAGCCGTGCCTTACCTAACGCCGGCATCAAAATCGACATTAACAACGCGATTATCGAAATCACCACCAGCAATTCTATTAGTGTAAAACCCTTTTTCGCCTTCATGACATTCTCCTTAAGCAGCCGTCTAGGCCCTTTGGCCATGATCTCCCGCTCTCCCTGGCTGGCACAACCACAAAAAAACAGCCATCCTTATCTATTATACCTGTTTCCCTGCTGCGTTCAAGCATATTTTTGGAGCCTCAGGCCCCGCCTACAATTGTCATCCCCGCGAACAACTGTCACCCCTGCGAACAGGCTGTGTCGCAATTACATAAAAACTTGCTTTATTCTGTCGCTCGATA
>CAZICK010000068.1:0-20691 GCA_964537505.1 uncultured Pirellulales bacterium
CGTAGGCATCGTATTCGTAGCGTTCTTCCACGTCGCCGTCATCTTCGATAAGGGCAACCACGCTGAATATATGATCGTGGCCGTAATAGTGCTCCGCATCACTATCATCTGTCATAATCAGCACCTCATCGATATAGTTGCCATAGATGTAGTCGCGCAGTTGGGTTTCGGTTGGTCCGCTGGAATCATAATCGGTTTCGGCTAATACCTGCCAATTGTTGTTGTAATAATAACGGGTCACCGAGTCAACTTCGCCATTATCATAGACTTTCATCTCAATACGGCGGCCCAGGGCATCGTAGGTATATTCGGCTATGTTATATACGCCGTCGGTGATCTTGACCAGTCGATTCTCGTAATCGTAGAGATATTCGTAATTGTTGTGATCTGTGGTCATATTACCAGCATCATCATATTCCAGTTCAATATCGTATGGGCCACCAGTTGTTTCATTATAGCGGTTGGTGAGATTATTGACAGCATAGGTTTCGGTGTTGTCATCTCGCAATTCCACGCTGGTGCGGTTGCCCAGGTCATCATAAATAAATTCCTCATCGACTGTCTGAACACCTACAAGATACTCGGCCTGGGTGACTCTGTCAAGGTTGTCGTAAGTGTATTCGTTATAAGGAGTTGGAGTTGAGCCTCTATGGTCAAACGACTGGTCGGTAATATTGCCGTTATCGTCGAAGATGTAGCCAAAATCGGTGATGGTGGTATCTGCTGGCGTGCCGTTTTTGTAGGTGTAATGGCGGGTGGCCTGGCCCAGGTCGTTGTATTCGATGTCGTAGGTAACATCCGGCTCCGGATAGTTCCGCTGGAACATTTTAGAGCCGAGGTATTTGTAGGTTACCACATCGGTACTATCGACTGTAATGGTATCGATCCGGCCAAGGGGGTCGGGCATGATATCCACGGCATAGCTGTCCGGATAGGTGATCTGAGTCAGGTTGCCCGCCTGGTCGTAATCGTAGTCAATATTTACCTCGGAACCGCCCAGAATGGTCTCATCGGTATAGTTTACTTTGCCCAGGTCATTATATGTGAACTCAGTGAAGCTTATGGCGGAGGAATCGACTTCTTTTTCGGCTGTGAGCATCCGGCTCAAACCGTCATAAGTGAAGGTTTCGGTTGTGGTTACAGAGTCAACCGTAATGCTCTTTACTTCCAGTCGGCCGAGATAGTCATAGGTATATGCAGTTACCCAGCCCCGCTGATCGGTTCGAGCATCGGGAGAACGACCGTAATTATCATACGTACCATCGCCCTCATAGCCATATTCTATCTTTTCATTGTCCGGATAGGTAATTATTTTCACCCGGCCCAGCTTGTCGTAGTCATATTGGGTAGTCTGGGCGGTGGTGCCGTTGGCATAGCCGATAATGGAATCCTGTCTGCCGAGCCGGTCGTATGTCCATTTGGTCTTTTGTTCGATACCGCCCCCGCCGACATCCACCACCATCTCTGTTTGACGGCCTAAAGCATTGTATGCGTAAGTGGTGACAATCTCCTTGGGATCGGTCTTTTTCACCAAATTGCCGCGTCCATCATACTTGTACTCGGTTGCCAAATATGTATCAGGGTCATCGGGATCAGGCAAGGCCCTTTCCTCGATCATCCTGCCGAGTGGATCGAATACATAATCGGTGGTGATAACCTGATCGTCTTCGCCAAGCGGGTCGTCATTAACCTGCCGACGTTGTGTAATCTGATCCACAGCATTGTAGGTTAGCTGCGTCTCATTGCCGAGCGGGTCCACGATCGTATCTTGTCGGCCCAGTCCATCATAATGATAGGTCGTAGTTGCCTCACTTGCCGGGTCTCCGCCATAATAGACAGTCTGGCTCGTCAGCATCCCCGGATAATCGTCGTCATTTGAATCATATCCATAGTCCGTAACCATATCCTCTGTAGTATCGATAGAGGTGGTATCGAGAGTAGTTGCATCTGCCATGACCGCCTGGCGGGTTACATGCCCCATACCATCATATTCAGACCTGATCTGCATCAGGGCAGTGGAGGTGTCATCATAGGCTATTTCCTTAATGGTATGGCCCAGGCTGTCGAAGGTGTACCCGTGGTAATTTCCTTCGGCGTCGGTAACTTTTTCGAGTCTGCCCGCAGCATCATATTCATTAGTGGTAATAGTAACATCATCGCCGGAGGCAGCCGGATTATTTAACTGAACTACCTGATAGAGTCGGCCATTAGAGTCATATTTATATTCGGTTTGATTTCCTTCCGGATCAATGGTCTTGGTCAACTTACCTGAAGAGTAAACATTCTCCGTTACGATATCGCACGAAGCGATTATATCAGGATTATCGTAACCGCTTCCTTCTGTTGCTTTTTGCGCCGTTTTCTTGACGTTGCCCATCACATCGTATGTAGTTATGGTTATCATATCTTTGGTGTTGTCCGTGCCAGAAGCGGGATCAGCCAACTGCCGCGTCCGCCACTGACGGCCAAGCTTGTCATAATCGTAGCGGGTTTCGGACAAGCAGACAACCTCCCCATCGCGAACCTCGTATTGGCCCTGTTTTTTAATAACTCCGGATGCATCATCATATTCGCTGGCGGTTACAGGATCACCATCATTGTTAGGCAGGGTCGGGTTAAACCCTTTCTGGTATTCCTCCAAGTTGGTCAGGTCATCTCCGTCTGGATTTCCAGTTGCACCGTTGTCTTCATCAACTGTACCATCATCGAGCGGGTCCAGCCCATACTCAACTTCCCAGCCGTCCGGCAAACCATCGCCATCGCTGTCTGACTTGGTGGGATCGGTCGAATTATTGTATTCCTCCATATTGTTCAGGCCATCTTCGTCCGGATCCTCAATGGCATCATCAGCATAGATGTCGAGATAGGGTCTATACTGCCATTCCCATATATCAGGCAGACCATCGCCATCACCATCCTCGTCACCGTCACCAACAGCCGCCTCGTCAGTGTTGCCGTAAGCACCCATATTGATTCGGCCGCCACTGGGTGGCGGTTCATTGGAATAATCCGAGGTGGGATCGCCCGTATCAACACAGGGAGAATAAGTCTGTAGATGCAGATCATCATCCGCATTGCCGGGGATGTCATCATCCCCATCGGCATCGATAAAACATGGATCGCTGCCAATGTTACCACCGCCATCAGTACCGAGATCGTCGTCCCATCCATCGCCAGTGCCGCCACAGCCTTCTATATCACAATAGCTAATAATCGGGCAGGAGGTACCGTCATTATATATCTCGTTACCGGAAACACTAGCTTCATCATCCCAGAAGATACAATTGGTTATTGTCGGCTCAGCAGAATTAGTGTTGTACATCCCACCACCTTCTTCACCGGCGCTATTACCGATGAAGGTGCAGTTGGTCTGGTTGAATTCGCCAACAGAGGAACCATTATGGTAGATCCCGCCGCCACACTCACTCGCTGAGTTACTATTCAATATGCAGTTTGTTAACTCTCCAGCACCCACATAACCGCCTATTCTATATATCGCACCTCCATTAGCAGCAGTGTTTCCCTCAAATATACAATTGTTCAATACAGGACCGGAAGCTTCACTACGCATCCCACCACCTGCAGATGCGGCTTCGTTTCCACGGAATATACAATGCGAGAATGTTGGTGTACGGCAACAGAAAAGATCTACTGCTCCACCACCTCCATAGCCACTAGTAGTTGTAGATATATTTTCTGTAAAGAGGCAGTTAATAAATGTTGCTGAACTGCCGTCTTCGCAACACACTGCACCCCCATAAAGAGCACGATTCTTCCTAAATACACATTCGCGCACGGTTGGGCTGGTAGGCGCAATGTAAAGCCCTCCACCATAACCCCCATATCCATATTCGATGGTAAAACCATCTATAACAGTATCATATCCTACAACAACAACCAGATAACTGTTGTTGTCCGGCTCATTATTGCCATCAAGATCACCGCTGAGGATGGTTTCATTTGTCGCAAAGTCACGAGCGTCAAGATCAAAAAGCTCATTGAATAGATCTTCTGTTGGGTCTTCCGGGTCACCTGCAAAGCCACCATAGATAGTTATCTCAGAGATAAGGTGGAACGTTTCGTTCTGATCCCTCTCTGTAATACCCATGCCTTCGTCCGGATAGTAGGTGCCGCCTGCTACCATTATATAATCACCCTTGTTGAGATTTGGATTTTTGAGGGCATCCTGCAAGTATCTAAACGCTGTGTCCCACGATGTACCCCACGATGGATCATCATATGAATCATTATAATTAGGGTTGCTGCTATATTCACTATCATCATCCACAAACCAGGGGATACCCACCACAGCGCCCGAACACGTTGTTGTCTCTCCCCCTGAGTCAACGATTAGTGGCTCACCATTGAGATTGAGATCACCGGAGCCAACAATACTAGTGTTACCACTAAGCACACAGGCAGACTCGGCCAGAAGACTGTAGTTATCACTATCAGGGCTGAACTTTGGGTCGCTATCGAAGTTGTGAGTACTGTTGGGATCGCCGAGATCGCTTGGATCCACAACGCAGCTATATGTCACCGAACAGCCATCCAGATCATCATCATTTCCCCGAAGGATACAGTTGGCAACGTCCGGCTCTGTAGAGTTGGGGTCAACGTATATTCCCACCGCTTCGGGATAATTGGGATCAAGCCGGTAATTGTCAGCAATTGTATTGTTGTAAACCGCTGCCGCTGACGTAGCGCCGGTAAACTCTATGCCACTGTCATTATCATAAATCCAGTTGCTCCTGATGGTCGGAGGAGTCGAAGAATTAGAGACAATGGCCGCTCCATCCCCGCTGTCATCACCGTTATAGCAAATCACGTTCCGGGCAATCAGCGGCGCGCCGGAATTGCAATATATACCTTCCGTATTGTTTCTGATGATGCATCTGATAATACTTGGGCTGGAGGAATTATCGCAGTATACACCATAGTCGGAGTCCCTCAAAGTAAAGCCGGTCAAGACCGAATTGTTATCTTCACCTGATTCGAAAGTAACTACCGGATCGTTGGGGGCATAAGCGCTGATAATCGTATTTTCCATCACCTGCCAACTCTCAGGATTGGTGCTGGTTAAGGTTATTGCCAGCCCATCGAAATCTATATTTTCCTCGAAGGTCCATTCGTACACCATAATTACATCATTTGGATCGGCATCGTCGATGGCGTCCTGAATACCGGTGTACCATTCATCTGCAACGGTGTTGTGCACCTCACAGACCTCATCAGCGCCTATATCCACAGTGTGAACTTCACGCACCTGGCCATTGATGTCTGTCTCGCCGGTATAGGTGCCGTTCGGATCACCGGCGCCCTTGCAGGACGAATCACGGTCTATGCAAAAATCGTCCTTGGGTGCATCAACAAAGTACGGATAACTGGAGATGTTGTAATCACCTGCATCCCCATCATAAATACACGAATAGGTAGCGCTGCATCCGTTCAGATCGTCGCCAGATGGATTCCACAGAATACAATTACTGATATTGGGAGCGACAGTATTAGGATCAGAGTCAACATAAATGCCGGCATCACTATTATACACTATGGTATTGTTGCGAACGGTTGCCGCTGAAGTTACTGAATCGAACTCAATACCGGTTTCATTGTCATATATCCAGTTGTTCTTGATGACCGGCACAGAACCGGTATCATAAACGTATATACCTTCATTGTCATTATCGATGATCTTGTTATTGGTTATCGTGGGCGAACTGCTGTCACAATATATGCCGTAGCAGCTCTCCTTGATTATGCAGTTCTTTATAACCGGATCGGCTCCGCCAACATACACACCGTTGTAGGCTCGTCTTATGGTCAAGCCTGCCAATACTGCATTCGAATCCTCACCTCCACTAAACTCAACACCGTAGGAGCCACTGTCAGTATCGTTAGGATCGATAATCGTCGCTGCCGTTACATCCCAACTGTCCGGATTGATGCCGGTCAAAGTTATGTTCTTGCCGTCAAAGTCAACGTTTTCGACATAAGTTCCCCTGGATACCTTGATTATATCACCATCAATACTCCAGTCTATCGCCTGCTGAATCGAACCGATCTCAGTCGGAACGGTAATGGTAATCGCTTGCGGCAGGTCGTTAGAATCGTTGGGATCGCTGTCGTGCAAGAATTCAACGATATTTGAATAGTCATCTGTATCGAGATCGAGCTCAGCATCATTCGGGTTCACTGGATCAAGCCAATTATCTACCTCCCAACCGTCAGCCATACCATCATCGTCACTGTCTGAATCGTTGGGGCTGCTACTATTACTGTATTCTCCATAGTTGGCCAGACCATCGGAATCGGCATCTTCATCTGCATCGCTATCATCAGTGGGATCCAGGCCATACTGCACTTCCCAGCCATCGGGTATGTTATCATCATCACTGTCGCTGTCAGCCGGGTCTGTGCCTGCCTGATATTCTTCCAGATTTGTAAGGTCATCACTGTCATCATCGTCATCGACATCATCAGGGTCAGTAGGGTCAAGATTATTATCTACTTCCCAGCCATCGAGCATACCATCATCGTCACTGTCTGAGTCGTTCGGTTCGCAGAGATTGGTGTATTCACCCAAATTGCTCAGTTCGTCTTCATCAGGATCTCCATCGGCATCATCATCAAGCGGATCCAGATTATAGTCATACTCCCAGCCATCAGGCATACCGTCATCGTCGCTATCGGAGTCATTGGGATCACTGCCGAACTGGTACTCCTGCTCATTGTCAAGATCGTCACTGTCGGGATCGTCTTCAGGGTCATGTTGGTTGGGGTCGTCCCCGGGCCAATACAGCAGCTCCCAATCGTCCGGCAAACCATCCTCATCTTCATCTTCACTTGCAAGAGCAGCCTCTGAGGTATTACCATAAGCACCCATATTGATCCTGCCGCCTCCACTGCCAGGCTCATTAGAATAATCAGAATTGGGATCACCGGCATCTATGCACGGCGACCAACTGGCCAGGTGATAATCTCCGTTGTCAGGGTCATCAAAATGCGGGTAGTTACTTATATTAGTTCCGCCAAGCTCTTCGCCCTCAATGCAGGAATAAGCAATCTCACCATCGGACAAATAGAGGTTGTCTTCGTTGCCCCAGATAATGGAGTTGGAAACGGTTACATCGCCAACCACTTTATATAAACCATATTCACCGTTTCCGGCAATTGTGCAGTTAGTAATTGCCAGAGATCCATTCGTTATTCCCACGGCTGATCCCGTAGTTACTCCCGCCTCGGTGTTGTCGGCAATGACGCTATTCGTAACTGTTACCATACTCGAATAATAGCCACTAATAAAATACATCAACCCATGATTATTATTTGTAATCACGCAGTAGCTAATAGTTGGTGATGCCTGAACAGAATGTATCCCGGCAGTGTCATTGTTACTGATTATACATCTGCTTATTTCCGGTGACGAATTCACATCACAAGAAATACCTGCCATCCCACCAGTAATTGTAAGGCCGCTTAGGGTGGGATTGTTATCGCCTTCGGTCCGTCCAAACACTACCACAGTCTGATAAGAGTCATTCGGATCAATAATCGTGTCTGCAACCACATCCGGGTCGTTTGGGTCGGTACTTGCCAGGTTTATCGCCCGGTGGCCAAAATCAATGGCTTCCTGATAGATCCCTTTGGCTATGACGATTGTGTCGCCATCAACTGCTTCTTCAATCGCATCTTGAATAGTCGCGTACCAGAGTTTCCTGGTTGTATTATGGACCGGATAAAACTCATCCGCCCCCATATCCACATAATCACCGCAAACGCGAACATCGCTGTCAATATCCACCTGGCCCCCGTAGCTGCCGCCAGGATCACCGGTATCTATACACGGTGAATCCATGGTCAAATGATAATCGCTGTTGGGATCATCGACAAACAGTGGATTATCGTCTATATTATGATTGTTGGGATCGCTAACTCCGTCACCGTCCTCTATACAGCTATACATTGCGCTGCAATTGGACAGATCGTCATCGTTATCCCACAGAATACAGTTGGTAATTGTTACCAATCCACCCGTGGCCCCAGGCACAACTACTCCGTAATCGTCATTTCCACAAACGGTGTTATTCCTGAACTCACACGCCGCATTACTGAAAACCGTACATAAGCCCGCGTCCCCGTTGTCATAAATCCAACTGTTTGTTATTGCCAGACCCGCCTCTGACCCATAAATAAATATCCCATCGGTGCCATTATCTCTTATCTTGCAGTTGGTAATCTCACATGCACAGTTTGCAGCGTATATGCCATAACTGGTGTTATTTTCAATTATGCACCATTGTATTTTAGCATCCACATTATTAACATTAACGCTACTACTAGCACCACTTACCGTAAAACCTTGCAATACCGCATCATCTTCGCCGTCAATAAGTTCAACTCCACAGCCGGAACTCGGATCGATAATCGTCGCTGCCACCACATCCCAATCGTACGGATCGGTACTGGTTAGAGTTATGTTCTTGCCGTCAAAGTCAACATTTTCAACATAGGTTCCCTCGGCCACCTCAATCACATCGCCATCGATACTGGCGTTTATCGCCGATTGAATCGAAATAGCATTAGCGGGAACATAAATTGTAATATTAGATGTTGGATAACTGTTAGGATCATTAGGATCAGTTTCGTCGTGCAGGAATTCACTTAGATTGGTATAATTATCCTCATCAAAATCCTCATCCGCATCGTCGAGATCGAGCGGATCAAAGCCTTCATCCACCTCCCAGCCGTCGAGCATTCCATCATTATCGCTATCTGAGTCGTTTGGATAGATATCATTATTGTACTCATACAGATTGGTCAGGCCATCGGAATCGGCATCTTCATCTGCATCATCATTATCAAGTGGATTCAGACCATACTGTACTTCCCAACCGTCCGGCATAAGATCATTGTCGGTATCTGAATCATTGGGGTTGGTGCCATTATTATATTCATCCAGGTTAACTAAATCATCCTCATCAAGAATATCTTCGCTGGCATCACTATCATCAGAAGGGTCTAGGTTGTTTCGTACTTCCCAGCCATCCGGCATGCCATCATTGTCACTATCTGAGTCATTTGGACAGGAGCCATTATTGTACTCTTCCAGATTATCCAGATCATCATCATCGGGGTCTTCATTCGCATTGTCATCAAGAGGATCCAAACCATACTGCACCTCCCAGCCATCCGGCAGATCGTCACCGTCGCTATCGGAGTCATTCGGGTCACAACTATTGTTGTATTCACCCAGATTATTCAGGTTATCTCCATCAGGGTCTTCATCCGCATCATCATCAAGTGGATTCAGACCATACTGCACTTCCCAGCCGTCGGGCATACCATCATTATCGCTGTCCGAATCATTCGGATACGTGCCGTTGTTATATTCGTTCAAATTGGTCAGACCGTCGTTATCAGGGTCTAGTCCGGCATCGTCGGGATCATCGGGGTCAAGTCCGTATTCAACTTCCCATATATCCGGCATGCCATCGCCATCACCGTCACTGACGGCCGCATCGGTGGTGTTGCCGTAAGCTCCCATATTGATCCGATCGCCATTATCCTCCGGCTCATTGGAATAATCCGAGGTGGGATCGCCCGCATCAACACAGGGAGAATAGGTCAGCAAGTGGTAATCATCGTTTGAATCGTCAACGAACAATGGATCGCTGTCAATATTACCGCCCCCATCGGTTCCAAAATCGCTGTCCCAACTGCCGCTGCCTCCACAACCATCTATGTCGCTATAGCTGAAGCTCGGGGCGCTGCTGCCGCTGTTGCTCACCTCATTGCCGCTACCACTTGCTGTGTTTCCCCATAAAATAGCGTTAGTTATCAGCGGTTCAGATCCATAATCGTTATCCAGCCCGCCGCCCCGGTAAGCCGTATTGCCGCTCAAAGTGATATTGGCTATTGCCGGTGATGAAGTTTCATTGCTTATTCCGCCACCGTAATATCCCGCCTCATTGTCGTAGATCAGGCAATTAGCCAAATCCGCACTGCCATCATAACAATATATCCCTGCGCCGTTGCGTTCTGCGTAATTATCCTTGATAACACACATACTGATCGTCGGATCGCTGCTTTGGCAATAGATTCCACCCCCATCAATCTCATACAATCGTCTGACATCATCGCCGCTCAGCGCCCAATCATAAATCCGAACATCATCCAGCAGACCATTGAAGGAACCGCCGTAAGAAATCAATGCATCTATGCCAACAGCAGTTTCGATTGTCTGGGTGCCATAGGTGAGAGTGGTATCTTCTTGATCGCCATCTACATAAAGAAGTATATCTTCTACTTTCACATTCTTTTTATCCGGCAAGACAATCGCTACGTGATGCCATGTATCATCATCTATATCTGTATCACCGGTAACCGTGCCGCCCCACACGGCAACTCGGAGTTTGCCGTCGGCGTTAATCACATTAGACCAAGTGGCGCCGCTGATGTTCGACGTACCCCAACGCACAATCGTACCTGATGCATTTGGTTCGACCCTGACCCATGCAGTTACCGTGCGCGGAAGATCGCCTGTAACACCCTTGTAACCTTCGATTTCCACATAATCACCGGTCCCGTCGAATTCCAGCGCTCCGCCCATTCTGCCCCCGGTCGGCTGCCACGTGGGATTACCGCTGATGGTGCCATCATAGTCGTTGTCGGTACTGTCGAAGGCAACAGTACCGCTCGATTCATCCAGCCGCCAGTACGCCGCCATATCCGTATCCGCCAGGCCCGCATAACCGTCGGTAATAGTAAAACCGACTAACTGGCTATTCGAGTCTTCGTTGTTGGCAAAGGTAACTGCCGAGCCGGTAGCGTTGGGGTCGATGATAGTTGCTTCTATCGCATCCCAATCATCGGGATCGCTGCTTTGCAGGGTTATACTCTTGCCCTCGAAGTTGATAGTTTCACAGTAAGTACCCTCGGCTACCTCAATCTCATCACCATCAATACTTGCCTTTATCGCAGATTGGATAGAAATCGCATTGCCCGGAACATAAATATTTATGGTATAGGGAGGCTCATTCGGATCATTCGGATCGCCCGGATCGCTGTCACCGTGCAGAAATTCACTTAAATTGGTATAGCCGTCACTGTCGAAATCTTCATCGGCATCGGCTGGATCGAGCGGATCAAAACCTTCATCTATCTCCCAGCCGTCCGGCATACCGTCTTTGTCTGTATCAACGTTGTCAGGGTTTGTGCCACTCTCATATTCAGCCAGATTAGTCAACCCATCCTCGTCGAGATCATCATCTGCGTCGTTGGGATCATTGCCGTCCAGATCATAATGCGCCTCCCAATCGTTCGGCATATCATCCCCATCATCATCTCCGCTGGAATAGATTATCACCGTCTTCGATGAACTGTTCGCACTACATACAACCTCCGTATTGGGGTCGTCTCTATCGACCAGCGTGGTCAAGTTGTCCTGGACACTGCCGCCGGTAAGGTCCCAGCAGTCAGGCAGATTCGATTCACTGACAACGGGATTAGACTCGGCCGTCACCGTAATATCACCGCCTTCGTTGAGTACGGCGAACATCCTGGTATCAGGATCGCCTTCATCATCGAAAAGCTCTGCCCCAGTACTCGGATCGAGAGATGCCACCTCCACAACATAAACCTGGCAATATTCCATATCTTCCGACCACAGATCGTCATCGTCCCTAACCTTCAGGCGAACCAGGTAGGTGCCCGCAGAATCGAATGTACAGCTTGCATTGGGATCGTCCTGACTTATCTCACTGGCGCCTTTTGGAAATATCCAGAGATATTCTTCGATAGTACCATCAGAATCGTACGAACCGCTGCCGTCAAAATTTACCGTGGTCCCAACACATGCATACGCAGGGTCTTCAGCAATAACAGCCACAGGAGGATAAGGGTTTTGCTCGCATGCCCAAACTCTGTCAATTGCGGCAAATACAACGAGCAGAAAAGCAACAATCATAAAAATGCCGGTAAATATCCTGTTCATCCCTGATCTCCTTCATTCCCCGCTGGATGATGCTTTAGCCAATTACGCGCCGCCTTCGCTGCCGGACAATCGGGATATTCTTGTACGACCAATTCGTATGCAGATCTGGTTCTGGCCATAGCCTCAGACTTACTGATAACACCCCTGTCCCCCAGTTTCTCATAGTTGTAGCCGACAAGAAACTGAATATGCCATGCATATTTGTAGTCCGGCTGAACAGCGAGGAGCCTCTCATAAGATTCTATCATTTCTTCATGCCGGCCCCATTTGCGATAACTATCCGCCAACCAGAAACAGGCATCGATAGTACCACTACACTGGGGAAATTTTTCTATCATCATTTCCCCCACAGCCATGGCATCCTGAAAATGACCCGTAGCCTCCCGGACTAGGCCGGCTTTCTCCTTTTCCAGGCCCATAGCGTAATACTCCCTGCCCACATCCCACAGCCTCGTTGGCAACCTCGGATCATCAGCGTAATCGGTCAGCAACTTATTGAAACTAGCCTCAACAGCATTAGGGTCGCCCAACCGAGCATTCATCACCGTCACACCCATCTGGGCCCATATCGCACGCTTATCTTCCGGCTGGTTATCGACAATATATTGATATATCTGGCGAGCATCCTCATACTGTTTCGATCTGCGATAGTCATCTGCCACCAGATAAATGGCCTCGCCTATCCGCTCATCTTCCGCATAATCCCGCACCAGTGTATCAAGGTCAATACCAGCAGCATCCTCATTCCCAAGCCGCGCATTGCAAATCCCCAGCCCTACATTCGCCCAGAACGCAACCTCCTCATCAGGCTGGTTGTCAACAATATACTGGTAAAGGCTATGGGCCTCCTGATATTTCTGTTGCCTGCGGTACCATTGGGCTATCTCGCATGCTGCATCTGCTATCTTTTCATGGCCGTAATAGTCCCTAAACAGTTTGTCAACTGCCACAGCCGCCACATCATAGTCATACCGGGAAATATCCAATATCGCTATGCCCGCCTGCGACCACATCGCCCCATCTTCCTGCGGGTGGTTGTCAATAACATATTGATACAACTTAAGGGCGGTTTCGTGATACTCAAACCAGCGATAATGGTCCGCCACATCGCGAAGGGCACTTGCCATTTGCCCGTCGTCGGCATCACAGACCATCAACTCCTGCAAAGCTGTTTGCGCCTCGGTTGGCTTGGCCCAGGCGATATAGGAGATGGTAAGGCCCTGTTGCGCTGCAAAAGCATAGTCACTATCGGGATACTGTTGGATAATCTGGATATAGCTCTGCGTGGCCAGTTTGAAATCTTCGTCCAACCGATAAGCAAAAGCCTCCTCCATCGCCACACTCGCCTGATCCACAGGTAATTCTTCGGCCGTTTGGATAGCTGCTGATTCATCGCCTGTCTGTTCAGAGCCTACCCCCCCATCCACTTGGGCAAAGGCAAACATCTTCACAAAATATAATATCAACCCCAAAACCATAATCGGCAGAATAATCTTCACCGCAACTTTACCGGCCCGCCAAATTACTTTAGCCATAACTAAATTCTCCTATACTTACTGCCTGACCTGTTTATCTCCTTCTCTATCGCTTCCTGTTAAAAAACCCTGCGTAAATGCTTTTATACGCTTGCTTTCCAGAACATGATTCTGTCCCGGCTCTGCAATTGCTGACAAATTCTTTGCCTGAAGCCATTGACCAAAACCTTCGGCGCCAAATCCTGCAGCAGCCAAATGGTGTCCAACAATTCTATCTGTTTGCAATGTGTAATCCTTTTGCATGACTCTTTCTATCGAATTATTTAACGTATCCGCCTTATGATCTCGGAGAATTGATTTTGTAGCCATCGTATCGGCAATCATCGCTGCAACTGCATCGTCATTAAGCCTGTCGAACAACGCGTAATCAATATAAATCCAAGGGCTGTCGGCGTCAGAGTTATTCTCTGACCCGAAGGCAACAGTATAGTTACTGTGATTGACCTTATTGAGCCTGTCAGTTAATTTCTGCAGCCGTTCAAAATCAGAGATACAATCGCTTCTGCCCGTTTGAGCCTTGATACGGTCTTTTTGGGCTAATTGCTTATTACCCGATTGTTTTACTGTCCCCGTGTTTCTTGGTTTCTTAGTGATGCCTTCAGATGCGCTTTTGTGGCATCCAACCGTGCATGCCACCACCATCGCAAAACAGGCTAAACCAAAAACAATCCTAATTGACATCCATTTATTCCTCTTCATCGTATACCATGCCTCCTACGGTTTGTTCTAACCGATCGAAGTTGTCATACTTGTAAGCGGTTTTTACACGCTTGGGGTTTCCGTCGGGATCCGTATAAGGAACTGTTTTTTCGATCATATTGCCGTTGGCATCGTATTTGAATGTCGTAACAGCAGCTTCGAAATCCTCTTCTTCCACAGGGTCATAGTATCCTACAATCTGCTTTACTACTAAACCTCTGCCATCACGTTCGGTTTTGGTCCATTTCCCATTTGGCAGCGTTGTCTTTACCAATTCGCCCTGGTTGTTGTATTCGTATTCTGTCTTAAGAGCTAAACCATCTGCATCTTCAATCACAGCCTTGCGGCGTCCCAGAAAGTCATATTCGTACTTAGTCTTAACCCAAGTTATACCAGGATCACCAAAGTCAAACTCCTCATTATGCTTGGCTCTTTCTGTGAACTCCACTCGTCCATCATCATCGTAGGTATATTTTGTCTGCGAAATCAGTACTAAATCCGGATCGGCGTCATTGGGGTCACTGACATCAGACAGAACAAATTCACTGGCCAATTGGCCGGACAAATGGTAACTGCTTCCTGTAACGACCCCGTCCGAGCGAATCACACGGGTCTGTTGACCAAAGTCATTGTATCTGTATTCCGTGCTCTCATCCGGTTCCACAGGGTAACCACCATTATAAAAATAGACCTCCTGCCTTTTAAGCAATCCAGGCACTCCGTCAGTACCACTATAAACATAGACAATTTTCTTGATTTCTGTGCAGTTGCCCCCGTTCTCGTCACAGATTGCTTCCTCTTCCTGGTAGATACGTCTGGCCTGATCGTACAAATATGTAGTCACTATCCGTCCATTGGGAATCTCTATGCCTTCAGTATTATAAGGTTCCTTCCTCTCCTGTAATAATCCTTCAGAATTGTAACTGTATTTCGTCACAGCTCCCCTTGCATCGGTATATTCTGTTACGCGACCATTGCCATCATACTTGTACACTTCCACATTGCTGTTTATCTCGTTTTGGGTATCACGGATATACGATGTCTGAGTACCTGTTTGATAAACATCGTCATAGTCATACTCAGTGATACTCTGCTTCTTGCCGGAAGGATATTTCACTGTTTTCGTAGAGTCGCCGGCATCGCTTTCGTAGCTGTAATATGTTGCGTATGCCTTACCTGTTGGATTACCGGGGTAGTCATCCTCGTCGAATTCGTAGATTTTATCATATTCGATCTTCATGATAACATCGGAGAAAGAACCACCCGCATAGTAGTATTTGACCACTCTGTATTCATCATTGCTGACCCATGTTTTCTCAATGACCGAACTGTCACCGCCATCATATTCCCAGTCCTTGAACTTCGTAGCGGTCTTACTGCCACCGGGATCCTCTATGGCATACTGTGACTCCAGCAACGGTTCGGGCAAATAGACATAGTCGCGATCATCCGGTCCATCCGCTCCTGGAATATCCAGCGTATATTCATTCTGAAGGATAATATCATCTTTAGAATTGAACTTCTTCTTGACCAGCCCTTCGTATCTTTCGTCTCCCTCTTCCTCGCCATCATAATATTCATAACTCTCAAAACCGCCGGCTCCGCCCCCGCAACCACTCGAACAACCGCCGGAATATTTCGTCAATTGCCCCTTTTCATCAAACTCAACATGCCATTTGCGTAGTGGACTGCTCCCAATTTCCTTGTTATAATAATACACATCCGCATTGACCCAGTCGAACCAATAGTACCGCTTAGTGGTCGGATCGCTCGCAGGGGTTTCGGTCTCATCACCATCATAAATATACAGTATCTTGGCGGGGCTGTTTGTCTGGTAATTCAAACGCCAGATTATTGTCTTATAACCCGCCTGATAAGGGCAATACTTGATCGAGCTCAGCAAATATTTGGTGGGATTATCCTCAGGATCGCTCGCCGGCTTGTTGCAATAGAAATAGAAATCTCCTAAAGTGCTGCCCAGGCTGAGTTTGATACATTTTTCACCGGACACAAGACTCCAGCCACTCTCCGACATATACTGTGGCAAGACATAGTCATAATAGCTTAAAGTTGACTCACAATCTGCAGATACGTCTTTTTCCCATGCCGGCACTTTGACTCTATACCAATACTGACTTGGCATAGGATTACTAACGTCGTTATTCGCCCCGCCAAACCACTTACGCGTCCTCTCACAGTCCCCACCTTCATCATAGTGGCCATAATCCAGGTCACACCATTGCTTGAAAGTGAAATAAGGCGCACCAGAACAACTTCGGATGACACCCTGATAGCATTCACAATATTCATCTTTCGGCCATGGCTCATCACCAAGTTCCTCCATACAATCAAAATCCGAACGCGGCAGCCCCCACTCATAATTTGTGGTCATCCACCATTCCGTTTGATGCCAGTCCTGCACATCAAGATCGAACGATTCAGGCCCACTATATTGACGTGGGATTGCGTCTATCCAGGCCAGACTGGAACTGGGGCTAAAACTGCCGGGATCGAAAAGAATCTTGAACGGGTCAAAGTTTGTTCGCTCGTTTAGCTCGACCGTTATCGAGCCTTTTATACGGTCAGCACGCGTTCCGTAAATGTCATTGTTATGCTCAGGAGGGTACGGACACGCGTCCGAGGGGGGATGTATATATAGATAACTGTCTATACAAATAGAAAAAGAGGCGCCACGTAACCGGTTTTTTTTGTTGCTGGGCTTTAAACCACCCCATCCACTAGTTGTATCGAGTATACATGTCGTATCTCCTGGTGTAGAAAATCCTAGCGGTTGCGTACTATACTCACATGGAATCTTACTGTCCCCACATTTACATTCAATCTTTTTAATGGTCCCGTACCCTAGGTCAATTCCGTTTGGGAAAAAAGCATCAAAATCTTCTTGAGAGCCGCCTATTTTTATGATGGAGATAAAACCTTTAAGCCGACCACATGGAGAAAAATCTAACCAATCGGGGTAAGGCGGATCTTGCTCGCATAACGGCTGGCCCCCGGGATCCTCAAAGGCACACCAATCGTAACAGTTCTTCCGATGCTGATTAAGCATATACCAACGAGCTCCACCCTTCTCACCAGTAGCCTGTGAACACTGATCGAAGGTAACTTGTATATCACTTCCTGATCCATAATCACTAACGCTTATAAACTTGCCATTCTCACCAGAAAACAACAGAGACACAGGAAGATTGTCAGCAATGTTCGTTCGTTCCTCAATGTTGTCGTCCAAAGGGCTCCAACACGTGAATTCATCAATCACATTGAATTTGCCTTCCGGGCTCTTGTCTGCAAACACTTGATTGGTGATCCCCACTGCCAAACAAAAGAGCAGGCACAACGTAAAAAAACGCCTACTCCCACTTTCATGTCCCCGTGAAGTCTCGTCTCCGGAATATAACATATCGAATATACCTCCCAAACTGGATGACTTTGATTGACTGGTCAAGAAACTATTTTAACATCACTCCAATCAATAATAACCCGCCGGCATTGCCGGAGGTTTTTGACTATTATTCTTCTGAAAAACACTTTCCATATATCGTTCCTCTTTGCTGCATTCCCGCCAGGCAGCTAACAATTTCTGTCAAAATTCAATCCGCGCATACACTCCTCACCACCCTTTCAAAAGTCCCCAAGAACAATATCCAGACCTTCTCAGAGTCACAATCTCAAGAAACTGGAATCAACCCCTAAATACCGAGGGGGATAATCCCTCCTCCTGTAGAGGTAAGATTCCCTCTGCTAAATAATACCGAACTTCGATAACTCCTAAAAGTATATCATCCAAGCCGAAATCAATTTTGATTAAAATATATCCAAATTCACCACACCCCCAGCATCGAAAACAAAAAACGTCACGTCGCACTACATGCGAGCACAATACTATAAATATAATCTCCAATGCCACGGAGGTATATAGCAATCTGTTTTCGTCTGCAAGAGTTTTTTTATTATTTTTTGCGGTTTTTTCTAACTTTTTCTAAGCAACTGTGTCAAATAGAGTTATACAGCGAAAATTCTGCCTGGTTTGACAAGCTCCGCCTCGTTTTCCGTTAAAACTTGGCGTTTCCACTTGAATTTTTCAAGGCAATCCCCTTTATGCCATCTATATCTTTAGCGATCTGGCCCAGATAGACCCGGGGGATTACCGTATCTTCGGCGAATTAGGCTTCCTGCTGTACCAGCATGGCAGCCCCCAACTGGTCATCAAAAAACTGGGGCAAGTCCCTGGCCCTTAACCCCAACCAACCCCAGATTCTCCAGGCAATTGGTAACAACATTCAACATCAATTGCCTAACTTTTGGTTTTTGATAAAATTGTAACGGGGTATATGCGGTTCTGTATGTCTTCTTTTTCAGGTACCGGTACCTTTGGGGGGGGTCGATCACTTGAAAACCTCGATCATGCTGTTGGTAAACCATCGGTAAACCATCAGTAAAGCAGCAGCAAAGCAGCAGTTTTCCATCGGTTTACCATGACTTTTCCAACGCTTTACCGTGGCTTTCCTATCGCTTTACTATGACTTTCCCAACGGTTTGCAATGACTTTTCCATCGGGTTACAATAGCTTTTCCATCAGTTTACATTTACTTTGAATTGACCGGCCCTACCTGTCCCCATTAGATATGACCGCGAGATTATGCTGTTGGCATATTTCGTGAAACCTGAAAAGTGTTGCGTATGAATATAAAAAAAAATTCGTTCATAAGTGCTTGTAAAATCAACACTGAAAAACTTTTTTTGCCGTTGTGGACGAATTTTAATTGACAAACTGCAAAACGTGATGTAAACTATATTGATCGTTGGCCAACGTGGTCAACAAAAAAAGTGCCGCGGCGTACTATCAATACCCGCGGCGTGGTAACAACCTACGATGGAGGTTATTACAATGGGTAATTCTACTGTAAGCAAGTCACGCGGTCCAGACGTTTATCAAATTGTTACGGATAAAATTCTGGAATTACTAGACAAAGGCACTATTCCCTGGCATAAGCCCTGGAAGGGAGGTTTTGAAGGGATACCAAAGAACGCAATCAGCAAAAAGCCCTATCGCGGCGTAAATGTGTTTTTGCTGGCAATTACCGCCGAGGTAATGGGTTATGATTCGCCCTATTGGTTCACCTATAAGCAGGCGCAGCAGTATGGCGGAAACGTGAAGGCAGGCGAAAAATCGACGTTTGTGGTGTTCTGGAAGTGGCTGGATTATGTCCAGACAGACAAGGAAACCGGCGAAAAAACAACCGACAAAGTGCCGTTTTTGCGGTATTACCGGGTTTTTAACCTGGCGCAATGTGAAGGCGTGGACCTGTCAAAATTGCCGGTTGACGCTATAGACGATACGCCAGACCTGGATTTTTCGCCCATTGGCGCTTGTGAAAACGTTTTCGGTAATATGGCCGATTGCCCGCCAATATACCACGATCAGGGCCGGGCCTGTTATATCCCGTCGAAAGATGAGATTCACTTACCGAAACGGGAAAACTTCACCAGTGTCGAAGATTATTACGCGACGGCTTTCCATGAACTGGCGCACAGTACCGGCCACGATTCACGGCTTGGCAGGCATGACAAAGACAGAGACCTGAATTTCGGCAGCAATACCTATTCAAAAGAGGAATTGATTGCAGAGATGGGGGCGGCTTTCCTTTGCGGCGTCTGCGAGATTGATAACCAGATTATCGACAACAGTGCAGCATATATCGACGGCTGGCGCAAGAAAATCAAAGGCGATAAAAAGCTGGTTGTGAATGCAGCGGCGCAGGCACAAAAAGCCGTGGATTACATACTGAATGGCAAAGGGGGTGATGAATAATGCAGTTGTACGAAAAATACAGACCGACGGACTTTGACAGTTTTATCGGGCAGGACAAGGTGAAACAGCAGATCAAACACCTGCTGAACCGGCAACAATGGGACCGGGACGCGCTCTGGATTCAGGGACCGTCTGGAACCGGCAAAACTACCCTGGCATGGATTATCGCTCGGCAGGTAGCGGGCGATGACTTCAACATCACCGAACTTGACGGCGATAAGTGCTCGGTTCAGGCCGTCCGTGACCTGGAGGTCAATTTCGGCTTGTCCACCATGTTCGGGAACTGGAAGGTTGTTATCGTCAATGAGGCGCACGCAATGACCGGCCGGGCTGTCCAGGCGTGGTTGACGTTGCTGGAGCGCCTGCCAGCGAACCGGCTGGTTATATTCACAACTACCGAACCACTACAAGAAGATTTGTTTGGGAATTTTAGCGGTCCGTTTGCCCGGCGCTGCAAAGTCTATAGTTTCACTAATCAGGGACTTTGTCAGGCAATGGCCGAGCGGGCCAAGGCAATAGCTGAGGCCGAGGGATTAGACGGCCTGCCGATACAACGCTACGTAAAATTGGTCCAGTTATATCATAACAATATGGGCCGGGTATTGCAGGAAATTGATAAAGGTGAAATGTTA
>CAZICK010000069.1:0-20668 GCA_964537505.1 uncultured Pirellulales bacterium
TCCCTTCCAATCCCAACACAGCCCATTTCGACTATAAGCCAATACTACCACGGCCCGCCCAAACTGTCAAACAAAATCCCAACCTTTCACATCCTCTTTCCTTCCCTGCCCCCGGACCGCCCACTCCAACTCCGCCCTCTGTCTTCTGACTTCTCACTTCTAACTTCTGACCCCCTTCAACTGGTCCGCCCTCTTTCCTTCTGTCTTCCGCCTTCTGACTTCCCCCCTAGTGCCTAGTGCCTGTTGCCTATTGCCTTCTTTCGCTATCTTACCCATCTTAACATCAAAACTCATCAAAACATACTATAAACAGGGTGCAAACATGGTACAAACATAGTGCAAACCGCATCACTTTTCATCAGAATTCATCCAAATTTCGCCGAATTTCGCACTTTTTTCTTACCCATCTTACCTAATCGTTATAATCGTTACGCAAAAATAAGCACTTACATCGATTCCAGCAACGTAAAATAAGCACTTACAACAATTCCCCGCTACGAAAAATAAGCACTATAATTGTCATGCCCGACTTGATCGGGCATCCAGTACAACAATTTCCAATCTCGTAAAATAAGCACTTACAGAAATTCCCCATAACCAAAAACAAGGACTTACGTTCATTTCCCCCAAACGTAAAATAAGCACTTACGTCAAATTCGCACATCGAAAAACAACGACTTATATCAATCCCGAACCACCGTTGTACAGACCCGTATGCCCGGTGGTGTGACAGGGAAAGCCCCCGAGGGCCAACCTCTATGTCGATTAACTATTAACTGCAATTGATATTACTTAGCCGGCGGCAATTCAATATTTTTGACACGGAGGATACGGACACCGCCGAAGGCATCATACGTGTCGGTGCCGACAAGTGATATTTTTTTGCCCAGCCATGATTCGAGGCTGGGACCATCTTTGTCGGCTATGGCGTAGTAGATAAATTGTCCGTCCTCGTCCAGCACGAGATAGCGGCGGTTCTGGTTGGCGGCGGTAAAAACCGCCGACCGGGCAAGTTGGCCTTTAACGACAATATCTTCTTGGGTCTTTGGCGGATTATCCACCGCTACCATAAGCTCCGTTTTCTTGTCGATATTGGCCATGGTAACGCGGAGTTTTTCATCCTGAGCCAGTGATTCTTTCAGAACATCTAGGGACAGTTGTACCCGCTGTATCTGATTGGAAAATCCCGAAGCAATCGCCTTGAGCGAAGGAGATTGGGCTTTGCTGATAAGTTCTCGCAGTTTTTCCTCTATCGTTTCGAAGTTGCGCTGTTTAATGGGTTTATTCTGTTCGGCCTTAAATAACCTGATAATTTCCATGTATTCCTTCCGCTTCAACTGGGCCTGGGCAAGTGGAGCTTCCGCGGGCGCAGCGGCAGCATCTTTGCTGCTTTGAGATCGCAGTTCGTCCAGTTTGGCGGCGTTGACAGATCCAATGGGCTTGATGTAATCCAATGAAACCCAGAAATAGCAGTTTTTCGGGGTAACGATTTTGTAAAAATCGTCACGTTCGCCGATGACCTGGACAATGGACCCTTTGTCGAGCCTGGTCTGCACCTGGTCTGCATTGGCCGGGGGCACCTTGACAGAGCCGGCCCGAACACGGATATCATTGCCCGTGACGATGCCCAACAGAGGTTCGGGAACAGTGGCGGTTATGGTCTCTGTTTTGCCGGGCGTTGGTTCGGTTGTTTGCGGCTGTTCGGTTTGGGGGGCGGCGGTTTTTTCTTCAGGGGTGCTTTTAACGGTATCTGTTTCGGTAACGGCCCGGGGCTGGGCGGGGATATTCTGAAGCTCGACGTACTGTTTGGCAATATAGCTGAAGCACTGCGATGTAGGCTCGATCCTGGCCCAGTTGGTCTGGCCGAGAACATGCTCGTGGACAATCACTTCCTGGCCCTGCTGGAGTTTGCCAACATCATAATATATCTGCGCCGGTCCCGAGCGGACATAAACGCTATCACCGATAATTGTGGCGAGATAAGGGGTGAATTCGGGCTTTTCGGCCTGAGGCTGTGCAGCTCCAGGCGTTTGAGAAACCATTGCCGACGGACCGCCAGGGTCGGGAGGAACCTGGCTCCATCCTGTTGCACTACAAGAGATTACGACAATTACTATGACCCAAATACGCTTTTTGTGACTGTTAAACATGACTTTTCTCCCAAAACAGAGGATCGATTGTCATTTGTTTCCAAGCAGCCCGAACGCTACCATAAGTTGTTTCTGCTGTCAACGCAAAAGATGTAAAAATCGCTCAAACAAAACTTGCGTTCGGTCGTATAATTACTACAATATTGACCGTAGTAACTAGTTAGGAGATCGGACGTTATGATAATTCCAATCGGCACCGACAACCCGCTTCGACGCAGGCCGACGATGAATTATGTTCTGATCGCAATAAATTTTATCATTTTTATCTACACCTATCAGCCCCATGAAATTGGTCCCGGCGTGACTGAGCCACTGCGTGAGGCGACCGGGACATACAAGCTATTTCCGCAAGAACCTCAGATTTATCAGTTCGTCACTTACGCTTTTCTACATGCCAATTGGATGCACATTATCGGCAATATGTTGTTTCTGTATATATTCGGCAACAATGTTAACGATAAGCTGGGCAATCTGGGCTATCTGCTGTTATATCTGGGCGGCGGTGTTTGCAGCGGTCTGGGACATGCCCTTTTTCACAATAGTGCCGTTTTAGGGGCTTCCGGGGCGGTGGCGGCGGTTACAGGCGCCTATATGGTACTCTTTCCCAAGACTTATGTGCATGTATTGTATTGGCTTTTCTTTATTGGGACGACCGAGATTCCCGCCCTTTATTTCATTCTGTTCAAGCTTATTTTATGGGATAACATATTCCCCGTCATGGTCAAAATACCAGGCAACATCGCCTACGGGGCACATCTGGCCGGTTATGCTTTTGGAATAGGTATTCCCTTGGTAATGCTGGTCACGAAATTGCTTCCGCACAGTCACTACGATCTTTGGGCGTTGATCGAACGCCGGCAGCGGCGACAGCAGTATCGCAAAGTCGTCGATCAAGGATACGATCCTTTCGGGCCGGGCGAAAATGTTCGCAGGAAAGTAGATTCTAAGGTGACCGAATCGGTCCCGCTGGACGCTCGCACTGAACGGGTCAGGCAGTTGCGAACGGAAATATCCAGCGCCGCCAACAGCTCTAATCTCGATCAGGCGGTTGACAAATATCTGCAACTAATGGAAATCGACAATCAACAGGCACTGCCTCAACAGCAACAACTGGACATAGCCAACAAGCTTATGCACAATAACCGGCATGAAGCCGCGGCGGCGGCCTACGAAGTTTTTCTGCGACATTATCATAAGACCTATCCTTTTATTGAACAGATTGAGCTAATGGTGGGTTTGATCTACAGCCGTTATCTCGAACAGGAAGACCTGGCGAAAAAACATCTCCGATCCGCTCTCGATAAGTTATCCGATCCGGGCCAAAAGAAAATGTGTCAGGATGAACTGGACAGATTAGAGGGCTAAGGACGTGTAAACATTATATGCGGGCGTTATTCGGCCGGTCTGGTCATGTCCTGTGGGCGGACCCATTGGTCAAACTGTTGTTCGGTGAGATACCCCAATTCAACAGCGGCGGTTTTTAAGGTCTTGTCCTCGTGCCAGGCCTTCAAAACGATCCGGGCTGCTTTGTCGTAGCCGATGTGCTCGTTCAGGGCCGTTACCAACATAAGTGAATTATCCAAATGCTCAGCGATTTTTTTGCGGTTAGGCTCTATCGCTATGGCGCATCTGTCATTAAATGACTTCATCGCGTCAGCTAATAAATTGATCGATTGCAATAAAGCAAATGCCAAAATAGGCTTATAGGCGTTCAGTTGGAAATTGCCCATAGCTCCAGCCATGCTTATGGCGGTGTCGTTACCGTAAACCTGACAGACAACCATACTGACCATTTCGCACTGGGTGGGATTGACCTTGCCGGGCATGATGGAGCTACCTGGCTCGTTGGCCGGCAAATTAAGCTCGCCCAATCCGCAACGCGGTCCGGCGGCAAGCCAGCGAATGTCATTGGCGATTTTCATCAGGGCCGCCGCCAGCGTCTTTAACGCCCCGGAAAGAGTGATAATAGCGTCATGGGCTGAGATGGTTGCGAATTTGTCAGCCGCCAACTGAAATTGTAAGCCGGTAATTTTACTGATTTGCTCGACCATTTTTTTGTCAAAACCGACCTTGGTGTTCAGCCCGGTACCGACGGCGGTACCGCCAATGGGAAGCTCCATAATTTGAAGAAGTGAGTTTTCGATCGTTTCCCCGGCTGCTTCGAGTTGGCGGGAATAGCCGCCAAACTCCTGACCCAGGGTTAACGGGGTGGCGTCCTGCAAATGGGTTCGGCCGACCTTGACGATATCCTGGAAGGCGCGGGCCTTGCGGTCAAAGGTCGCTTTGAGTGCCTGCAAATGCGGGAACAACTTCTCGTTGACCGCCCGGGCCGCGGCGATATGAATCGAAGTGGGGACGGTATCGTTGGTGGATTGTGACATATTTACATGATCGTTGGGGTGAACGGGGGATTTTGAGCCGATTTCACCGCCCAATATCTCGATGGCGCGGTTGGCGATGACCTCGTTTACGTTCATATTGAACTGGGTGCCGCTGCCGCTTTGCCAAATAACCAGTGGAAAATGTTCGTCGAATTTGCCAGCGATGACCTCGTCGGCTGCCTGAATTATCGCATCGGCCAGGCGCCGCTCGAGCAAGGCCATGTCAGAGTTGACCTGAGCGGCGGCTTTTTTTACAAGGGCGTGAGCCTGAATGAATTCCGTTGGAAAACGCTCGCAGCCTATACGGAAATTTTCAAAGGCCCGCTGCGTTTGGGCGCCGAAATATCTGTCGTCCGGAACGAGCACTTCGCCGAGCGAATCTTTTTCCTTGCGCATAAGTTTGCTCCAAAAAAACCGTGTG
Source organism: uncultured Pirellulales bacterium (assembly GCA_964537505.1). Taxonomy (GTDB): domain Bacteria; phylum Planctomycetota; class Phycisphaerae; order Sedimentisphaerales; family SM23-30; genus DAINBT01. The sequence goes on from CAZICK010000069.1 coordinate 4,953, forward strand.
GGGCGCCGCCAACGGCGGTTTTATGATCCCGGCCAACGGTCAGAACAACAACCCCTGCCGGAAACTTTTAGTATCACAACGGCTCACTCAAGGTGAGACGGTTTGGCCCAGATGCTCCGCGACGCTCTGTTGCCAGGGGCGAGCGGTCCAGCCTAACAGGTCAAATGTTTCGGAACAATCCAGGGCCGAATAAGCAGGCCGCGGGGCAGGCCGCGGAAACTCGCTCGTCGAGCAGGGTGAAACTTTACAATCCAGACCGGCAATTTTTACCGCAGCGCAGGCTAAATCAAACCAACTGCAACACGGGCCGTTACAAAAATGATGTATTCCCTGAACATCCTTGTCCGCCAGGTCGGCCAGACAGCGAGCCAGGTCAGGCGCGTAAGTTGGACAACCAATCTGGTCATCGACGACTTTCAAATCCGGTCGCTGACGGGCCAGGGCCACTATCGTATCCACAAAGTTTTTCCCGTTCCTGCCAAACAGCCACGATGTACGTATTATCAAATATCTGCCGCCAATAGCCTTGATCGCTTCTTCGCCGGCCAGTTTGCTGCGGCCGTAGGCGCCCTGGGGGTCGGTTTGATCGTCAGGGCGGTAGGGAGTCCGGGAATTGCCGGAGAAAACATAATCAGTGCTGACATGAACAAACAAGCTATCGCAACTGCCAGAGGCCTCGGCTAAATTGGCTACCCCCTTACCGTTCACCGCGGTGGCCAGTTCTTTCTGCTGCTGGGCGCCATCCACATCGGTGTAGCCGCTACAGTTGAAAACCACGGCAGGAGCGATCTGATCGATCAGCTTAGCAGTGGCCTGGGCATCGGTGATGTCCAAATGAAAATATTGATCGAGATGCTCCGGCCAGGTGGACCCAACTACCTGCCGTTGTCGGCTGCGCAGCAAGGCAACCAGGTCGCTGCCAAGCATGCCGTCGGCTCCGACAACCAATACTTTTTCGCCGCGACCTTCAGCCATCGTCAACTTCTTTCTCTCTGACCGTACTGTTTTTCGTAGTAATCCAGGTATTCGCCGGTTTTAATGGCCGACCACCAGGGTTTGTTGCCGAGATACCATTCAATGGTCTGTCGCAATCCTTCTTCAAAATCAACCTGCGCCTGCCAGCCCAACTGCTGCTTTGTCTTGGTGGAGTCAATAGCATAGCGTCTGTCATGGCCGAGCCTGTCAGTTACGTGTTCAATGTAACTTTCGTTCTTGCCCAGATGCTTGAGGATCAGTTTAGTAATGTTAATGTTGTATTGTTCGTTTTCCGAACCGATGTTGTAAACCTCACCGTCCAGACCTTTTTCGATGACTGTCAGAATCGCCCGGCAGTGGTCGTCAACGTGAATCCAGTCCCTGATCTGCATACCATCGCCGTAAACAGGTACTTTTTTGCCCTCCAGCAGGTTCGTCACAAAAAGCGGTATGAGCTTTTCGGGAAACTGATACGGGCCATAATTATTCGAACAGCGGGTAACGACCACCGGAAAACCGAACGTATGGTGATAAGCCAACAACAGTAAGTCGGCTGAGGTTTTGGAGGCGCTGTAGGGACTATTGGGCGCCAGTGGCGTGGTTTCGGTAAACAGCCCCGTTTTACCCAGCGAACCGTAAACCTCGTCGGTCGATACCTGCAGAAATCGTTTGACCTTGTGCTTCCTGGCGGCCTCGGCCAGGACCCTGACGCCTTCGATATTGGTACGAATAAAATCACCCGCCGAGAGGATACTGCGGTCCACGTGGCTTTCGGCGGCAAAATTGACTACGATGTCCATCCGTTCCATGGCAGTATCGACCGCTTTGGGATCACAGATATCGGCCTTGATGAAGGTGAAACGCCTATCCCGCTGGAAATCGGCCAGGTTGGCCAGGTTGCCTGCATAAGTAAGGGCATCGTAAGCCCTCACCTGCCAATCGCTTTTGGCATCGGCCAATAATAAGCGAACAAAATTACAACCGATAAACCCGGCTGCTCCGGTTACCAAAATTGATTTCATGATGTTTACTTTCCCTTAATGTTAATAAACCACAGAGCACAGAGTTTCATTCCAGGTTGTTCGCTCCGTCCTTGGCGACCATTACGGTGGCCCGATGGATCGATTCGATGGTGCCGGCGTCGGTCCACCAGCCGTCCAGAACCTGGCTGGTCATGGCGCCCTGCTGGATGTAGGCATTGTTGACATCGGTTATCTCCAACTCTCCGCGGCCAGACGGTTGCAGGTTATCGATGATGTCAAATACCTGATCGTCATACATGTAGATTCCGATCACGGCGTAATTACTTTTAGGTTCCTTGGGTTTTTCTTCAATGCTCAGGACGTTTCCTTTTTCATCAACCTCAGCTACTCCGAATCTCTGGGGGTCGGGCACTTCCTTCAAAAGGATCTTGGCGCCCTTGCGCTGGGTGAAGAATTCGCCAACTGCATGGCGAATATTTTTCTGGATGATATTATCGCCCAGCACTACCACCACCTTATCCCCATCGAGGAAATCTTTGGTCAGGGCCAAGGCGTCGGCGATTCCGCCGGCTCCCTCCTGATAGGTGTAATGCAGTTCGGTTATGCCGAATTCCTTACCGTTGCCCAGCAGTTCCAGAAAATCACCCGCTTTATTGCCGCCGGTGACAATCATTATCTCTTCTATGCCGGCGTTTAGCAGGCATTGAATGGGATAATAAATCATCGGTTTGTCGTAAACCGGCAGCAAATGCTTGTTCGTCACCCGTGTCAGCGGATGAAGCCGAGTTCCATATCCGCCAGCTAATATCACACCTTTCATTTGTTTGTCTCCCAACAAGTAAAGATTTTCACAACACAAACAGGCAGAACACTTTTCTGAGCGGTTCCGTAAGGAAACCCCTGAAAATTCATTTTTTACTACGGACGGCTGCGATCCCCGCCGGCATCGTTATCGTCACAAAAGCAATTTTTAAGAGGTTCCCTTTATTCTACGGCTGGCCCATCTTCTTCCATTTGGGATCAAGACGGGCAAAGTAATCGTAGCCTTTAGCCATATAAAGAGCATCCAAAACGGCTATACGCACCATCGCCTCAGCCACAGGATAGATACGCGGCAGTATGCTGATGTCGCGACGGGTGATGGCGGCCAACTTGGCCTCTTTCATTTCCACCATATTAATCGAGTCCTGCTCCTTACTGATGGTCGGAGTCGGTTTTACCGCCACGCGCATTACCAGGTCCTCACCGTTGCTCATGCCGCCGGCAAAACCGCCACAGTTATTAGTGCGAAAACGAACACGTTCACCGTCAAGGTAAGGCAGATCGTTCCATTGGGAACCTTTCATCCCGGCAGCTTTGAATCCGCCACCAAATTCCAGGCCTGTCGTCGCGCCAATACCCATCAAACCCGATGCGATTGTTGCCTTGAGCTTGTCGAAGACCGGCTCGCCCAGACCGGCCGGTACGCCGCGGGCGATGACCTCGATAGCGCCGCCGGCAGTGTCACCTTCATCGGCCACCTTGGCTAAATCCTCGATCATCCGATCAGCCGCTTCCAGATCGCAGCAGTTCAAATCGTTCTTACGATAGTTGGCCTTGATCTGCTCGAACGTCAGCGGCCCGGCCTTAATACCGCGGCTTTCGGTAATATGAGCAATTACTTCAATACCTTCTCGTTCGAGTATGAATTTGGCCACGGCTCCGCCGGCAACACGCCCCACCGTCTCGCGGCCGCTGGCCCGACCGGCCCCACACCAGTCACCATACGGACCATACTTGACGAAAAAAGCATATTCGGCATGGCCCGGCCGGATCAAATCCTTCACCCGACGATATTGCTCGACGTGAATCTTCTGCGTATCGACATTGTACACTATCATGCCTATCGGAGCGCCTGTCGTTACGCCTTCGAGCATACCGGCCACAATCTCAACCTGATCGGTCTCTTTACGCGGTGAGTCGATCTTGCTGCGGCCAGGCCGACGTTTGTCCAACTCGGCCTGAACGTATTCATTGGTAATCTTCAAACCCGGCGGCACACCGTCAACTATCGTTAACAATGCCTTTCCATAACTTTCACCACAAGCGGTGACACGAAACAGTCGTCCAAATGTGTTCCCTAACAAATTACTGTCCTCCAGCAAAAAAATCGCTATTAGTTAATTGTCAGTAGTCAGCAGTGACAAACGTATCCTGCCTCTGACACGTCCAACAATATTTTACAATTTCCCAATTTTATTCTTCCTCCAATTTCAACTTTGCCCCTAATGACTGCATCAAACGCACATAATCGGGAAAAGTCACATTGACCGATTCGGCGGTATCGATCGAGCTGTCTGGCTGCACAGCCATAGCCGCCAGGGTCAAAGCCATAACCACCCGGTGATCGGCATGGCCGGATAAATCGGCAGCATGCAAAGCACTTTGCCTGATCAGCAGGCCGTCGGGCAACTCCTCGATGTCGGCTCCCATCTTACCCAGTTCCGCGGCCATTACCGCGATACGGTCAGTCTCTTTCAAACGCGCTTGAGCAACATTATACAGTCTTGTCTGCCCCTGTGCAAAACATCCCGCTACCGCCATCGCCGGCAGAGCGTCGGGCGTAGCGTTCATATCAATATCCATACCCTGTAATCGGCCCGGCCGAACAGTGACTTCCAAATCGCCAAGTTCAATATCAGCTCCCATTTCTTTGAGCATCTCCACCACCGCCTTATCACCCTGAGCATCCGAGAAATCCAGGCCTTCCAGGACTATATCGGCATCCAAAATCGCTCCAGCGCACAAGAAAAAGGTTGCCGATGAGAAATCAGCCGGTATCCGCTTTCGGAATGAATGGTAGCTCTGACCGCCCGCAACGCTAAATCGGCTCATACCCTCGCGATGATAACTTATGCCCTGCTCGTCGAGATACCTCAGCGTGATTTCCACGTAAGGCTGTTCATTCAGCTTGGTAACGTCAATTACCGAGTCGTTCGGTGCCAGCGGTGCATTAATCAGCAGCGAACTTAGATACTGGCTGCTCACCGCTTCAATACTCGTGTGGCCTCCCTTCAGTCGGCCTTGTACCACTATCGGTGCTTTGCCATTGCCTCGCGTACTGAAACAGTTGGCGCCAAGGTCGTTGAGACTGTTCAGTAATGGGCCTACCGGCCGCGACCGTGTCTGGTCGTCACCGGTAAAAACCACCGATCCCTGCCTCAACAAGGCAGCACTACCTACCGCAAAACGCAGGGTTGTACCAGAATTGCAAACGTCGATAATGTTATCGGGCGTTTGCAATTTCCCAGCCGTCCCGCCGACTCGCCAGGTATCCGCGCAGTCAATCCTCGCCCCCAACCGGCGATAGCACTGGACCGCCGCCATCGTATCAGCCGAGACCAAAGGCGCCTCGATCTCACTTTCGCCGTCGGCAAGGCTGGCCAAGGCCACCGCCCGGATGGTGTGAGACTTGGAGCCAGGCATTCTAACGCGGCCACGCAAAACGGATTGTGTCGCTGTAAGTTTCACAATAACAAGACCTTAGCTTCTTATAGGTAAAATCGGACAATACCTTATTCTAGGTGAAGAATCGCTTTAATCAAGAAAAAACCGCTTTAATGGTCAGATTATAACATATTTTCTGTGACATCGGAAATATGTTGTCGTTTTTTTTGAATCGCCGTATTATAATATGAATACGAATTCAAAAGATGAAGCTGTCCTTATGAAGAATGTCAGGCCAAAATACCCGGAACTTGCCTGTCTTGGCAGCGTCGGAAGCAAGGATTCGCAAAATGCGATCAGCAGGCTTTGTGATGGATAAAAATATAAACAGGCGAGAACGTGAAAAACTGCGTCATCGCAGAGAGATTCTCAATGCGGCGGAGGCGGTTTTTGCCGAGAAAGGTTTTCATCGGTCAACCATGGAAGACGTGGCGGCGCGTTCGGAATTTTCGGTGGGTACGCTGTACAATTGTTTTCCCGGCAAGGAAGACCTTTATCGGACTCTGATCGAACGACGTTGTAGTCAATTGCGCGACGAGGTCAACCAGGCCCTGGACCAAGCCACGGACCCGGCGGCAAGCATAAGAACTTACATCGAATCGAAAATTGACCTGTGCCTTAAATACGTTAATTTCATCACCCTTTACACGCGTGAGCGTTTGGGTGACCGGTTCAGCGACAATGAATTGTGGTGGGAGACAGTCGAGCCGATTTACGGAGATGTGATGGACCGGATGACGCGGATTTTTCAGACAGGTATCGAACAGGGTTGTTTTCGAGCGGATATGGCCCCGAATGAGATGACCATTGCCCTGGAGGGACTTACCGACGGATTTATGTATGAATGGTTGAGGTTCCCGGACAAGTTTTCGTTCAAAGATAAACTGGAACCGATGATATGTCTATTTTTTAAGGGGATATGCAAAGAATAATGCAAACAAATATAAAACAGTTTGCTTTTTTGTGCTTGTGTATTTTTTGGCTTGGCCTTAGCGGTTGCAGTTCTGAGCAGGTTGCCCGTGATATCCAAAAGAATCGCCAGGTACGCTACGAGACTTTTTTGCGGTCCGGCGGTGAAACGGGCAGTCCCGATATGGAAGCTGCGGTTGGACGAGTGAGTCTGGATGACTGCATAGAACTGGCCTTGAAACACAACAAGCAGGTACAGATCGCTAAACTGAGCCTTCTGGAAGCTAAGGGTCAAATTACCGAGGCTGTCTCCACGGCCCTACCCAAGGCTTCGTTTACCGGCACAGGCATGCGCAATGACAGCAGCAGTTTTTTCAGTCAAAAAGAAACATACGAGTTGGGGCTTCTGGTCAGGCAGCCGCTTTATCTGGGTGGTCTGGCCGGCGCCGCCCTGGATGCGGCCCGCGTTTTTGCGTATCAGAAACAACAGCAATTGCGTATGGTAATGCAGGCGGTTCATTTTCAGGTACGCCAGAAATATCTGGCTGCCCTGTTAGCCGAGGAACTTATTGAGGTATCCCGTCAGGCCAAACGCGACGCTGAGAAGCTCCTGGCCGACACAAAAAAGAAACTACGTTACGGTACGGAAACACGATTTGAAGTACTACGCAACGAGGTTCGTCTTAATGCCATCGAGGCAACGCTCATTCACCGTCAAAACGCATCGCGACTGGCTTTGACTGAATTGCTTAACGTATTGGGCGTATCGCAGACCAGTCAGGTAGAATTAGCGGACAAACTTTCCCATAAAACTATTGAAACTGCGGCTGGTGAATGTTTCTCTATAGCTATGCAGCAACGGCCCGACCTGCTGATCGGCGAAGCAAACATCCGCCTGGCCCAGGACAACGTCAAAGCCGAGCAGGCCGGAGATCGGCCCAAGGTATATCTGCAGGGCAGCTACCAAAGAAGCTATCCGGGCTTTGCGGCGAACTTCAGTAAATTGGGGGGAATGGGGGGCTCCGAGGATGATGGCGGTGATGGCGGCGGCGGTTTTGGTGATCTTGGCGGCAAGCAATGGGACCGTGTGATGAGCGGCGGTTTGGTCGTGGAGTGGCCTCTTTTTGATGGCTTTGCCACGCGCGGGCGAATCGTAAAGGCCGAGGCAATCTTACAACAGCAGGAGGTGGCTCTGGAAAAGCTGGAGCAGCAAGTGCAATTTGAGATTACCCAGGCAATACTGAACATGGAAAGCAGTGAAAAATTCGTGCAGTCGCAGATTGGTAACGTGGCCAATGCCGAGGAAGCCCTGCGGCTGGCTCAGGTGGGCTTTCATGAGGGAACGAGTTCTTCGCTGGATGTGATTTCGGCGGAGCTGGCACTGTCTCAGGCACGGGCGGACTATAACCAGGCAGTGCACGATTATCAACTGGCACAATTGAGTCTCAATTCAGCCATGGGCGCCCTGGGTGAGGAAACTATCCATACGGTCGCCGATTCTGATGGTTCCCGCGAACCGACAGACGACAAGGTTGCGGCGGACAGTACGACCGAGACGGATGATAACACTAAAATCGAGGATTCTGAAAAATGAAGAAATGGATTATTCTAATCATTATCGTATTGATTCTGGGTGCCGCGACCATGTATCGAATCCATATATTGGCAGCCACTCAACCGGCCGAGAGCATTGACAAGGCACAGCAACGTGATGGCATACCTGTTCGGGTTGTTGCGGTTCGGCGCGAGGACCTCAAAGAAACCATTGCTATCAGCGGTTCGATAAGACCGTTTCAGCAAATCAATATAGTCCCAACCATTACCGAACGTATCGCCAGGATTCACGTCAGCACCGGCCAGAAAGTCGCCAAAGGTGATATTCTGGTTAGTCTGGATGACACCAAAAGCAAACTTGCTTTAGCGGCGGCTGGGGCTTCCGAGGCCCAGGCCCGCCAACAACTCACTCTTCTACAAAACGGCTCACGTCCGGAAGAGATCGAAGCTGCCGAGGCTATGGTGGAACAGGCCCGAGCCGCATTTGAACGGCAGGAAATCGAGCTTAAACGGCAACGGCAACTGTATAAAGAAGAAGTTACCACGCTGCAAAGACTCGAAGACATTGAAGCAGGTTACAGTAGTGCCAAGGCTGCCCTGGAAGCCGCCCAGGCGCAGTATAAATTGATCGAAAAAGGTCCGCGTGAAGAGGATATCAGGATTGCCGAAGCAAGGCTGGATTTAGCTGAAACAGGTTTGGCTCAGGCTCGCAAAAACCTGGATGACCACTACCTAAACGCTCCTTTCGACGGTGTGGTCAGTCTTAAAAATCTCGAGCCTGGCGCTATTGCGGAAATGAATCAAACCGTCATTTTCCAATTGGCCGATTGCGCTAGAGTGTATCTGGACCTGAACGTTTCCGAACTATATATATCGAAAATATCCGTGCGAATGCAGGTCAAAGTTACGGTTGATGCGCTGCCGGGTAAAGACTTCACCGGCACTATCGCTGAAATCAATCCCATCGCGAACACGACAGATCGCTCTTACGTTACGCGAATCCTCATTGAAAATGAAGAAGGGCTGTTACGCCCGGGCATGTTCGCACGGGGCCACATTGTTATAAAAGACATCAAACAGGCCCTTGTTGTCCCCTCCGATGCCTTACACGGTATTGATGGTGAAAACTGGGTACTTGTCGTTGATGAGACACTCACCGCCCGTCGCCGGGAAATTACAGTGGACGGCCTGTTTGACGGTTTGGTCGTGGTAATTGAGGGGCTTAGCGAAGGGGAAAAGATCATTACGCTGAGTCAGGATGTTCAACCAGGTAACAAGGTTAAGCTATGAAAATAATTGAAACCAGCATTGCAAAGCCGGTACTGGTAACAATGATAATACTGGCCATGGCGGGAATCGGCGTCTTTTGCTACTTACAGTCGGCACGCGAGCTTTTTCCCGATGTGGAATTCCCCGTCGTAACTGTTACTACATACTACGAGGGTGCCGGTCCGGATGAGGTCGAACAACTCATCAGCAAAGAGCTTGAAGACGAGATCAGCACAGTAGAGGGAATCAAACACCTTAGGAGCATCTCTCAGCAGGGTCTCAGCCTGGTCATGGCGGAGTTTTATCTTGAAATGGATGTTGACGTGGCCGCTGCGGACGTCCGGGCCAAGGTAAATCTCGTACGCAATCAGTTGCCGGAAGAAGCCAAAGACCCCATCGTAATGAAATTCGATTTTAATGCTCAGCCGATTATGCAACTGTCGGTTTCGGCGTCCCGCTCGCTGCGGGAGGTGTTCCAGATGTCCGACAAACGCATTAAGGACCGTATCTCCACCGTCCCGGACGTGGCTTCGGTTACTATCATCGGCGGAGAGGAACGCGAAATACACATCCTGGCAAATCAGCAGCGCCTGCGATCAGAAGGCCTGAGCATCACTAATGTCGTGGCCGCGGTCGCCGCGGCAAATATCGAATCACCCGGCGGACACATCAGTCAAAATTCACGCGAATATAATATCCGTCTAAGGGGGAAATTCACTAACCTCGATGATATCCGCAATCTAAGGATTATGACCCCTTTTGGACAAAGCGTCTATCTGCGAGACATTGCCGAGGTAAGAGACTCCTTCAAGGAAATCCGAGAAAGGGTTCGTGCTGACGGCAGGGTCTGCGTAGGAATGTCCGTTCAGAAGCGGGCCGGCGGTAATACCATCGCGGTCGATACAGCCGTAAGAAAACAACTAAAAGAGCTTAAAAAGATACTTCCGGACGACTATGAAATCCTGATTCAGGACGAACAGGCCACATGGATAACCTCATCCATCCGCAATGTATTCGAGGATATGGGGGTCGGCATCATTCTAACCGCCATCGCCCTGTTTTTGTTTCTGCATAGCTTTCGCGCAGTCCTTATTATCTCGCTGACTATGCCCATCTCAGTCGTGGCGACTTTTATCTTAATGTACCTGATGGGCATGAGTATGAACATGATGAGCCTGATGGGCCTGGCGATGACCATCGGCGTACTGGTCGACAACGCCATCCTTGTTCTCGAAAACGTTGTCCGCTATCTTCACCTGGGCCATCGTAGCGATCAGGCGGCGATTGAGGGAACAACCGAAATCGCCATGGCCGTTTCCAGCACCACGCTTACTAACGTGGTCGTCTTTGTCCCAATCGCCTTTATGGGCGGCATTGTGGGGCAATTCTTCAAGGACTTTGGCCTCACCACCGTTTTCGCTACAATTGTTTCTCTTTTTATTTCCTTCACCTTGGCGCCAATGTTGGCCTCCAAACTGCTCAGCAAGGAAAACACTGAATTTACCGGCAGCGGCCTGTTCCAGCGATTCGGTCGTGCCTTTGATCTTGGCCTTCAGCATTTCCGTACAGGTTACACCAACTCCCTGGACTGGTTTCTGCGCCATCGCGCAATCTCAGTTATTTTAGTGATATTATTGCTGTTCGGTTCGTTTCTCCTAACCGGATTTATCGGATCCGAATTTATTACTAATATGGACCAGGGCAAATTCGCGATCACACTGGAAATGCCTGTCGGTTCTCGTTTTGAGGAGACCGACCAGGCCACCGCATTAGTTGAATCCGTATTAGCCGATAAAAACGTGTTGCCTGAACTGGTCTCGATGTACTCTTCCATTGGCCGCCTCACTGGCGGAGAAATTGGCGGATCAAGCCAATCCGTCAACATCGCCCAGATAAACGTCAGACTTACAGATAAAACTCAGCGAAGCCTACGCACAAATGAGATTATGGCCCGCCTGCGGCCGGTATTGGCTAAGGCACATATCCCTGGAGCGAGTATCAAGCTGCTGGAAATCAGTGGCGGCGGAGGCGGTGAGGCGCCTGTGCAGGTGGAAATCATGGGCGATAACATTAACCGTATCAACGAATTCGCTCACAAAACTATGGCGATTATGTCTGACCCAAACCGTGTCCCAGGTGCCATTGATATTGACACTAACTATCGATTGGGACAACCTGAAATTCATATTGTGCCTGACCGCGAAAAGTGCCGCGACAATCTTGTCGATACACGATTCCTCACCCAGGTGGTAGCGGCCACCTTTGAGGGACTTATTATCAGCGAGTACCGCGAAGGAGCGTTTAATTATGACATCCGCGTCAAGGCCGATGAACTGTCACGCAAAACTCTCGGAGATATCGAGGAAGTAACCGTTATGAATCAACAAGGAAAGCTCATCCCCCTGCCGGAAGTGGCCGCCATCAAGCAGACCACCGGCCCATCCCAGTTATTTCGCAAAAATCGCCAGAGTATGATTACCGTCAGTTGCGATGCCAGCGGTCGAAGCTCCGGTCAGGTCGTTTCCGCGATCGACACACATATCAAGCCATTGTTGGCCGAATACCCTGACATTAACATCTTTTACGGCGGCGAAATCGAAAGGATGCAGGAAAGTTTCACGCGTATGGGCGTAGCCCTGATTATGGCCGTATCACTGACTTATATGCTGCTGGCGGCACTGCTGGAGTCATTCACACAGCCACTGATTATCATGCTTTCTCTGCCGTTGAGTCTGATTGGAGTATTTGGCAGTCTGTTCCTGATGGGCGGCACTTTCTCGATCTTTTCGATTATGTCGATCATTATGCTGGTTGGACTGGTTGTTAACAACAGCATTATTATACTTGACTATGTCAATACTTTACGCCGCCAGGGCAAGAACCGCCATGATGCCATTATCGAGTCCGGCTCCATCCGTCTGCGTCCGATCCTGATGACCAATCTCACAACGGTCGTGGCAATGATCCCGCTGGCGATGGGAATGGGCTGGGGCGGTGAGATGCGAGCACCTATGGCCATGGTTATGATCGGCGGACTGATCGCTGGCGGCGGCATGGGACTGCTGATCGTACCGGTTATTTACACACTCTCCGACGACTTCAACAACTGGGCCAAGCGACTGCTGCACATAAAACCCAAGCCCGCAGGAACCGAAACCAAATAGGGTTATGTGAGATTTTGTACCAGGGTACACTTTTTGGTGACCATTTCCCACGCAATTTCACCCGTAAAAAAACAAAAGAAAAAGAGTGGACGCGTAAGCCGAGTTCTGTTTGCCCCGCACTAATTTCTACGTCGGACGCCTCAAACGCAGAAATTAGTGCGGGCCAGGCGGTCATTTATCTGGACCGACGGTTACCCGCCGGCTCGCCTTGCGGCAGCGGCCTACCCGAGCCTCAATTGTGCCGGGCCGACACATCGGCTCTGTTTAGCCTTGCAGGAGGTGGGGTTTACCATGCCGACGATGTCACCATCGCCGCGGTGCGCTCTTACCGCACCATTTCACCCTTACCTGTGTCCGTAACGGACCATCGGCGGTGTGTTTTCTGTGGCACTTTCCCGGGGATCGCTCCCGGTGGCTGTTAACCATCACCTTGCCCTGCCCTGCTCGGACTTTCCTCACACGCATATAGCGCGAGCGACCGCCACGTCCACTCCTGCGTATATTATAACAAAAAACCGCTGACTGCTCAGCAAATTCTTTTCTTGATTTACGGTTCTGTTATCGAAATCACATAAAAATCTATTTTCGTATAACAAGCCGGGTGCATGTCACGTTTGTAGGTAGATTTCTCATGCAGCCAGTGGTTTTCCGGCCCTGATGTCGCTTAGTCAAATCATCCAAATCTTTCGACAATTAATATCTCACCAGCCAGAGATGATTTCTGGCTACAAGCCACTTTCAATTCGTCCAGTATTTTGGTATCCATGATAATGCCCTCCATGGCAAATGGGTTTTTTGTCAAATTTACCTATTTTGCCATCCCGGAGGGCAAATTTCTACCTACAAACGCGACATACACCCCCACACTATGGGCCGCCCCAAAAATAGAAAATTATTCCAACTATTCCTGCCAAAAATATTTTATGGAACCCCTTAAGCTGTAATTAGTATTTTAGTGAACCTCTATTTATCGCGGGTTCGTATTTTCTTAACTGGTTGTCAAATAAGGACTTGCTTTTTGTGAGAAAGGGCAAAAAAAATAACAAATCAGTCAATTTAAGATTTTACCAAAATAGCTATTGACGCTAAGGTGTTTTGTCTGATATTATAATATATGTTGCGGATTAGTATGGCTTTAGAGCCTGGCAGACGGTGAATTTATTTTTTTTTATTTTTTTTGTATTTGTGGTTGACGATCAGTATTAATGGTGATATATTGCTCGGCTCGCTGAGATGTAAGCAACTATTTGTTGGGCTGCTTGAAGGTGAGCGTGGCCCGAAAAGCGGTAGAAGTCAGAGATGAATTGTCGTGGCCGGCCGCTCTTGGGCTCATAGCTCAGTTGGTAGAGCGCACCGCTGATAACGGTGAGGTCGATGGTTCGAATCCATCTGGGCCCATTTGAGCGATGGTGTGAGCAACCGCGTTGGTGCTTTTTACCAATAGTCTGAAAGGGCTTCGGTCCTATGATTGTGCCGTTGTTGGCAATGCGAAAAATCAAGTGGCTAGGTTTTGTTGTTTTGGTTGTTGCCATCTTGGCGTGGTTTGTTGACTGGATAAAAAACAAGATTGGTTGAAAGTTATTGGCAGGAGCAGGACCGTCGAACCGGTGAAGGGGCCGTAGCTCAGTTGGGAGAGCGACTGGTTTGCAACCAGTAGGTCGTCGGTTCGATTCCGATCGGCTCCATTGATTGTTGAATATAATAGTTGCCGTTAGTTATCGGCGGCTAAGATATAGCTCTTTGACAAATGAATATGAGTAAGTGCGAATCTTGCTAGATTGCCAGATGCTTTTTTGTCGAAGCATTTGGTACAATATGCCGCTTCGCTTTGAAGCGGCGTACGAGAACACAAGAGCGTTTTTGGTAGTTTTTTGACCCATTGTCAGCTAAAAAATAATGTGGTCAAGCTACTAAGGGTGCATGGTGGATGTCTTGGTGTCAAGAGGCGATGAAGGACGTGGTAGGCTGCGATAAGCCCGGGGCAGGTGTCAAACGACCGCTAATCCCGGGATCTCCGAATGGGGCAACCCGGCGTTACTGGGCAACCAGATAGCGCCACGGGCGGCTGAATGTATAGGCCGTCCCGAGCCAACGTGGTGAAGTGAAACATCTGAGTAACCACAGGAAAGGAAATCAACCGAGACTCCGTAAGTAGCGGCGAGCGAAAGCGGACCAGCCCAAACCGACCTTCGGGTCGGGGTTGTGGAAGCAGAGAGGAGTTACAAAGGTTAGGCTAGCAGAAGTGTCTGGAAAGTCACGCTACAGAAGGTGATAGCCCCGTATGTTAAAGCCGAAACCCTCCGTTACCATCTGCTCTCCGGAGTAGCACGGAGCTCGTGGAACTCTGTGTGAAGCTAGGGGGTCCACCCTCTAAGGCTAAGTACTACTTGACAACCGATAGTGAACCAGTATGGCGACTGAACGATGAAAAGTACCCCTACTAGGGGAGTGAAAAGTATCTGAAACCATGTACCTACAAGCAGTGGGAGACCTATATCCAGCACTTATTTTTGCTCAGAAGAAGCGGACTGAAAGTCTGATTGGCTGGGTAAAAATAAGTGCTGGGGATGGTTGACCATGTGCCTTTTGCATAATGAACCGGCGAGTTACCGTTTGTGGCAAGGTTAAGCTGTTAAGCAGCGAAGCCGTAGCGAAAGCGAGTCTGAATAGGGCGTACAGTCGCAGGTGGTATACGCGAAACCATGTGATCTACCCATGGCTAGGTTGAAAGGGATGTAAAAATCCCTGGAGGACCGAACTCATTAACGTTGAAAAGTTATGGGATGAGCTGTGGGGAGGAGTAAAAGTCTAATCAAACATGGAGATATCTCGTACTCGGCGAAATAGCTTTAGGGCTAGCCTCAGGTCACTACGTGATGGGGGTAGAGCTACTGAATGGGATTGGGGGGCTACCCGCCTACCCACCCCAACCAAACTCCGAATACCATTACGACTATCCTGGGAGTCAGACTACGGGGGATAATCTTCGTGGTCAAAAGGGAAACAGCCCGGATCGCCAGCTAAGGTCCCTAAATTCTGCTAAGTTACTAAGGAAGTTGGGTTACAAAAACAGCCAGGATGTTGGCTTAGAAGCAGCCATCATTTAAAAAGTGCGTAATAGCTTACTGGTCGAGTGATCCAGTGCCAATAATGAACGGGAATAAGCAGAACACCGAAGCTGCGGATTGCTCCGCACTAATTTCCGCCCAGCGGACTTCCCTCGTCTTGAGGTTTGTTGTCTGGGTGAAAATTAGTGCGGGGTAGTGGTAGCCGAGCGTAGTTGTCAGCACAGAAGCGGTACGGTAACGAGCCGTGGAGCGGCAACTAGTGATTATGCCGGTATGAGTAACGATAAAGCAGGTGAAAATCCTGCTCG
>CAZICK010000070.1:0-20450 GCA_964537505.1 uncultured Pirellulales bacterium
GGCCGGGAAACCACTGGCTGCATGAGAAAACTACCTACAAACGTGACATGCACCCCGTCGAGAGTGTTTTTTAGACAGATCGCCGATTTTGGTATCAAAGCGACATTTTCAGGCGTACATCAATGAAAAAACAGAAGTTCAAAGCAAATTCCTCCGGGTTCAGACGATTGCCGGGCGTGGTGTTTTTCGGGGCGATGTTGGTGCTGGTCGGTTATGCCCTGATGCCGTGGTGGCTGCCGGTGGAGACTGTCAAAGAATGGCTGACCAAACAGATGCAACAGCAGCTCGGACTTGGGGTCTCGATTGGTAAGTTGTCGGTAGATTGGCTGGAAGGGGTGCAGATACGTGATTTGCGGGTAGGACAAAAAAGTGGTTTCGCCACGGGGCTTTTGGCGTGTATCGGCCGGGTGCAGTGTCCTTTTGAGCCGATTCAACTTGTGAACTCGAAACTGGGCAAACTGCAAATACAAGATGTGGATTTGTACGTGGTGGTCAAAGAAGATGGGCAGGTTAATCTCGGCGATTTGAAACTGCCGCGGAAACCTCAAATAAGCGGGATAACGGTTAAGCGATGCCGACTGCATTTGTCGGGGCGCCCGGCCCGAACGGGACGATTCGATCAGATCAGCGGAACTTCCTCTCTGGAAGGCGAGATCGAGATTGTCGATGGCGCAGCAACCATATTGAGCGGTTCGCTTCGGTTGGGTGATCTCAGCCTTGAGGGTGGTGGCAATGGGCAAAGCCAGACAACCTGGATCGAAAATGGAAAACTGTCAGGGGATTTTAGGATTCGATTCAACCGGGCCGCAGGCACCACCGAGATAGACTGGTTGAACATAAACGGTAACATGCTGGCCGAGCGGATCGACGTTGATGAGCTGAAAGGACTGTTTGATATAGAAACCGACGGCAGAGGGACAAAGGCTTTACCTGAAGAATTCGCGGAATTGTTGCGGCTTTGTGAGATGGCAGGTTCGATCCAAATTGAGCGCCTGGGCTATACCGACGGCAGGAGCGGGGTTCGCCTTTGCCCGGAGCAACTGCACAGCAGCTTTCGGCTACGTGGCGGTAAGGCGGAAATGGAGTATCGCACCGCGATTAACGGGGGAGTGGTAACCGGGCATGTCCAGTGCGATTTGAACCAGCCGGACCCGGTAGTATATCATAGTTGTGTAAGTACGGCGCTGGGAGCGGACGATGCGCTAAGGGCCATAGTGGAGAGCAAATTTCCCGGTTTGGAGGTAGGCGGCACTATCAATGAAATTTATCAGTTGAGCAACCGTCTGAGCACCATTGGCGATTTGTTTAGCTGGTCGGGTTCCGGCAGGACGACCTGTACGGATGGTCTGCTTTATGGACCGGGTGGACCGGGCTGGCTGCTTAAGGTCGTGCCCGGCTTAAAGGAGGTTGAATATTCCTGGTGGGAGATGACCAATGAGTATGAAAGATTCTCCGACGGCCGGGGAAAAAACCGTATGCGGTTTCGGGGCAAAAGTTATGATATATATATTGATGGTCTTTCCAGTCTGGTGCGCGAGCCGCAGGAATATGACGAAATTATGAAGACATTAGAAGAGGACTTGCGGACCGGCCGTGAGAAACTCGCGAAGCTGGAGGCAGAGAAATCCAAACTAAGCAGCAAGGCAGATCAGCGGCTGCGCCGGCGAGTCGAAGGATTGGCCGAATTGTCCGCGAAATATCAAGCGGGCCGAAAACCCTACGCTTACGTCGCTGATTATGAGGTGGGCACCGTGGTGAAGATCGGCAGTAAAGACCTTTTCGAAAGCCCGGCGTTTCGCTCGCACAGTTATATCGTCGGGCAATTCATGGTGGGTATTGTAACCACTAACGCAGGTCTTTAGCGGACACGTTCGAGACGAGAGCGGATATTTGTCGTGAAAGATTAGCAGGGACAGTGCAAACCCCGCCCCTGCCTGACTACAAAACCCAATCAGTCATCAAACGTCGCCGGGGTCTGGTCCTCATTAGCCGTATCTTCTTCATCCTGGATGTACACCTTTTCCTTGTAGAACCTGGCATATATGCCGAACAAAACTCCCGTCACTGTGATTACGCTCACAAAGAACCAGTAATAAGAAGCCCCTTCGAGCTTGGTCGTGCCGTCCTCATTCTGGATAAAACTATTGACCTGAGCGGTGAACAGATTGCCTACGGTTACGGACATCAGGAATATAGCCATGATGAACGACTTCATCTTCTTGGGCGCCTGCGTATAAGAGAACTCCAGACAGGTAATCGAAATCAACACCTCCCCAATGGTCAGGGGCAGATACGCAAAAGCCTGCCAACCCACACTGGGCATTTCTCCTGCGGCAAGTCGCTGTTCGACCCATGCTATGATGGCAAAAGCCACAGCCGATATGAAAAATCCCACAGCCATCTTGCGTAACGGCGTCACCCGTACCACCTTGCCAACCAGCGGATAAACACCGTATGAGAAAACCGGTATCAAGATGAGTACCAGCGCCGAATTAACGATCTGGACCTGTGAAGGCAGCCAATCAAAGCCCAGCCAGTGCAAGTTCAATTTTTCCGCCTGTAATATCCATGATGAACCTGTCTGGTCAAATAGCGACCAGAACGGAGCCACAAACACGTATATCACAGCCAATTTCCCGACCGCCTTGATGCCCTCACCGCTGAAGGTTTGTTTGACAAATCCTAAGCCGCCGGCCGGCACGTGAACATATTTTTTACGGCCCAGCCAGAAGACAAAAGTTGCCGCTACCATTAGTATCCCCGGTACCCCAAAGGCAACCGTCGGTCCGTGTACCGGCCCAAATTTTTCCAACAGGTATGGAGTTAATCCCATCGAAAGGACGGATCCCACATTGATGCCGAAGTAAAACCAACTGAAGACCTTTGCCAGTAAGTGATGGTTGGTCTTGCCGAACTGATCACCCACGTTGGACGAGACACACGGCTTGATCCCTCCCGATCCCACCACTATTAGTATCAGTCCAACCGCCAATCCCAACCGGGTGTGATCAAACGCCAGAAAGAAGTTGCCTATACAGTACAGTATCGACAGGTTGATGATCGTGCGATACTTGCCCAGCCATATATCCGACAGCAACGATCCCAGAAATGGCGTAAAATATACCGCCGCCAAAAACCAGTGGAAGTATTTTTTGGCGTCGCCTTCGGTCATAACGCTCAGTACGCCGTTACGGTCCACCAGATAGTGGACCATAAAGATCGTCAGAATCGCGCGCATTCCATAGAAACTGAATCGCTCGGCTACTTCATTGCCGATAATATATGGAATGCCTCTTGGCATACCCGTTATCGGTTCCGGTGCGGTACGGTACTTGGTCTTGGCCATGTCTGTTATTCCTTATTACAAATTGACAAAAACGGTTTCTTATGAAAATCGCTTCAACGGCTTCCTGAAGAAAAACACGAGAACAGCACAGAAAAACAGGAGTCCCGAGAGAATCATAAAAAATGTATGATGTTGCACCCTATTATACAGCCAGGCACAAATAAGTCCGGAAAAAATCCCGCCTAATCCGGTGGCGCCAAACCACAAACCCATCGATAAGCCACGCACACGAGGAGGCGCAACCTTTGAGACAAACGAAAGGCCCATCGGACTAATAAATATCTCAGCTATAGTAATCACAAAATAGGCGGAAATCAGCCATAGAGGAGACATGATCTGCTGGTCCTTATCTCCACCCATATAACTCGCTGCCACCATAATAAGCGGCCAAAATCCCGCGACAATACATCCCCATAATATCTTTACAGGAGTTGCAGGCTCTTTGTCTTTACTTGCGAGCTTCCTGAAAAATAACAATAGTAACGGAGTTACGGCAACAATAAAAAGGGGATTCATCGACGAATACGTTTCGGCCCAAAGCCAATCATATTGACGTGTACAGTTGTTAGCAAAGTACACCAATGACGTATAACTCTGGTTGAATACCGTCCAGAAAAATACGCCTATCAGCAGGAGCACAGACAATGCTATGTATCTTTGACGTATTTCAGTCTTGCTCATCTCCTCAACTTGCAGCTCATCACTGGATGTGTCTTTGCGTTTGCCCTTTATGACATCAGCCATTTCATAGTTTTTTTTGCCCACCTGAAAGATTATTATACACGCGATCATTCCCATTGCCGCTACAACAAATGAGACATTATAGCTGTTAAAGGATGTGACTTCGCTGAGAATCCTGCCGGATTCATCCTTGACCGAATCCTGTACAGAAATTTTGTGCAAAATTGTCGCGGCTATGGGGGCGAAGAATGCCCCTATATTGATACCCATGTAGAACAAATTGAATGCGGAATCTTTTAGTTTGCTGCCTTTTTCATATAAATTACCGACCAGGACCGATATATTCGCTTTCAGCAGCCCACTGCCTACGGTGATTATCGCCAAAGCCCCAAAAAATAGTACCAGCCTGTCCAGGGAAGAAAATGCCAATAGCGCATAACCGACTCCCATAACCACAGCACCAATCCTTACGGTTTTTACCTGCCCCAAATACCTGTCTGCCAGCCAGCCCCCCAGAATAGGACAAAAATAGACTACGCCCATAAAAAAACCACTGATCATGGCCGCATACTCCTCACTCCATCCAAAGGTATTCGTCATATACAATGTTAATACGGCCACCATCGTATAGAAACCGAATCGCTCCCACATCTCGGTGAAAAACAGTGTCTTTAGTCCTTTTGGGTGGTCTTTAAACATTAGAAATCCTTTCAGTAGGAATAGCAGTCTTATGAGCGTAATTGCTCAGCGGTTAACGCCGGCGGGCACCGGGCGGTACGTTGCTGGTCAGATACCATGTCAAGGTCTCGAAAAGATGCCGAGTGGTATTTTTGCCTTCCTTTATGGCGTGGGTGCGGTTCGGATACGACATCATCGAGAACCGCTTGTTGTGTTTGATCAGTTCATTGACAAGGGTCTCGAAACTCTGATAGTGACAGTTGTCATCGGCCGTACCATGGATAATCAGAAGATTACCCTGAAGTTTGTGGGCATGCGTAACGGGCGAGCCATTGGTAAATCCTTCTTCATTGTCGTCCGGCAGAGACATATAGCGTTCCTGATAAATGGTATCGTAGAGCCGCTGATTACTGATAAAGGCGATGGCCATGGCGGTACTGTAGATTTCCGGATACCGAAAGATCAGGTTCAAACTCATCGACCCGCCGCCGCTCCAGCCCCACACCGCGATCCGTTCGGGATCGATATAAGGGCGGGTCTTGATGATCTCGCGTGCCGCGGCCGCCTGATCGTGACTGGCGAGGATTCCAATCTGGCGATAGATAATCTTACGCCAATCACGCCCGCGCGGCGCCGGAGTGCCGCGGTTGTCCACGCTCATTATCACGTATCCCTGCTGGGCGAGCATATAATACCATAGGTTATTTTTGCCGCCCCAATTATCGAGAACGGTTTGACCGGCGGGTTCGCCGTACACATAAAACAGCAGCGGGTATTTTTTACTGGGGTCAAAATCCGGCGGCTTGATGCACCACGCGTCCAGCAACTCGCCGACACCGATATCTATCCGGAAAAACTCGGTCGGACTCTTTTTAATGGCATCGTACTTCGCCTTGAGCTTGGCGTTATCTGTGAGCGTCCGTATCGTCTTATGTTCCGGCAGACTTACCAACTCGGTTATCGGCGGAGTATCGCAATTGGAATAAGTATGAAAGGCCCAACTGGCATCCCGCGATATCTGATAGCTATGCGTACCGGGCTGGTCCGCCGGACTTATCCGCTGTGCCTGACCGTGACCGTTTAGCCGTGCCCTGTACAAATAACGTTGAGTGGGATTGTCCGGCGAAGCAATGAAATATAACCAGCCGTCTTCTGTTTTATCGACGTGCTGAATATCCATAATATCGTAGGGACCGTCGGTAATGAGTCTTATTCTTTGTCCGGAACGTGATACCACGTACACGTGCCGCCAGCCGTCGTGCTCACTGACCCACGTGAAATTCTTGCCGCCGTCCAGCCAGCGAAGGTTGTCTTCCAGGTCGGCGTTCATACTGTCGATGTCCACCCACGCATCATCTTTGTCCTGGAAAATCTCCCGAACCTTTCCCGTCCGGGCATCGCAAAGCATGATCTTAATAGTGTTTTGTAAACGATTGAGATGCTGCAGAACGATCTCTTCAGAGCCGGCCGCCCAGTTCATCCGTGCGATATAGTTGTTACGGGAATCGCCCGGCACCTCCAGCCACCTTGTTTCACCGCCGTCGGCGCTGACCACCCCCACCCGGCAGGCCGAGTTCGTCTGGCCCACCTTCGGGTATTTTATGGGAATAAGCCGGGGATAAAGATCATCAGTATTGTTTATCAAATGAAACGTCTTGACACCCTCGCTGTCAAGCTGCCAATAAGCGATCGACTTACTGTCAGGACTCCAGCGATATCCGTTGCGCAGGTCCAACTCTTCTTCATAAACCCAGTCGAATGTGCCGTTGATGATGGTTTCCGACCCGTCGGTGGTCAGGGCGGTAATCTCGCCGCCCTCGACATTCTCGACATAAATATTATTTTCACGCACATAAGCCACCCGCCGGCTGTCCGGCGAAAACTTAGCGAACATCAACGTTGAAGGCTTAGCGTCGCCGCCAAGCTGCCGCAGCTTCCAACTTGTCAAATCGACCACCCAGTAGTCGCCCCGCGTGTTCTGACGCCAAACCCGTTTGGTGTTCGTGAAGATAAGGAGATACTTATTGTCGGCCGACCACTCATATTTTTCGATTTTCAGTGGAGCCGATTCACCTTCCGGAATAAGCCGGCCGGCCGGGACTATTATTTCACTATTGCCAGTTTCCGGATCGTAGCGGACAATATCTTTCGCACCAACATCCTCGTCTTGGTCATCCTTATCCTCATCGTGGTCATCCTTCTTTTCCAGCTTATAGTCCGAATCCTCCAGGGTCACGTATCCGGTACCATCTTTGAGCCAGTGTGCCGGTCCGAACTCTTCAGCCCCGAACTCGCCGGAACTGTATATCCGTTCGAGAGTCAGATAGCCGCTGTCATCCTCGGCCGGCGTACGCTCTTTCCCGACAAATCCACCGGTGGTACAGCCGGCCGTCACTGCCAGCAGCAAAACACAGATGCCCTTAATAATTATTTTTGGCTTCATGATTGTGTTTCTGCAGAGACCTTTACTCGTTATAGTAAACTTGTTCCATTATTGCCCATGACTTTTCGCCTTTAAGCGGCAGTTGCATCGGATCGCACACCTTCAGCCACGCCCTGATGCGTGGTTCGGCGCCCATTTTAGCCATATCGGCTTCGAAATCATCGCCGGTGTATTCATAGTAACCAAACTCGTACCACTTGCCCTCGATCTGGTGCAGGAAGATCGAGAAGTTGTGCATATTGTATTTATTTAGCAGGTCGCGTACGCCCGGGTTGGAATCGCTATGCAGTATCTTATAGTCGCTCATATCTTTGGGATTCAAACCGACCACCATCCCCACCCGCTTTACTTTTTTGGACATTAGACCGTCACAGCCCACCGTCACCATCATGAGTAGTATAACGCAAATTGCTTTAGTCGTTGCGGTTAGTTTCACAATAATCCTTTCTGAAATATTTTTTCTAGTTGTTATAGTAAACTTGTTCCATTATCGCCCAGGAATCTTCACCTTCCAGTGGAAGCTGCATGGGATCGCACAGTTCCAGCCATTCCTGGTTGCGCGGTTCGGCGGTAAGCCGAGCCATATCGGACTCGAAATCATCGCCGGTATATTCATAATAGCCGAACTCATACCATTTGCCCTCGACCTGGTGAAGGAAAATGGAAAAGTTATGCAAATGGTACTTGTTAAGCAGGTCACGCACGCCCGGGTTGGAATCACTGTGCAGTTTTTTATACTCGTTGATCTTGCCCGGCTTGATCCCGACAACCATACCCACGCGCTTAGTTTTTTTCTGTTCGCACATTGTCACTGCTCCTGTCTTTGGGAACTTACCGAGTCTGGACAACCGGATTGCCCTTACGAAACCTTTGGATATACAATCACTTTGATGCACTGGTCCAGTTTTTTGGTCGTCAGTTCCAGGGCCTCGGGAATCTCGTCCAGATTGAATTTGTGCGTAATCATCTTGCCCAGCGGAATCCGCCCGTCAACCACCGCATCGACCATCCTCTGAAACGCACGGGTCATATCCAAATCATCCTGATATACAGGATTAAGCGTGTGATGAACGGTAATCTCCTTACGGAAGATTTCACGCATACTGCCGATATGTTGTTTATGACTGGTTTTGGTTTCCACGTTCATTCCGGTCATTCTGCCGCCCCGAGCCAGACACTGAATAGCCATATTGAACGCGTCTTTCTCCCGAGAAAGATCGTCAGAAATGCACATGATGCAGGCATCGGCGCCTTTGCCGTTGGTGTTTTTGCGAATTTTGTCGGCTATCTCCTCGGCGCTCATCTTCGAACGGTCATAAACAAAATCGGCCCCCATCTTACTGGACATCTTTAGGCGGTTGGGATATATCTCAATCGTATGTACAACAGCACCCGGCGTCTCCGCCTTGATCGCACCGAGCGTTGTCAACCCCAGCGGCCCCTGGCCGACCAGCAGTACATGTTCGCCAGACTTGATCTGGGCCGGATACGCGCAGCCGATATAAGCGCCGTGAAACATTTCGGAAAGAGGAACCGCCTCAACTGGAAAATCCTTGGGAACCTTGGCATATACTTCCCAATCGGGACGATTATTGATCTGCACCGGCGTATATTCGCAGAACGCGCCATGCTGCGTGTAAAGCACCAGCCGATCGCCCAGTTGCACATTGGTTACGTTCTTGCCTACTTTCACCACGTCACCGCACACCTCGTGACCCATAATCTGCGGATAATAATCGTGAAATCCCTCAAACGAACCGTCATATATATGGCCGTCAGTGGCATTGCAGATCGAGGACACCACAACTTTGATCAACACCTGATCGTCCGTGATCGTGGGCTTATCAATATCTTTGACTGCAAAATGTCCTGGCTTTTCGACAATAGCAGCTTTCATTTGCTCGCCTTTTCCTTTGGCGGTAAACTTCGGACCACCTTGACTAATTTCTGTCTCTCTTACTAGCATCTTTGAAATCTCCTATGTTAATATTGTCTGACAACAATCTCAGTTACAAAAACTCAACTACAACTCTTATGCCTGGTTAAATACTACTTGTTTGCGAAATACCCGGCCAGGGCGCTATGATCTTCAGCTATGCACACCGCGTTCAACGCCGCCGCCCCCATCGGCCCTTGCATCAGTGCTTTGCCGGCATTCAGATGCGGCTCGATAGTAGCCGATTTTATGCCGGCCAGTTTACCCCGGCTTTGCAGCTTAGCTACCTTCTGCAGTTGTGCAAATGACTGCGTCGCGCCCGTGCCGATCTTACACCCGCAAATCAGATCGCCCGGATTGCCACGCGGAATATCGGAATACACCCGCCGCATATCATAATCCCCCGTCCACTTCACAGCGTCTTTTATATGCAGATAGCCTATACAGTCCGCCTCGCCCAGCGTCGTAAGCGCTTTTATGGGATCGACGCTGCCATGCCACCAGTTCGTACCATCGAAAGTGTATTTCAGATTAGCCTGGCCGATTTTCTTGAGTATATCCAGCGACCATTCCAGTCGGCTGGTCATATCATGCGCTTCCACCTCGACGCAAATCGTAATGTCATACCCCTGCGCTTTTTTGAGCGCCGCGCCGATATACTTCATAATCAATGAAATGTCCGGTTCCTTATCATAAGTGAACATGTTCAGATAAGTGTTTATCACCTTGGCATCCAGTTGATGGGCCAACTCCACCACTTCCAGCATATACCTGGAATACTGATCCGGCTTCTCATTGTGTTTAGGCTCGAATGAAAACGGCCCATTCACTGCCGCAAACGCGATTCCATATTTCCTGGCTATCTTCCTGGTTCGCGTCAGATCGAGGTCAGGCCCATACGGATCCATTTCTTCTTTTGTGATATCATGATTTTTAGGCCAATACTCAGCTAGTTTGATACCCAGCGGCCACATTATGTTGGCTGCTATCTGTTCAAAATCCAGCCCCAGATTACCCGGCCCTTGTGTATTAAGTGCTACATCCATTCTGTCATCCTTTCTTGTTATACTGATAACGATTGAGTTTTCGCTTACGCGGCTCTACGTGTCCCGTTTTCTTATTACTCAAACTGACCATACTACTAGTGCCTCGTGCCTGTTGCCTTCAAACTGACCTATCGGTCAGGTGGAATTACTTATTTATATCAACTACCACCTTCAAATACTTGTCAGGATTATTGCGTATCTTGTCCAGCCACGGGCCGACTTCCTCCAGCCTTATCACCTCGGAAATCAACTCTCCCAGTTTCAACCTGCCCGCAGCCACGTGCCCCACGCTTTCAACCATCAGCTTCTGAATCTTTCCTCTGTCCTGCACCGGAGAGCACATCGTCAACTCTTTCAACTGAAAATTAAAGGTATTAAGTCTGCGACCCCGCTTCGGATGCCCGAACGATACGATCTTTCCCCGGCGTCTTATCACTTTCACCGCATCGTCGAGCGTTGGCTCCTGCGGCAGAATGTCATCGCCCATCGCATCGAGCACCACGTCCGCTTGGCCGATGAATTCCCTTGTTTGTTCTACTATCTTCTCCGATCGTGGGTTATATGCCGCATCGCAGCCAAGGGTCAGCCCTTTTTCTCTTCGCATCGGGTACAAATCCCATCCGACCACCTTAGCCGCGCCAAGAATCCTCGCCCTTTGCGCCATCACCAGCCCCCCCGGGCCAAGCCCGACAATAAGCACCCGGCTGGAAGAATCTATATCCGCCGCCGCCACCGCCCGTACAGCCGCCGTCATCAGTTCGATCATCGGCGCGTCAACCGCGGGAACTTCTTTCGGTACCTTGACAAAATTCAGTTTCCCCGGCTTGACCGCCACATATTCGGCAAACGCCCCGAAACAAAACCACCACGAAACCTTATCCCCCACCTCGAAGCCCTCAATCTCGTCACCGCAGGCCACAATCTCGCCGAACGGCTCATGTCCAAACACGAACGGCATCAATTCCATATACGCTTCGTGACCGTCATAAATATCCGGATCGGAACCGGTACAGATGGCAGCCGTCTCCAGCTTAACCAGCACTTCATCCGGCTTGACCTGAGGGATTGCCACCTGCTTGTATTGCAGATCTTTCGGACCGGCCAGCACCTGCGCCCACATCAATCCGTTTGGTTGATTGCCTTTCATTCAATAACCTGTTAACTTTCGCAATTTTTGGCTTCTAAGGCCCTGTTCTAACTTTGCGTATAAGCAACACACAAGAAAAAGTGCGAACTCGCACAACCTTTAGCGAAGGAAGTAATACAAAACAAACATCGTAATAAGCAAAATTGCCGTTATCGACCTGGCATCGCCGATACCGGTCAACTTACCATACGTTATAGCTTTCAACGGATGGTCCCAGCAGACATTTTTCAGTCTCTCATTGTCTATCTTGGGCGTCACCAGACTCACCGCCACGTATATCACAACACACATGGCACACAATATCGGCCCGGCTAGCATAAACGGTATCCCAATCCCATAAGCAGGATCGGTTACCAGCCCGCCAAACGCCTCTTCCTTGGGAATTCCCATAATAAGTCTGCCGATATTCGGCATATCCATCACAAAATAGATCAATCCCACCACACAACCCACCGCAAACGTAGTCAACGCCGCTTTGTTCGTGCCGCCCCGCCAAAACACACCCAACACAAAAACCGTTGTAACTGCCGGTGCGAAGATCATCGGTATCTTATTGATCGCCTGGAAGATAGTCCCGAACTGATCGCCCTGCGTGGACCATAATATCGCCAGTATCATAACCACACCCGAACTTATCTTGCCGATAGAAACCTGTTTTGCGTCAGAGGTCTCCGGTTTGATGCGTTTGACGATATCAACCGAAATCAACGTTGCGCAACTGTTAAGCGCCGCCGCTATCGTACTCATCAGCGCCGCAAGCAGCCCCGCCGTTAGCAGCCCCTTGATACCATTCGGTATCAATTCGTTTATCATTGTCGGCATCGTCAGGTTATAGTCTATCTTACCCGTCTCCGGGCTGATGATATTAATAGCGCCGTGCTTGTACATCAGATAACCGATTACTCCCGGGAAAACCATCAGAAACACGGGCAAAATCTTAAGAAAACCAGCAAACAGCGGTCCTTTTTGTGCGTCGTCCAGGCTTCTCGAGCCTAGTACCCGCTGCACAATCGTTTGGTCCGAACACCAATACCAGATCCCCAAAATCGGATAACCAAGCAGTACCGCCAGCCATGAAAGCTCATTTAAATGTCCCTGGCTGTCTCTAATATTATGCACCATGCTCATCTGGTCCGGCTTAAGCTCTTTGTAAAAATCACTGGTGTTGTTGATACCCAGCTTCGGAAGATAATATATGCCCAAAACCACCACCAGGATAGCACCCCCCAACAGCAGAAAGGTCTGGATCGTTTCGGTCACCACCACCGCTTTCAAACCGCCCAATATGGTGTAGATCACCGTCACAATTGAAATGATCAGAATCGACCAGAAAATCGGCATGCCCAGAAAAGTCTCAAACAGCTTCGCCGCCGCAAAAAGACTGATCCCGATATGAATCAACATCGCACCAAAAATCGCCACCACTGCCAGACACGTTCGCGCGTGTGTACCGTAACGTTTTTCCAGGTACTCCGGCAGCGTTGCTATCTTGCTCTTGAAATAAAATGGCGCAAACACCAGACCCAGAATAATCAGACAGAAAGACGCCATCCATTCAAAATTACCGATCACCAGCCCTACCCGTGCACCATCTGCCGCCAGACCTACTATGTGGATAGTCGATATGTTCGATGCAAAAAGTGCCGCCCCGATACTAAACCACCCCAGCGACTTACCCGCCAGAAAGTACTGCTGACTGGAGGCATCCTTTCGATATCCTACCCATATACCAATAATCATGATCCCGATCAGGTAGGCGATAATAACCGCCAGATCAAGTGCTCCGATTGCCATTTCTGCTAACATATTCTGCCCTTTCTGCTGACTCGTACTTGTTGCCCAAACAAAAACCTGTCATTCCCGCGAAAGCGGGAATCCAGTGCTCGATTTCGTCTATTTGTTTTTTTCTCGATTCAGCCTGCCCAAACTCAGACTATCCTGCCAAAAATATCTGTTGCACATAATCTCCAATGTTGCGCAACGCCTTGCACTGACGGGAGTTACGATCCAAAGCAGGCGCAAAAACCGCTAAGGATGGATATACTATCGGATTTGCCCCCAATTGTAAAGTCCCGATTTTGCCTGTCTGGGAAGCCTTTCTGACGCTCGTTCGGCAAATCTTATGGCCGTATTACGTTCACCTTTTTCACCGGCACCAGCGAAATACTAACAGGTTTTATCGAGCTTTTCGCAACCCAGATGATCAGGTCACTGCCTTCCAGCCTGTGACGATGACCATAGCGAAAATCTCTACCGTTCTGGCCCTTCTTACCATCGATCTTCAGCGTAACATCGTCTCGCCCCCAGTTCTCGACAATAAAGACCGGATTAAACACCGGCGACTGGTCACTGGCCGCCAGTGTCAGTTCGGCAGACGTACTGCCTTCGCTCGTGAGCTTATACGCCCGCTGGGCCATGTCATAACCATCGCCATCCAGCCAACTACCCTTTACCGTCAGTTTTGGCGCATAAGCCCAGCTTCGGCCCACAAACGCGAGTTCTTCGATTGTCTTGCCGCTCATACCGTAAAGGCCGTTCCACCAGCTTCTGCCGTCTTTTTCGTGGATCGGCGGACTCGATATTGGAAATCCCAGAAAGTGTGTCGGACGATCAGCCGCCTGCGCCGCTCTCCCGTCACAAATCGCCTGACCCACCGGCCAATGATTACACGCACCGGGAACATTCAGACCCTGTGGTCCTAAAAGGCGGTCATTCAGATAATGCATTTGATTACCCGGCTCAAAAATAATAAACGGCTTATTTTCTGACTTGAAATTATATATCTGAATAGTCAGATCTTCAGGCAAGCCTTCTTTCTCTTTTTTAGGGTTCTCCGTAAACCGAAGCGTCGCGCTTTCGCCTTTCATGTTACCCACAAAAGCCCAATCTTCATTGATCACCTCCCCGATCAATTGGCCCGGATCCGTAAACGGCAGTGATTCCTGAAACTGCCTCGGATTCCCAAGCGTTCCCGTTTTCCACGTGGGGTTGCGAATAGCCATTTGATCCGGATAGATATAGTAATATTCATCCACCCAGCACGCCCGTTCCGTCTTTTCATTAACCCGCCACAGATGATCGTGCGCACTGACCGGCGCATACCGCCAATGCACCACCACCCGTCCGGGGTGACTCTCTATTACCCGCACATGCGAATACCGACACAGCCGATCCTGCATGTGCTCAAAACATCCTTCTTCATCGTTCCACGCCTCCACGCTCTGATCAGCCATCCACAAACCGGTTTCCGACACCCACGCCGCCGAGTAACGGCTGCCCCGCCAGAATACCATCCGCACCCCTGACGTGTCGAACCGGACCACCACATCAGGGTCCGGCCCAACCGCCCAGAGGTTATCCCACTCATCGTAATACTTCAATTTGCAGTAATACGCACCGAACGGCGCCGAACCTTTCGGACCGGAAGGCATAATACGCACCGGCAGTTCAGGCTCCGATTCCGGTTTGCCCACGGCGTAAACCGCTTCCATTTCTTCTTTACTCAAGGCCCGGTTATAAATCTTGACCTCATCCATTATCCCGTCAAAACTAAACCAGCCAGGCAGCGTCCCGTGTTCACGATGAATATTAGACGGCTTCAGTTTCTCGTAGTTCATACCGATACGCAGCTCGGCATCTCCGGCATATTGAATCGGTCCGGTTACCGACAGCTTCCCGGCTTCTTTGCCGTTCAGGTAAAGCGTCAATCCTTCGCTTTTATTGTAGCTCCCGGCGATATGCGCCCACTGACGCAGACCAATCACAAAACTTTCCGATATGCACTCCTGCCATTCGTCATTGATATACGCCCTCAGCTTAAAGTCGCCGCGAGGCCCCACCGCGAAGTAATAACCTGCTTGTTCGCTTTTTTGAGTTGCAATCGGACACCAGTTCCACGGATAAGCTCCCTGGGCTACCCACGCTTCGATAGTAAACTCATCGCCCGGTTGTGGCGCATCGCCAGCCTCGCGAACTATCACCGTGGTATAACCATCGAACCTGATCGCCTTACCCGAAACACCGGCAACATATTTGAACTCCCCTTCGATCTTATCCTCAATTTGACCGATGCAGTCCATGGCGACATTACCGCTGCCCTCGTCGAACTTCCACCACGCCGCCGGACTATCGCCCGACGCAAACCCCGAACATACAAGCAACACAATCACCGGCGACATACTTAAAACAGCATATCTTCTTAACATTTCGCTACTCCTGCACTAAACCGGTCAAAACATACCTTGTTTAACCTCAATTTTGCAAAACCTCTGCAGTAAACCACACAAACATAAAATTCGCACTTCTAATTCTTGCTAATATCGATCTTTACCGACTCCTCTTTTTCGAGCTCAATCCAAATAATTTTCATACGTTGTCCATCAGTATCGAGTGCGGTCCCCTGACGCAGACCTGGTCCGGCTTGCAGAGTTCTGCCGTTAATAGCTACACTCCCATCAATTTTGTCCTTCCAGTGCTTGATGACAAAGCAGGGATTGACTACCGGTGACTCGGGTGACCCCGTCAGGTTGAAAGAGATTTTCTCTTGAGAAGCTCTCATCACATAGGCTCGCTGAGACTGATCATAGCTGGCATCGGTGCAACCCGATATGTCCTTCATTTCTGCCGGGTTCAACCATGACCTGGCCAGCGGAACCAACTCTTCAGGTGACTTGTTCGTCATGCCTTCTAACATTATCTTCTGATAAAAAGGCCTGTCGCCAAATGCCGCTTCGTGTTCAGGCCACCGAATATGGGTCAATGAGCTATGCGATGTTCGATCCGGATAGATGGAGTAGCGGCCGTCGGATGGCATCTGTGCAACCGGCCAATGGTTCCATGATGGGAATACCGCATAGTCAGTCACTTCACCGTCGTAAACATCGCCTGACTCGATATCAGCAATGGTGTAGGGATTATAATCGGCCCGGTAGTTCACAACGTGGATCTTCTTGTTACGGTAGTTAACATTACGCGGCGGACCATTAACCCAATCGTATGCATCGACCTTGCCATCGAGATCTACAAGCAGCAACGCCGGTTCGACCTCCAGAACCTGCTCAGGATGCTGATCGGGCCCCAGGATGACCATACTTTCCTGCCACTCATGATTGCGGTCACCATCCGTCCACAAACGCATCCTCTTAGCCGCGACGCCATCGGGATAGATCGTATAGTACCAGTCTGCCCAGTCACCCCAGCCGGTATCCTCATTATAGTTTGCGCATACATGAAACACGTCAACCAGCGGATACCGCCAATGTACCACCACACGAGCCGGGGTGCTCTCGATTATACGTGCATGGTTGGTGTACGATTCCTTGTCCGACATAGGTTCCTGGCAGCCCTGACCACCGCTTGTTTCCCAGGTTTCGTTAAATTCGTTGCTGTACCATTGTTCTCTCTCATTTACCAGCATAGGAATGTACCCGGTGCCTCGCCAGAACACAAACTTGGTTGGAGACAAATCAAACTCAACTACAACATCAGGATAATCTCCAAAACGCCACTTATTGTCCCATGTCTCGTAGAACTTGAGATTCGTGTAGTACGCACCGAATTGACGACGGTTTCCCCCGCAAGGCAAAACACGACTGTCCATATCCGGATTCTCCACAATGCTGTAAACCGGCTTGAAACGATTATATGACAACCTGACCTGACTGTCACTCAAGGCTGTATCATATATCCTGACCTCATCGATCAAACCGTCAAATGAGTACGAGGCTATAAACGTGTTTGCCCGCACCGGTCTGATCGGCCTTCTTGGCTTGCCCTTACCGATCTTGATGTCCTTATTCGACAAAACAATATCCGCCCCGTCAAACGTCCTTTCGCCTTTACGCTTACCGTCAATAAAAAGGTTCAGCTTACCGCTTTGTTTGTCGTAGGTTCCTGCCATGTGATACCATTGTCTGCGCTCCAGAAACTGCTCGGAAACGATCTCTTCCCAATGGTCCCCTGCCTTGACCTTAAATCCAGGATACCCCAGACCATTGATACCAAGAAAATATCCGACATCATTCTTATCTTCGGAAACGTCATTGCATTGCTGCACAATCGGCGCCCAGTTCCACGGGTATGCGCCTATCGCAACCCAGGCCTCCAGCGTAATCGCATCTGTTATCCTGGGCGCCTCAGCCCCAGGCAGAGAAACCTCTGTGTTGTATCCATCGAACTGCAGGGCCGTCCCGGAAATACCTGCCTTCCAAAGACTCTTGTCACCGGCAATTTCAGATTTTGTGCCGGTAACTTGTTCTACGGTCATATCACCAACTGCCTCATCAAAACTCCAGTACCTGACAGGTTCGACCAAAAAGCCCCGCCCAACAGGATTGCCCTGAACTTTCTCCCTGACCGAAGATAGAGCGGGTCGTTGCAATTTGCGATCTTTAATCCCCTCGCGGGTGAGATTAAAAGTCTCAACTGTTTGATTCTGTGGATCTCGCCAGTCGTCGATTTTTGCTGTGCCCTTCTTGGCGACACGAGTCACTTTGCCATCGGACCAGATAGTGAAATATTCTTCTGCAAACTTGGTCGCATCGACGCCTTTGTGGGGATTTTTACCGCTGAACTGTGGCAAATAACGCCAGCAGACGACTACATTATCCTCATTGCATTCAGCGATAATCACTCTTGAATACGTATTAACTTTATCCGGTCTGCCGGCCGGCCCGTCCCCCTCGCGGCTGAATACTTCATCTACAAACCACTTGCCCTTATCGCTCTGCCAGTACGGCAGATAACTCGACCCTCGCCAGAAGACAAACTTACCATCTTCCAGACCGACCACAATATCCGCGTATGGACCGGTACGGCTGACGCTTTCAAATTCCTCTGCGGAATCCACTTTCGTATAATAGGCGCAAAAATCCGACGCATCGACAAACCCGCAAACAAAAAATGTCAACCCTATAACCAGCCAGATTGTTCCTTCATTTCGCATGTCTTCCCTTTCATTTATACTCATAACGATCTGGTTTTACCGTTATATACACGGCATACATTGTAGGCAATCTGAGTGGTATGCCTTCAGATTGTCATTTTTCACCCATGAGTTTGGCCACTATAGGCTCAATGGCATTGGCCCATATTTCATATCCTTTCTCGTTGGGATGGAGCAGGTCAGGCATAACGTCTTTGGATAGAGAGCCATCCGCTTCGAGAAGATAATCATTGATGTTCAGATAATAAATCATATCGTTATCAGCTATTTGCGAAGCCAGTTCACTTGCCCTTGCGTTCTTTTCCCTCTGCGGCGATGGGCCTGCCCCACGAGGAAAGATACCGAGTATGAGAATCTTTGTTTTCGGGAGCTTACACCGCATCTTTGCACAGATCGCCTTTATCCCATCAGCAATTTCTTCGGATGTGTTGTCCTGCCCGTTGGAGTTATTCGTACCTATCATCAAAACCGCCAGTTTGGGCGAAATGCCGTCAATCTCACCGTGGTCAAAACGCCATAGAACATGCTGTGTCTGGTCACCACTAAAGCCCATATTCACCGCGTTGCGAGGGGCATAGTACTTGTCCCATAGCTTTTTCCCGGAATCATCCCATCCATGCGTAATTGAATCGCCCACAAAAATCAGATCTACATTCCCTCGCCCAACCTGATCCAGCACCTGTTCGTGCCTGACCGTCCACCAACTGTGCCGATGTTCAGGCATCACTGCAGAGTGTGACTTTCCCGCAAGACCATACAGATCGGCTTTTTGCGTCCCGGCACATCCGACAAGAACCGAAATCAAAATACAAACACCAATCAAACCAAACAATTTTCGTCTCATTACTTTACCCTCGAAAAAATTGTGAAAATTAACAGGTATTTTGACTACATTGAGCAACGCACCCAAAATCAAATACCCATCTACTCATCTACCCATTGGATATACAAAAATCACCTCGATCTATCAAGGTTTTTTTTCGGGACGCTTAAATGAATGTCAACGCCATTCATTTGGACAACAAAGGCCGGACCTTCCCGTTCTCATCGGTCTCAATTCGAAGAATAGCCGGCCTCTCATTAAATGGAGCGGTCTTGTCGTGCACTTTGGCGGCGCCAAAAAATGTGGAATACCAGTTTCCTTCTACGTCTTTGAACAGCATGTTATGGCCACCATGAAGAATGGCAAGATAGCGATCACCATAAGGGCCGAAAAGCTTCTCGGAACTGGCAATCATACAATCGTACGTTACGTCGTTTCCCCTTCTGTTGAATTCCGCACAAACCAGAAGATACTTCGCACCCATCTTTGTTATGAAGGCCCCTTCGAATCCCACATGTTTATTGTTGCTCGGTTTGAGCATACGGCTTTCCTCAGCCAATCCGCTCATATCATCCTTCATACGTGCGATCTTGCCATTTTGGTAAACAAAATAAACCTTGCCATCATCATCTTGAAACAAAGACGCGTCAATCTCACCAGTCAGTGGCCCATCCTTCTTGACGTCCATATACGGCCCTTCAGCTTTCCCAGTGGTACTTTTGAGAAGTCCTGTACCTTCGTAATTCATACAATACGGAATCCAGAATGTGCCGTTTATGTAATGAATTTCGGGAGCCCACACCGCACGTCTGCCATCCACGGTTTTCTTCTGCCATGTACCGTCTTCCTCGATTCTCCACACCAAACCGAGAAAATCCCATTTCTTCAGATCTTTAGATTTCCACACACGCACGCCCTCGTTGGTCTCCCACCAGGTCGGGTGCCCCGTAGTACCCGTCAAATAATATGTGCCATCTGGTCCCACGCAGATTGATGTATCTCGCACGGGAAAATCGAACAACGGCTCGATTGGCGGCAAGGCCGGTATGACTTCACCTGCCGAGTCTGACTTTCCCGCCAGACCGTGCAGATCAGTTTTTTGCGTCCCGGCACATCCGACAAGAACCGAAATCAAAATACAAACACCAATCAAACCAGACAACTTTTGTTTCATCGCTTCACCCTCGAAAAAATTGTGAAAATTAACAGGTACTCCGACTACATTGAGCAACGCACCCAAAATCAAATACCCATTATCTACTCATTTACTCATCTGTACCCATTGGGCATAAATGTTTGGACCTCATCAGCAAAAGCCCGTTAATTATGGTTGAAAAACAAACTATATTATATAAATGGTTCCTCATAAGAATCTGTACAGAACACGAGGCTAAGAACTGCTGTATC
>CAZICK010000071.1:0-19719 GCA_964537505.1 uncultured Pirellulales bacterium
ACAAAGACCCTGATGTTGTAAACGCGGCCATTGATGCGTTGGGCAAGATCGGCAACGTTGCGGCTGGGGCGGCCTTGTCCGATGCCAAGACTACACTGCCGGAAAAGATGCAACCGCTATTACGTAGTCCGCTTTTGCAATGCGCCGCACGGTTGACGGCTGCGGGTAAGAATAAGGAGGCAGAGGCAATCTATTGGCCGCTGTGCGCCCCTCAAGAGCCTAAAAATGTTCGAGTCGGGGCGTTTCGCGGGATGGTGGCCTGTCGAAAAGATGTAGCTGCAGATATGGTTCTCCGTGCTCTGGATGGTAAAGATCGTACGATGCGCTCGGTGGCGGTAAGTTGCATACCGGCCATCAAGGGCCAGGTTAATACGCGAGTTCTGGTCAGATGGCTGCCGACGTATTCATCTGCCATACAAGTTCAGTTCATTACAGTTCTTGTCGAGTTGGATGCCTCGGAAGTTCTGGAAGATATTATCGTAGTCAGCAAGAAGCCCAACCATGATGTTCGTTTGGCGGCGTTGGCGGCGATTGGTCGGCTGGGTGGTGCTTCGCATGTGAAGATATT
Source organism: uncultured Pirellulales bacterium (assembly GCA_964537505.1). Classification (GTDB taxonomy): domain Bacteria; phylum Planctomycetota; class Phycisphaerae; order Sedimentisphaerales; family SM23-30; genus DAINBT01. The sequence goes on from CAZICK010000071.1 coordinate 569, forward strand.
GGCCGAGCGAGCGGTAAAAGCGGAAGATGCGGAACTGGAGGTTATTCGGGAGAGCCTGGTCCGCCTGCGTGGCAAGGACGTCAATGCAACTATGATTGGTATGTTGAGTAACCCCGAGGTGGATCTGTCAGTCAAGCCGGAACTGATACTCGCTCTGGCGGACCGCTACGCGACTGAAGCGGTGCCGGAACTGCTGAAAATGGCAAAATTCGATAACTGGCAGAGTTTGGAGACTTACAAGGCTTTACAGATTTTGGCTACGGAGAAGGATTTACCCGATCTGGTGGAACTGCTGATGCCGCCGGGCCAAGGCGCTATGCGGAATCAGAAGGAAATGGCGGTTGTGGCTGCGGCGCAGAAGATAACGGACGAAAATGATCGTACCGCTATTGTACGGGCAAAGCTGAGTTCAGCTCCGAACGTTGATGCGACCTGTTCGCTGCTGTTGGTGCTTGGCAAACTCGGCGGCGAAAAGGCGTTAGACGCGGTCCGCAATGCTCTTGACAGCGATGATGAGCAGATCAGGATTTTTGCTGTTCGTGTGCTGGCCGACTGGCCGGACGGCAAACCGTTAACGGACTTGCTGAAGGTTGCCCGCCAGACAAAGGATTCGCAATCGAAGATACTGGCGCTGCGTGGCGTGGCAAGCCTTTCGAGCAAGGCGAAAGATCAATCGCCGGAAAAAGTGGTTGAGATAATTGCGGAAGCGCTGCAGTTGGCGGATCGGCCTGAAGAAAAAAAAGCTTTGCTGGGAGCGATCGGACAATTTCACAATCCGGCGGCGATACAGGTTGCTTTGTGGAGTCTGGAGGATTCGGCCTTGGCCGACGAGGCCGGACAGGCAATCGTACGGATCGCGGAGGCCATCTGGCAGTCGCATCCGAAAAAGGTTGGGCAGGCGTTGGAAAAGGTTTTGGCAGTCGTAAAGAACGCAACAGTATGTCAAAAGACAGATGAAATTCTGGGGAAGATCGACAAAACTATCAAGGTAGTCGTTATCACCGGTGGGCATGATTTCGAACAGGAGAGTTTTTTGAAGATGTTTGCCGGTTTTGAGTATGTTCATGCCACCCAGCAGGATCACAGCGAGATATTCGAAGATATAAGCGGGTGGGACTACGATGTGATAGTCCTGTATAATATGACACAAGACATTTCGCCTAAACGACAAAAGAACTTTATCGGTTTGCTGGACAAAGGTATCGGAGTGGTAGCCATGCATCACTCGATAGGGGCATTTCAGGGCTGGCCGGAATTTCAGAAAATCATAGGTGGTAAATACTATCTGAAAGCAGTTGAGGAAAATGGAGTGCAACAGCAAGCGAGTACATATAAGGACGACGTGGATATCGCAGTGCATGTGGAAGACGGTAATCACGCTGTTACGCGCGGAGTGAGTGATTTTGCGGTTCGTGACGAGACGTATAAGAAGTGCGTATTCGAGCCTGACAATCACATACTGCTGAGCACCGATGAGCCGACAAGTGATAAAGCCCTGTGCTGGGTGAGAAAATATGGCAATGCGAATGTGTGTTATATTATGCAGGGTCATGGGACGAGTATCTATGCCAACGAAAATTATCTTAAGATATTGACCCAGGCGATCCGCTGGTCCGTCGGACAATAAATATTCAAACTGACCGATTAATGGAACTCAATTGAGCCAGGCAGGAAAGGGAGACAAAAATGATAATAGGATGTTTTGCGTTGATAGAACCGTTTGCGCCAATGAAACGGCAGTTCGAAGCGATAGCTGAAATGGGCATTAAGTATGCCGATCTGACAGATAACCATAATGGTGGAATGCTGGGTGTGGAATATGGCTTTACCGCTTCGCTCAGTCTGGATAGTCATCCGGCCAGGATTCGCCGAATGGTTCAGGATGCCGGACTGACTTTGACCTGTGTGTGCGCCCATGCCAACCTTCTCGACCCGGCTGGGCCGGATGTGTACGGTACATACGAAATTATCAAGGCCATTCGCCTGGCGAAGCTGCTGGACGTAAAACAGGTTATCACTACCGAAGGCGATCCTAAGACCCCGTTCGGTGAAAACCTCAGCCCGGCCCAAAGACTGTTCACTATCAGGCAAAAACTGCAATCGCCGATCGAATGGGCCGAGGAGTTGGGAATAGAAATTCTGCTGGAACCGCATGGCGTGGTGACAGATTCGGTTAAGGATATGGCAGCTCTGCTGGAGGAGCTTGGTCACGAAGAAACTATCGGCATCTGTCTCGATACCGGCAATAGCTGGCTGGGCGGCAGTGAGCCGCTGGATTTTATCAAGACCTTCGGCAGCCGAATTAAACATGTGCATTGGAAAGATATGCCCAAGGAATGGATTTCCAAACGGGGTAATGTATATGGCTGCGGCATGAGCATTATTCCGCTTGGTGACGGTGTTGTGGATATCCCTGCGATAGTCAAAGCCCTGCTGAAGCAGGGTTTTGACGGGCCGACAACGCTGGAAGTTGCCGGCGCCGAGGCGGTAAAACTTTCAGCCAAGCGTTTGCAGAAGTGGTCGAGCTGATAAGAGAGGTGTTATGTTAACTGAGTGAGAAAGCGTAAATTGAATACAAATTCGCGTACGCTTCAATTATAGTCTCAATGGACAATGGTCTGAGTAAACAAATGTGGAGATTGTTAAATGTCACCAAAAAATTTTAATCGACGTCAGTTTCTTAAACGAGCAACGACTATGGCGGCCGGCACGACGGCTTTGCCATACCTGGTTTCCGCCTCGGCGCTGGGCCAGTCCGGTAGTGTAGCTCCGAGCAATCGGATTACCATCGGCAACATCGGCGCCGGACCACAGGGTTTTGGCGTAACCAGCGGTTTGCTACACCAAGAAGATGCGCAGGTTGTTGCCATCTGTGATGTAAAACGACAGGTCCGCGAAGAACGCCGACAACTGGTGGATGAACACTACGGCAGCAAAGGATGCGAAGTCTATAACGATTATCGTGATCTGCTGGCTCGTGACGATATCGACGGTGTGGTGATCGGTACGCCGGACCATTGGCACGTGTTGGTGGGACTGGAAGCGGCTCGAACAGGTAAGGATATGTACCTGGAAAAACCTATGGGTATGTCGCTGGCCCAAGATCAGGCGTTGCGCGACGCGGTGCACTGCTATGGAACTGTATTTCAGTTCGGAACCCAGCAGCGATCGGACGCCAATTTCCGTCAGGCGTGCGAATTGGCGCTCAACGAGCGTATCGGTAAACTGCATACCATATACGTCTGGGCGCCCGGCAGTGAAACAAGAAAGCACATACTGTTCTCCCCGGTGCCGGATGGATTCGATTATGATTTATGGCTCGGACCGGCGCCTTACAGGCCCTATGACGAAGACCTTTGCTCCAGCGTGTGGGAGAAAAAGTACTGGTGGTTTCATTCCGACTTTGCCCTTGGATTCATAGCCGGCTGGGGCGTTCACCCGCTGGACATCGCTCTTTGGGGCGGCGGGAAAAAGCTGACCGGCCCGGTCGAAGTCTCCGGCACTGGTGAGTTTCCCACCGAAGGCCCCACCGATACTGCGACTAAATGGATGGTTACCTTCAAGTATGCCGGCGGAATAACGATGAACTTTACGGACCATCGCATACCGGACGATTGGCGCCAGCGTTTCGGTGTCAATGACGGTCACGGCACCCTTTTCGAGGGCACCGAAGGGTGGGTGCACGTCGATCGCGGGGGCATTAACGCTCATCCCAAGTCACTGCTGAAGTCGGTGATCGGCCCGAATGAAATTCATCTGCCCAAAAGCAACCATCACGGCAGGAACTTTCTTGACGCCATAAAAACCCGCGGCAAAACGGTTTCCCACATTGACGACGCTGTGCAGGCTGATATTCTATGCCACCTGGCTGATATTGCCACACGCCTCGAACGCAAACTCGTATGGGATCTGGAAAATGAACGTTTTGTCAATGACGATCAGGCCAACCGTATGCTCACGCGTGCCATGCGCAGTCCCTGGCGATTGTCGTGAACCACCAATGGCCTACATACGCTAAGTTATTGTTGACAGCGCTGTTCTGGGGTGGCACCTTTACAGCCGGAAAAATCGTCAGCGAGCGTATCGGGCCGTTTTCCATTTCTTTTTTACGGTTTGTCATAGCTTCTTTGTTCTTACTTTTCATTACCTGGAAAATCGAAGGCAAACTGCCAAGATTGAAAGGCAGACAGATTGTTCCTATCCTTCTTTTAGGAATGACAGGTATATTTATATACAATGTATGTTTCTTTAAGGGGCTTCAGATGATCGAAGCTGGTCGGGCTTCTCTTATTATCGCGACCAGCCCGGTGTTCATCGCTGTCTTTTCATCCTGGCTGTTTCGGGAGCGGCTGAATCTGATCAGAATATCTGGAATTGTGATTTCTGTAATGGGAGCGATAATCGTTATATCTAAAGGAAAACTGCTCGGGGTATTTCAGGGCACCCTGGGCTGGGGAGAGCTTTGTATCTTTTGCTGTGTTTTGTGCTGGGTGGCCTATTCCCTGATCGGTAAAGCAGTCATGGACGGCCTTTCGCCGATTGCTTCGGTGGCCTATTCTTCGGTAGTAGGCACTGTTGCCTTGTTGATCCCGGCTTGTTACGAAGGAATATCGCAAAATATAACAGGTTATTGGGCCATCGACTGGCTGAGCATTTTTTATCTGAGCGTTTTCGGAACGGTGATAGGATTTGTCTGGTATTATCAGGCAGTTAAACAGATCGGCCCTACAAGGGCTGGGTTGTTTATCAATTTTGTCCCGATATTCGCTATCGCCATCGCCTTTGTTCTGCTTGAAGAAGTGATTACTTTATCTTTATTCGCAGGCACCGTTCTGGTTATTGCCGGAGTTTATTTAACCAATAAAACTTCCTGAACAAAGTTTCAGATGGAAAATGAGCTTACGATTTTTGGCCGCGGTTCTCGGTGCCGGCCAGTAACCTGGCGATGTTAGAGCGGTGACGGACCACCACCAGTACCGCTATAAGGCAACTAAAAACAAACAGCAGAATCAAATCGGCAAAGGCCCATTGTTTCAGACGCCAGATCAGAGCCACAAAGGCGATCGGAAAGGTGACTGCCGCCGTGATCGAAGCCAGCGACACATAACGCCACATCCCCCATACTCCCACCCATATCGCAAGGACTACCACCGCGGTTAGCGTAAAGTAAGGCCATACACCTAATATCACGCCCAATGAAGTTGCTACGCCTTTACCGCCGCGGAAACGCAGATAAACTGAAAATATATGTCCCAGGATACAGCCGGCTCCCATGGCCAGCCAGGCCAACTGGCCGAGTTGGCTGAGTGTGCCGTGGGAAACTGTCATCTCTGCTGTGCGACGCAGAAAACCACCGGCCCACAGAACCGGAACCAGTCCCTTAGCCACATCCAGGACAAAACAGATGTATCCCCATTTTCGGCCCAAAATGCGGCCGACATTGGTCGCGCCGATGTTGCCGCTACCCTGCTTGCGGATATCGATTCCCTTTGCCAGTCCGATAAGCAGACCAAATGGAATAGCGCCCAACAAATATCCCAGCAAAGGTAGTCCCAGATAAATGATTACATCCTGACTCATCTGCTCACCCATTTATTTGCCCACTGCCCATCTGTTTACCTACTCCTTATCGGACTGCTGTTCCAATTCGCGTTGCATTTCGTCGGCCTTGGGCAGATGACCGCCAAAAATCGGCACAAGCGCTCCCGGCATAGAGCACGAAAGATACAGCAGTCGGTACATCAAGGCCATGGCTACGGCCTGATCGATGGCCTGGCCCGGCTGGTCCGGGTTGATGACCACGCAGAAAAGATAGGTAACCAGGTTCTCGATAATTCCCAGCCCGCCTGGCACGGGAATGGCCGAACTGACCACCCACACTATCGGCATGATAATCAGGCACTGCACAAAAGTCACATTCTCAAGATGTAGCGCCTGGGTCAGCATCCATATCGCTACTATCGCCAACCCCTGAAGAATGGCCGTCAGCAGCATCGTCATCAACATAATTGGAATATGGCGACGATAGATACGAATCGCCTCATCGATCTGGCGCAAAATCTTGGCGAAAGGCAGTTTTTCCAGCAGTTGACTGATCATCAGTAAACGCCGGACACGACGGCTCAGAAATACTATCGAAACCAGTACCATCGCGGCAAAAACACCCCATACCACCCAGCGAACCTGGATGCCTTCGTACTCCATCTTTCCACGAACAAAGAAACTGGCGATCAACCCCACCATGATTATTCCGATCAGTCCGACGAGCCGATCCACAAATACTGTCACCGCCGCTTTTACCCGCTGATCTTTGGTGCCGTGCCGGGTAATATACCAACCCTTGATAATGTCGCCGCCCACGGCTCCCGGCATCATATTGTTATAGAACAGTCCCAAATACGTCAGTTTGACCGCCTGATAGAGTGAAATATACACCTTATGGACCTGTAACAGCAGAACCCAGCGACTGGCCAAAATAGTCTGAGCGGTTAGCAGTAACAGCACCGCCCAGACCACCCAGTGCCAACTGATGCCGGTAATCGCCTCTTTGAACTTGGCCCGGTCGGTATTACCAACCAAAAAGGCTATCGCTGCAAACGCTACTATCAGCCATATCAGTGTCTTAGCCTTCTTTTTCATTCAAACTCCCAAAACTCACCGCCTCGACAGCCCAAAAACCACATTGCCCAATCTGCCGGACAGCGGGCCGTAATACAAAAAAAAGGCCACACCGCCCCATCATGCCGGACATCAGGCCGTCCGACGTATTGTAAATCCCCTTAAACAAAAGAGCAATGGTTGGTTTCACGTTTTTTGCCCAATTGCCCGGATTCTATTGGCAACCAAGGCTGATTTAGAGTATTCTGGCAGCCAATGTGTTTTGACCTTGACAGAATGCCGAGTAATTGTACCATCCCAAATGGCCGATGTTGGCACTATGTGCAGTGACTGAACCGCTGCAGCCGGGATTGGACCGATAATATCCTTACGATCCGAGAGCCGAGGAGACATAATAAATGCCGAGCACTCAGCTTCAAACCGACGATCCCGGTCTGGCGATTTGCCCAGACAACATAGGTGAGTTGTTGGACAAGGAATGGCTTCTGACCAATGATCGGGGTAGTTACGCATCCGGCACTGTTTTAGGCTGTAATACCAGGCGGTACCACGGATTGCTGGTCGCTTCGCTGCACCCTCCTGTCGAGCGAATGGTAATGCTTTCGAATCTTTTGGAAACGGTTCAGTTTGGCGGTTGCAGCTATGATTTGTCCAACTTCGAGTTTTCCGACCGTCTGCATCCCCAGGGCTATCGTTTCTTAAAACATTTTCGTCGCGATGCCGGGGTGCATTTTTGTTATGAACTGGATGGCCTGAAAGTGGAGAAATCCATTTATTTGGCCCATGACCGGGACTTGCTGGTTGTATGTTATGATTTTTCCGGCGTCACCGACCGGGTCCGGTTTACCATGACGCCGCTTGTCGCTTTACGCGACTTCCATTCTCTCCAGTCGTCCTCGACTTGTTTGACCCTCGACCGGAATAACGATGTGTTTACTGTTCATGTACTTGACCCCAATGGCCCGGCCGTCCATTTTATCTGCCCGCAGAGCACATTCGAGTCTGGCGCCAATTGGTGGTATGCCATGCGATATCGCCGGGAGGCCGAGCGGGGCCAGCACGATTACGAAGACGTCTGGGCTTCCGGTGTTTTCAATACCACCCTTAGCTGCCCGAGCCGGGTGATGCTAATAATGCAGGCTACCGCCGGTCTGCAGCGACCTGGTCCGTTGGAGATCGACGTTGACGGACTTATCCGATCACTGCACCATCGCCGGCAGGAGCTTTTCAATTGGGCCGAAACACGGGACGATTACGAAAAAACCCTGGCTCAGGCGGCGGATCAGTTCATTGTTCACCGACAGATCAACGATCAGGGCCATCATTCCACCAGTGTCATAGCCGGTTATCACTGGTTTGCCGATTGGGGACGTGACACGTTTATTTCTTTGCCGGGTCTGTTGCTGAGTACCGGTCGTTTTACCGAGGCTCACGATGCGCTTTCCACTTTCGGCGCTGTCCTGGACCGGGGTCAGATACCCAACCGGTTTGACGACTATGGCGGCGCACCCCACTATAACAGTGTTGACGCTTCGTTATGGTACATCAATGCCGCCTACCAGTACTTGTTGGCTACCGACGATCAGAAAAGCTTTCAGGAACATCTTCGTCCTGCCATCGTTCAGATCACGGACGCTTACCGCTCCGGCGCCAGAGATAACATCCATGCCGACGAAGACGGTCTTATCACCGCCGGTGATGCGCATACGCAGTTGACATGGATGGACGCCAAGTGTAACAACGTCGCGTTCACGCCGCGTTACGGCAAAGCGGTGGAGATCAACGCCTTATGGCTCAATGCTTTGCATATCCTGGCCCAAACCGCTGTCAGTCCGACTGAACGTGAGTATTACCTTGGGCAGATTGAGCGTGTTGAAGATAGTTTTCGTCGTTTGTTTTGGAATGACGCGGACCATTGCCTGTACGACTGTATTTTCCCGGACAGCTTGCCCGACAGAGCCATCAGGCCCAATCAGATTTTCGCTGTTTCGCTGCCGTTTTCGGCTCTTACTGCTGATCAGCGGATCGCGGTCGTGCGGACCGTAGAGGAGCATCTGCTTACTCCTTATGGCCTGCGCAGTCTCAGCCCACGCGACAGCCGATACCAGGGCCGCTACAGCGGTAACCAGTTTCAGCGTGACAGTGCCTATCATCAGGGAACCGTATGGGCTTATCTGTTGGGGCCTTTTATCGAAGCGTTCCTGAAGGTTAACGACTTTTCCGCCGCTGCCCGGGATCAGGCATACGAGATGATAACGCCTCTGCTGGACCATCTTGATCATGACGGTTGTCTGGGTAGCGTCTCGGAGATATTCGACGGCGATTTCCCCCATCGTCCAAAAGGATGCATCGCCCAGGCATGGAGCGTTGCCGAGCTGCTCCGTTGTAAAAAAATGCTGCGGTAGTGCGCGTTTGATTGCTGTATTATACTCATAACGATCGAATTTCCCCATTTTTGTGTATTTACTTGTCCTGAAAACCGTTACAATCGATCCTGCCAGGAATTGTCAACCCATTGGGTATAACAAATGTATTCATAGCCAGGAATATCAGCAAACATGGGCAAGAAACCCCACAAATCAGACTCTTCCGGCAAGGCAGCCGGCGGCCCAAGAATCGTCAACAAAAAGGCCGGGTTCAACTTCGATCTGCTGGAAAAACTTGAATCCGGGATTGTCCTGCTCGGCACCGAGGTAAAAAGCCTTCGTCAGGGTAAGGCAAGCCTGGAAGAGGCATTCTGCCGAATCCGCGCAGGTGAACTTTACCTGGTGGGATGTAACATAGCGGTTTACGATCACGGCAATATCATGAATCACCATCCGACGCGGGAACGCAAACTGTTGGTACACAAACGCGAACTGCAAAAAATCGAGAGCAAACTCAGTCAAAAAGGTTTGACGATGGTGCCTACGCGTATCTATTTCAGCAGGGGTTTGGCCAAAGTGGAGATCGCTTTGGCACGCGGCAAAACCTACAGCGACAAACGTAACAAAATGAAAGATCGACAGATGAAACGTGATGTCGGCAGGGAAATGAACCGATATCGATAACCGATAGTGATGTTGGCGTCAAAAGGATTGTGAATCGTGATGGTCATGTTCTTGAGAAAATTTCGTTCAGTTGCCGCTGGATGGAATCCGCCCCGATGATGATTTGCAAAGGCTGACTTTGGTAGTCGTGTGGGTTGATGGGAAATCTTGGGTTACCACTCAGATCGTTAACGACAGCCCCGGCACATTGGCTGATAATGGCCCCGGCGGCGATGTCCCAGAGCTTGACCTCCCCGGCAAAGGCAGCCGAATACGCTCCCATAGCCACATAAGCGTAATGCAAAGCGGCACTGCCCAGATTCATATATGTGTATTTTTCCATAATTTCCGCTACGCACAATGGCAGCCAGTCAAAGATATTGCCCGAGATCGCCAATTGACTGTTACTGTTGAGGATTTCGTCCCGACAGTGAATTATTTGTCCGTTACACTGAGCCGGCCCGCCCTGCCGGGCGGAAAACATCATATTGGTACTGGGATCATAAATTGCCCCGGCGACAGGCAGACCGTCACGCATCACGCCGATGGAAACCGCGTACTGGACGGCGCCATGAGCGTAATTGCGGGTTCCGTCAAGCGGATCGATAATCCACCAAATATCTTCATCGCCGGTAGGAGGGCGTTTGAGTGTCCGATCGGCCGTGCCTTCTTCACCAATTATCCCATGATCGCCAAACCCCTCCAGAATACGATCTACAATCATTTTTTGACATTGCTGATCGACCTGGGTGACAATTTGTTCGGCGGCCTTGAGGCTAACCTGGGCCGAGCCGATCTTGCTACGGGCGTAATCACCGGCCGCTCTGGCCGCCTCCTGAGCTAATTGTAATATCTCGTTTAAGTTCATGCCGTTGCTTCAGTCTCCATTGATTGTTTTAAGTTTTTCGTCGAGTTCGATCAGTGAAAAGCCGTTGGAACCAACAACATGGTTTCGGTCGGTCAGGATCAGCCAGGGCAGGGCGCGTACGCCCCAGGCAAACTTCGTTTTTTCCTCGTCGCCTTCGATCACGCCGACCGGAAAACCAATGTTGAGCTTTTCAATCCAATATTTCAGGTCTTTTTCATCTACCTTGGAAGCCTGCACAGAAATTGTAGTTACGCCCTTGGCAGCGAGCGCCTCGGCCATTTCAGCCAGATTCTTCACACAATGCCGCGACGGCCGCTGCTGCATATCCCAAAAGCAAACCAACAACAGCTTATCCTTGATGTCGTTCGGGTTGAGCGCAACGTTCACCGCTTTCAAATCCGGCAAGGCCTTGCCCACCAGCGACGGCGGCTGCTTCGGCACAAACCGACGGGAACCCGATCCCTTCTCGGCAACTACAATCTCTAAATCAGTAACCCCACCTTCGGTCCGAACACTTCTGTACAACCGCTTCTGATCCACGCTAAGGTTTGCGCTGACGCGTATTTCGCCGGGACAAAGTTTTTCTATCATAAACTTTCCATCTTTATCGGTTTTAACGCTGGGGCGGCCGGGTTGGTTATCACCGTAGCAATCTACGTTCACGTTTTCCACCGGGTTGCCTTCGTCGTCCACCACCCTGCCGCTTACCGACTGGTCAGCCACAGCCAAAATCAACTGCCCCACATCCAGACGATTGTCCACCGCATCATTTGCTAAAATGTCGTTCATTGTATTTTTGCCGTACCCCTCGGCCCGGGCGGATATGCTGTATTTATACCCCGGCGGGATAGCTCTGAGTTCAAATTTACCTTCGCCATCAGTCACCGGCTGCCCCCGGCCATTGATGGTCGAACCCCAACCGGACGCCCATAATTTAACACTAATCCTGATGTCAGGAATCCCTTTGCCTTTGGGATCGACAACCTTACCGGTAAATACCACCGCCGGTACAAGTTTCACATCGACTGTCCTGGTATTTTCTTCTATTTCGACCGCCGCTACCAGATTCCGCTCTACGCACTGTGCCACCAGAAGCACTAACGGAATTTCACTATTGCTCCAACTGGCCGGATCCCATTTTGCCTCGAATTTGCCCTGCGCATCTGAGCTTTCTGTACCACGGCCTATAGGGCATATTTTGACTGCCACCTCTTCCACCGGCTTGCCCGCTTCATCGCTCACCACTCCAGTTATTATTGGTATGCGCGGCAGTTGTATCTCTAAACGGAAAGTTTTATTCTCTTCAATTGTGATTGCTTCTTTTTGTTCATTTCTGGCATAGCCTTCCTTGTAAATCCCACTCATCTGGTATTCGCCCGGCAGCAGACGTATTTTAGCCACTCCGTCCTTGTCGGATCGCCCGGAGAACCACTGATCGCGTGCTTGGTCCCGAACGTTCACGTCTGCTTTTTCGATCGGTTTCTTATTCACCGATTCGGTAACCAAAACCTCCAGCAGGCCGCCCTTACTGACCTCATATTTTACACCGTTTTTCGTCTTGCCCGCTTCTGCCGTTACTTCCATTGGCTCCGCCAGCCAATTGGCCGGACCTTTTCGCGGCGGATCAAGCTTCAGAATATACTTGCCCGCCTCAAGGTCACCGATAGTAAATGTCCCGTCTTTCTTTGAGACGGCGGTAGAGACTTGCCCGGAATTCGGTTTCTTCGGGACTCGTGTTACCCACAGTCGTGCACCCTCGGCTGGTTTGCCGGTTCCCTTTTCCACCGCCATGCCCGTTATCAACAGGTTCGCCCGGGCCAAAGTTAACTGCCCCACATCCAGACGATTATTAACCGCATCATCAGCTAAAACCTTGAGTTCATCCTGGCCATATCCTTCTATCCTGGCATTTAGTTTGTATTCATGTCCCGGCGGGATAGCCTTGATCTCGAATTTGCCCTTGGCATCGGTCACCACTGTACCCTGCCTTGAGTCGGTGATACTCAAATCCCAGGGGCTCATTTGTAGCGTAACCGTAATCTTGACACCGCTAATCCCTTTGCCTTCGGTATCGACAACCTTGCCGGTAAATACCACTGCCGGTATAAGTTTCACATCGACTGTTTTGATATCTTTCTCTATCACCTCGATTTTCGCCAGATTCCGCTCCTGATGCCGCACTACCAGGCAATGGGTAGTCTCCTTCCGATCCAACGAGCTGGGATCCCACTTAACCTCGAATTTGCCCTGCGCATCTGAGCTTCCTGTACCACGGCCCGAAGGGCATATTTCGACTGACGCTCCTTCCACCGGCTTGCCCGCCTCATCACGTAGCACTCCTGTTACTGTTGGCATAGGCGACATTTGCACATCTAAGCGGACAGTTTTGTTCTCCTCGATTGTGACTGCTTCTTCTTGTCGATCTCTGAAATAGCCTTCCTTGTAAACCCTGCTTATCTGGTATTCGCCAGGCAGCAAACGTATTTCAGCCACTCCGTCCTTGTCGGAGCGCTCGTAGAACCACGGACCGCCTGCTTTATCCTGAACGCTTACGATTGTTTCTTCGAGCAGTTTCTTATTCACAGACTCGGTAAACAAAACCTCCAGCAGGCCACCCTTACTGACCTCAAATTTCACACCGCTTTTAGTCTCGCCCACCTCCACCGTCACTTCCACCGGCCCGCCTACCCAATCAGCCGGACCTTCTCGTTGCGTGAGCGGCGGGACAAGATGCAAAATATGCTTCCCGGCGTTGAGACTATCAAATCCAAACGTTCCGTCTTCTTTGGAACTCAACGGTTTCTGCCCATAAACCTGCTGATCTTCTCCACACAGCACCATTAGCACCACATTCGAGACCGCTTTACCAGTGCCCTTTTCCACAACCATACCTTCGATTTTCGCCTCGATAGGCATCACAATTTTGATATCCGCCTGGCCCGGCGCAAATTGCATTTTCTCTCTTCGGTAGCTTACAGGTTCATACGTGCATACTGCAGCCCGACCTGCTTTCGTGACCAGAAATTCAACCGTTACCCCTACCGGCAGGTTAGTGAACAAGAATTTGCCCGCCGCATCGGTATCGACCGTAAGCAATCCTGACGCTGCTTTGTATCCCAGATATCGGCGATTATCCCCTTGCCTGATCATTATCTGATAGATACTTACTTTTGCCTGGGCAACAGGTTCACCCTTTTCATCCACCACCATACCGGCCAGTTCCTTCGCCTGACCCAGCTCGATCTTATCAACATCCTGATCCTCCCGCATCCTCCAGTCAGCCCAGCCTATAGCCAAACCTTCCTTTTGAGCCACAATGGTCCCGGTCCTGTAGCGATACTCACTGGCATCAACGCTTATACTGAAAGAAAACGTCCCATCCGCTCCGGTCGTCTTTTCCTCCACCGACTCGGTATCGTACGAATTCGCCCCCACATAATATTTAAATTGGTATAATTTGACTTGTGCCCCGGCAAGGCCCTGCCCTTCAGAATCAACCACCTTACCCGTACAGGTTATCTCTTTAACAAGCTCCGCACCGGCCGATTCAACAAGCTCCATACCGACCGACTGACCGGCAAAACCAACCAAAATGCCCAAACACAAAATTGCTGCCAGATTCATACGCATGCTACATTTCCTTCATAAAAACGATGTTGGCGTCAAAAACTAGGTATATTCCAAAAAAGTCGGCTTAACACAGTAACTTCGTGTACCGTTGTCACATCCTTCGGCGGAAGCGGATAACTTGTTTGTTTTCAAGAGGTTATATTCCCTATTCCGCGGAAAATCCAATAAACTACTGCAAATCTCATAATGGTCCATTTTACAAAAAACCGCTGAAAATAGCAAAATTTGTATTTTTATCTTATGGTTTTCGTTGAGTTTGTGCTAATATATCCAGCCAGCTTGGTTTGAAAAAAGGAGTTTTGTTTGGAACTTTTGTTACGGCTGAGACAACGGTTCCGATGGTTTTGTTTGGTATCGGCCGCTAGAGTAAGGATGTGATTCATGGCTGATATGGAAGCTCTAAAAAACGCTGTGATTAAGGGTGATCAAAATAGCGCCAAGAAAATTACTGCTGAGGCTTTGGCCGAAGGGATCAGACCGGAAGAGATTCTTCAGGACGGTCTGGTCGCCGGTATGAGCGTGATAGGGGTGGCGTTCAAGAAAAATGAGGTTTATGTCCCTGAGGTACTGATTGCAGCCCGGGCGATGAAAACTGCTATGGAGGTGCTCGAGCCTAAACTGGTCGAAGCCGGAGTGAAGCCAATCGGAACGGTTGTTGTCGGTACGGTCAAAGGTGATCTGCACGATATCGGCAAAAACCTGGTTAGTATGATGCTCAAAGGCGCCGGGTTCAACGTTATTGATTTGGGCGTCGATGTGACGCCGGAGAAGTTCATCGAAGCAATTAAGAGGAATAAGGCTCAGGCGGTTGGGCTTTCGGCCCTGTTAACCACGACTATGCCGATGATGGATAAGACGGTGCAGGCATTTAGCAAAGCCGGCATTGATACGAAGGTAATGATCGGCGGAGCGCCTGTGACGAAGGAATATGCCGACAAAATTGGCGCACAGGGCTATGCGCCGGATGCCGCTACCGCGGTCGATGTGGCGAAGCAACTGCTTGGAGTTTAAAAAGTTATAAGAAGGCATGAGGGGGCAGGCAGGAAGATAGAAGAGGCACGGGGCCACAAGTTGCCGGCTTCCGCCGGCAACTTAAACTGAGCGCACCGCTGGCATGGCCAAGGCGGCCAGGGGGGACTGTGTGGCTGGCTGGCTGAGTGGGGGGGTGGGTTGGGGATTAAAAAAGGGCGATGTTTGGTTTTCCGTCGTCAGCGTCGTAAGGCTGCTGGTCTTCTATGGTGCTGTCTTTGATGCAGATTCGTTCGATGTGGGTGGCGAGGCCGGGTGGCCGACTGTTGGAATCTATCGTCACGATAATACCGTTAATTCTCAGGTCGCCGGTAGCGATGCTGTAGGGGTATGGCATTTGTACGGTCAGGTTTTTGAGGACCGGATCTATATTGCGACCTAAAACGGATCTGTGGGCGCCGGTCATGCCTAAATCGGTGATGTACGCGGTACCCTGGTCGAGGATGGTTTCATCGGCGGTAGTAACGTGAGTGTGGGTGCCGAAAACAAGACTTACCCGGCCGTTGAGGTGCCAACCCATGGCGATTTTTTCGCTGGTGGCTTCGGCGTGAATGTCAACTATCCTGATTCTTATGTCGGAGGGAATTTTGGCCAGGACTCTGTCGATAGCATGAAAAGGATTGTCAGCGGGAATGTTCATGAACATTCTGCCCAGTATGGAAACGACAGCGACCTGTGGCCCAGGGGCAGTGGTGTAAACGGCCCATTCACGACCGGCAGACTGAGGCGAAAGGTTGGCAGGACGAACGATGCGGTCTGAGTTATGGAGCACATCGATAATTTCACGTTTGCGATAAATGTGGTCGCCAAGTGTTATCAGATGAACGCCGTATCTGAGTAGCTTTTCGTAGATCTTGACGGTTATGCCGGAGCCGCCGGCAACGTTTTCGGCGTTAACGATAACACAATCGATCTGGTGCTCCTTGACAATGCGGGCAAGGTGCTCGGCCAGGATGTGGCGAGCAGGCCGACCGACCAGGTCGCCTATACAAAGCACTTTAATTTGCATAACGCACTTTCATAACTCTGGCAGAAAAATATTATTGCATCAAGATCATCCGGATTAGCGGGCATATTCGGTGCAACGAACTTCACGCAGTAAAGTAATTTTAATTTCGCCTGGGTAAGTCAACTCATCCTCTACTTTTTTGGCGATGTCGCGTGCGATTTTCCATGCGGTTGAGTCGTCAACGAATTCCGGATCGACGATAACACGTATTTCACGACCGGCTTGTATAGCAAATGCTTGTTTTATTCCGTCGAATCCGTTGGCGATGGCCTCGAGGCTTTCGAGTCGTTTGATGTAACGTTCAAGGGTTTCGCGGCGTGCTCCGGGTCGGGAGGCGCTCATGGCGTCAGCGGCGGATATCAGGGGAGCATAAGGGGTGGTGGCTGGTACGTCGCCATGGTGTGCGGCGATTGCGTTAATGACAGTGGGCGATTCTTTGAGTTTACGTGCCAACTCGGCGCCGATTTCGGGGTGACCGCCTTCGATTTCATGATCCACAGCCTTGCCGATGTCATGGAGCAGTCCACAACGTCTGGCCAATGCGCCATCGAGCCCTAGTTCCTCGGCCATAGACTGACTGAGAAAAGCGACCTCGACGCTGTGACGCAATACGTTCTGTCCATAACTGGTTCGATAGCTTAACCGTCCCAGATATGGCAGCAGTTTACTACTTAGGCCATTTACGTTGGTTTCGAGAGTGACTCGTTTGCCGATTTCTATAATTTTGCCATCGAGTTCTTTTTGAGTTTCCGCAACGATCTCTTCGATACGAGCCGGATGGATACGTCCATCCTGAATGAGCTTATCCAGGCTGATGCGAGCCACTTCACGGCGAATAGGGTCAAAAGCCGAAACCACTACCACGCCCGGAGTATCGTCGATGATGACATCAACACCGGTGCTTTTTTCAAATGCACGGATGTTTCTACCTTCGCGACCAATGACTCTTCCTTTCATGTCGTCGTTGGGAATATCGACGGTAGAGACGGTATTGTCACAGGTGTGCTCGGCAGCGTACCGCTGAATCGCATTCAAGGTGATCTCACGACTGCGGGAGTCGGCTTCCTCTTTGGCCTTGTTGACGACCCGCTCAATGAGATTTGAGGCTTCGTGTGTAACCTCGTCTTCCAGGCGTGACAGGAGAATTTCCTTGGCTTCTTCGGCCGTGATGTTGGCAATACGCAGTAGTTGTGCACGCTGTTCGGTCAGGGTGTTTGTCAATTGTTTATCTTTGTTGGCCAGTTCACGCTCCTTCTCGGCGTTTTTCTTGTCGCGGTTTTCCAGTTCCCGTTCCTTGGCGTTGATACTTTCCCATTTTCGATCGACCATGTCCTCACGCTTGCTGAGATGTCGCTCCGTTTCACGAAGTTCGTTTCGGACTTCGGTGGTCTCCTTTTCAAATTCTTCACGTCTCTTGATGGCGTCGGATTTGGCCTCTAACTGGATGGTTTTGAGAATGTTTTCAGCCTGCAACCGGGCGTCATGGACGACGGTCTCGGCCTGCTGTTTGGCGGCCTGAATGTGGGATTTCCCGGTGACACGCTGGATGGCCCAAAAAACCGCCACACCAACAACCAATCCACCAACAGCACCAAGGAGAATGCCGATAAAATCGGCGGCGGCTAAAATTGTTAAGGATTGCATCTTCTATACTCCAATCTATAAATAATCAGTCATAATGGCGCAGGTATTGTCATATACCTGTCGAATATCGACCATTTGACTGTAGGTTTCGCGAGTAAGATCATACGTAAAACAATCACAGATGTTTAATCGGATGATCCTATAACGCGTGCCAACGGGGGGATATCGCCATAAAATAGCAGACTACGTCGGGCTTAGTGCCGACAGCAGGGAAACGTTGAATTACTAATACTAGGACAGCACCTGTTTTTTGCCAAACAAGCCGATCACGGAGCTATTATATTGTGTTCTTCCGGCATTTACCATTACCTTAAGCGGCCTATTGGGGTGCATATATAGTAGTGACAATTTTCCGAGATGCTCGTTTGAAAGAACATCGGGAAACAAGCATAAAACCAAGCCATTCGACCCATACGGTCTAAAACCATTTGGTTGTTCCAGCCAAGACAGCAATACAACAATCCAACCCATTTCCCCTGGCAATGGGAGCATTCAAATATAAGATTTAGAGGCTCCATCAAAACCTACCCTGAAACACATTTTTTAGTCCTGTTATCGCTGTTTTTGGCCATTTTGTTAGAATGCCTTGGGGAATGGGTCAAGCTTATCTTGACATCAGCGTCAAAAGTATTTCAGAGGAAAGCTCGATTCCGCCATCTAAAGGGCGTTTTTGTGTGTGAATTCAACTTTTGACGCAACCATCTATATTAAGTAACTCAACGCTAATTCAGCCCATGCTTGTCGTAATCATACCTCCGCGCTGGGCGGGGCGACCTCAGTTGGCTGATAATTTAATCCAAAGTCTCCTTTCTAAGACTCGCTTTTGTTACAATCGCAAGGTTTGCCATTAATGTTACCGCAGGAACCGTCCACGATACTGTGCATGCTTACATCTGTATCCGTTTATATCCATAGGCCAATGGGCCGTCAAGAAAAAAACCATTTGTCCGGGGCGGGGGCGCATTATTCCCATAGGCGCATTATACGTTTTTGGTTCTAAGTTCTTTTAGAACAAGGGTTAACGGCCCGATCCGGAGATGTTCGGTTTGGTCTAAAAAACATTATGCCTGCTGCGGACGATGAAGAAGAAACATCCTTCCAGGCGAGAAGTTTCTGGCAGAACGGCCTTGACGAGTGAATGAGTAAATCGGTAAGTGAGTGGGTCGGTGGGGCGGGGAAGGCAGATGTAAGTGCTTATTTTTCGTAGCGTGAAATTGTTGTAACTCCTTATTTTGCGTTGTTGGAATTGATGTAAGTGCTTATTTTTGTGTAACGATTATAACGATTAGGTAAGATGGGTAAGAAAAAAGTGTGAAATTCCGAC
>CAZICK010000072.1:0-19652 GCA_964537505.1 uncultured Pirellulales bacterium
TGAAGAAACCAGTCATTTTTTGGCATATCCATGTACAGATTCTTATGAGGAGCCGCTATTTTTTTACCGTAGTGTACTTGGCCGGAACCTTACGAAACACTCCAATACCTCTCTTTGTAAAAACTTCTATACGCGGGCCTCGACATTGTATTCATCCATTGAGTTGGCGGTGAGTTCTTTCATCTGAGGGTGAATTGTTTTTAGCATTTTGCGGAAGTGAAATCCATATATAGAGAAGCGTACCGCCAGCGGCAATCGGCGGGGATTTTTGAGCGACCATAGTATAAGCATCCAATAATGAATTTTGCCCTTCTCTATCATACCAATTCGCCACATTGCTCTGAGAAAAGCCTTAATTCCGGAGTATCGCACTTTTAGCCGTGGCTTGTTACTGAAATTATAGTTCTCAAGAAAGGTTTTAATGCGTTTGCAATAGTATTTCTGTGAATAGATAGTATTCAACACTTCCTGATATCCGTCCAGAAGTTCGTGAATATCCATTTTAGGAATAAAGTTCATTGTGCAGTCCATGTTGTCTCCTGTTGGCACTCTTGTCAGTCTGTTTTCACTCATCAGTTTCTTATAAAGTTTTGTTCCACGAGGAGCGTTAAGCAGCCCAACCATTGCAGTGACCACTCCACTGTCTTGAATCAGACTTATCAATTTATTAAATACACCTGGTTTGTCACTATCAAAACCGACAATAAAACCGGCTTGTACCTGCATACCAAACTGTTGTATCTTTTTGATGGCTGCGACGATATCACGGCCGATATTTTGTTTTTTGTTGCATTCGGCCAGGCTTTCTTCATTGGGGGATTCGATACCGATAAATACGCAATCAAAACCAGCTCTGGTCATCAGTGTCATAAGCTCCTCGTCATCCACCATGTCGATGGAAGCCTGTGTATTGAAGGCAAATGGATGGTTTCTTTTGTCCATCCAGTCGATAATTGCCGGAAGCAATTCATTTTTCAAATGTTGACGTTTTCCTATAAAGTTATCGTCCACAAAAAAGACATCGCCTCGCCATTTATGAACATAGAGGCTTTCGAGCTCGTTGATTATCTGACTTGTGGTCTTTGTACGCACCTTGTGCCCCAGGAGAGCTGTAATATCGCAAAAATCACAATTAAACGGACATCCACGGGAGTATTGAATGCCCATCACGGCATATTTTTTCATATTAATTAAATCCCACTGAGGGATTGGCGTGTTTTTCAGGTCGGGTTTTTCGTGAGAGGTATAATAGGATTCGGGACATCCTATTTTCAGATCATTTAAAAAAACAGGCAAAGTGATTTCCGCTTCTTTCAGTACGAGATGGTCAATATTCAAATAAGCTTCAGGAAATGTGGTAAAAAGCGGGCCTCCGGCAACGATTTTTACTTTCAGCCTCTTACAACGCTCAATGATATGATCGACAGACTTTTTCTGGATAAACATTGCAGAGATAAATACGTAGTCTGCCCACTTGATGTGCCGGTCACGAAGTTTAGCCGTGTTCATATCAATCAACTTTTTTTCAAAAGATTCCGGCAGCATTGCTGCAACTGTAAGTAAGCCCAGAGGCGGAAAAATCGCCTTTTTGGAAACAAACTTTAGAGCACTTTTTAGACTCCAAAATGTGTTAGGTACTTCCGGATTTACAAGTAAAATTTTCAACTGTTTATTCATATCCATACTCAACAAAAAATAAAGAAATTACTTTTGCCGCATCTTACTTTTGTATTGGATCTACTTCTACTACCTTGCTTTCCTTATATTTGTAGCTTTCGGGAAGGTGAATGCAAGCTTTTTCTGAAGTAATGCATCTCCAAACTCAAGCATCGTAGTATTGCCATGTTTATCTACCTTCGGGGGGTTTATGAAAAGATTGGCTATTACCGCCTTGAGGCCGCTGAAAAAACCTTCAGACTCCGCTGTATCACTGATAGACGCCACTTTTATTCCCATCTTTGGTGTCTGCTCAGTCTTCTTGAAAGTAAGTGTATTTACCCGAGCAACTACCTCGTTCGAGCGGTTTTCGTATTTATACTCCCCATCTTTCGGTTTAACATCATAAAGACCAATGGTTACAGGGCTTTTATGGCCTCTTGCGTTGAACGTTAGATCCACCTCGGTAATGGTCCGGATAGAGTCGGTTATCGTGCCTTTAACCTCAATTACACCGTAACCCTCTCCGTCAAACTTGATATAATCAAGCATATTTGTCAGCGTCTGGCCTTTTTTAAATTCATCAGTATGTGCCGCTATCATCTCGGCTGGGTCAAATGTGTTCCTATGAAAACCACATCCCAATACTTCAAATTTACAGATCACATGAAAAGATTTTGAGTCAACTATTATCTTATGTGAGATTATACCTACCTGCTGCTCATTATTAACACTTGATATATTATCAACAAATGTCGGAGCTATCAACGGAACAAAATACATAAAAGAGGCTATAGGGTTTTTTACAAATTTCCCTTTACTATAACTCATTATCATAGTGGGTCCGTTGCTGTCCGTTTCGCTGATTTGCCGCGGCTCGTTCTTAGCTGGATTTCTCGTCGGAGCGGCGTACCCGCCGCAAACTAACGAGGCGATGCAAACCCCCAGCAGCAAGACAAACTGGTAGGTCCACAAATACAATCGCACGGTTGGCATCACCTTGATCATAAATTGCAGTTTTCATCTTTTCCCCCTTTTCCTAAAAACAGACATGTTAACACAATGCATGGGCTATTTCTAGTCGCTGCCCTGCATTTTCTCGCCCGCCCTTTCAACGTCCTTGCCTGCGCCCCTCCAGGCGTTGCAGCCGGTCAGAAAAAACGCGGACGTTAGCAACATCAGCAGTGTTACCGCCACAACGATAATTCGCATTTTCATGTTAAATCTCCTTTAATTAACGTTATAATTATAAATTCGTTTTAGTTTCACACATATGCTTTACCGATTGTCAAACATACTCTCATTCTAACAAACAAATGGGATTTTATGGAGATAAAACCTTCACGTAGAATACCGTCGAGGTCGGCTCCCCGGTTTCCGGCTTACCCTTCACATAGACTATATACTCACCGATTGACGCATCCTCTGGCACTGTAATCCGGATCTGTACCTCCGGCTTGTCGCTCGATTTAATCAGAACGCTGGTCGGTTCGACGCTGATGCCCTTGGGCGATCGGATTTGCAGCTTCACATCCTGCTTAAAATAATCGCCTCTCTCCAGCGAGACGGTAACGCTTTGGACTTCACCCTGTTTGATCTCCGTCGGGAAGGTTGGGACAACAATCTTGAATCCTACGTCTTTGGTCATACCACCGCCTCGTGGGCTGCTGCTCGATTGACAGCCGTACGTGGCCGCCAGTGCTAACATTAGCACAATTGTAATTACATTTTTCATCTTTGTTTCCTTTCTTAAATAAACTTGGAGTCATACAATACTTTTTAATGTTACAAATGTTTTTCAATCTCAGCCTTCAGGCTCCTTTATGTTGACTACGCAACAGACCAGCCAACCCGATAATAATGGCAATAATTCCACCAATCAGCAGCCATATCGTCTTGTCGGTAGGTGAGCCGGTGAAGAAGCGTGAAACATCAGAACTGAATGAATCTGATGCGGAAAAACCATATATCGCAAGAACGATACCAACGGCAAGAATTGCCACTGAGATCAGTTTATTCATTGAATTCTCCTTCAAATTTTGATTTTTCCGCCGTAATGCTGCGAGTAGTAGCGTCACTGGGCCTACTTGCTGCCGAACTTAGCGGCCGTATCATCATAGAGCTTCTGCGCTTTATCCATAGCGACATCGAGCGCAGGCTTGACATTCTTCTGCCAAGCGTCGACGCTGGCATCCTTTGCCTCGATGAGCTTTATTTTGGCCTCGTCGAGGGTCTTGGCCATCTGATCCTTGGCCTTCTGTAACTCGGCCTTGGCCTCGTCGGTGGCCGGCGCGGCCTTTTCCTGCAGTTCCTGCCACTTTTTATCGAGAAGGTCTATCTTTTCCTGCGCGGCATTGACCGCCTCGTCCTTCGTCTGGGTCAGGTAATCGTTCGTTGCCTCCGCGGCATTGACCGCCTCGTCCTTCGTCTGGGTCAGGTAATCGTTTGTTGCCTCCGCGGCATTGCCAACGGCCTTGCCGGTTGCCTTGGCAGCATTACCAACAGCCTTGCCGGTTGCCTTGGCAGCATTACCAACAGCCTTGCCGGTTGCCTCTGCGGCATTACCAACAGCATTGCCAGTGGCCTTGGCAGCATCGTTAGCTGTTTCTCCAGTCTTCTTCTTGCACCCCGTCGTGCTGAGGATGGATAACGCCATTACGATGACTAACGCAATCAATGTTAATGTTTTGCTCATATGCTTGCTCCTAATTAAAGTTAATGTCTATGTCAGCGGGCGACTACATTAGCCGTCTGCCGCGTACCAGTGAAATTACAAACAACACAATGAATTCTTCTTCAAATTTTTATGTCTAACTCACGCAAGGTCACATGGCTCTTCGTCCACTGAGGATTCTAAGCAAGACAACCACGACGGCGATTACCAGAAGAACGTGAATGAAACCGCCCATGGTGTAGGAACTTACTAACCCTAAGAGCCACAATATAAGCAAAACAACAGCGATAATGTAAAGCATAACAATCCTACCTTTCTTTTTTGGGGTCTAGCGTCCACCGCACACGGCTAAAAGCTACCTGACGGGCCAAACCCACATAATCATTTTTTATACCTCAATATAACCTTACAACGCCTTAATGTAAGCCGACAATATCATGATGGAAAGCTTATTTATTGCTATAACACGATATTCAAGTTCCGCATCTTTCGACTGTTCAACCAAAGTTGATTCTGTCTCAATTGCCATTGCGACATCCAGCCGTAGCGATTTTATTATACGAGTTTTACCGATCGGTCACTTGACCTGGTAGCTGAACTTTTGTCCGCCTACAGAAGCCTCGAACATCAGGCCTGCCTCGTCCATAGTGAAAACCGCCACACCGTTTGTGAACTTGGCATTAGCGCCGGCACCCGATTTGATCGCCACGGCTGTGGCTTGGGCGTCGAAGCGGAAGTTGCCCTGCTTGAAGTTCTCAACGTTTTGCCTGGTTTCAAAGCAGAGGATCTCGGTATAGGACTGCCCGCCGAGCTGGAAACCGATCGATCCTTGGGTCAGATCGCAATAGCCAACGGCGTTGCCATGCTCATAGAGCACGCCCTTGCCGTACGCCCCGCCGATCCCCACGGCAGCCTTACCAACCGAAGGGAAGACAGCGTAGCCTGCGGCTGTGTCGAATATGTTGACTAGGGATGGGTCATTCCTTTGCGCCTTGGCCAAAGCCACGGCGGCCTCATGCTCGATGTCAGCCTTGCCTTGCACCGAAGGGGGCGCCGTCGCACAACCGGTCATCACTTGGAAACCGATCACACCGAGCACCAGAAGCGATACTGTCATGTGGTATTTTTTCATAATTTTGTCCTTTCCTTTCTTGTGGGTTTAGTATCAGATATAGACAGCCACGCTGTCCAACGGACCAAACCCACATACTCATTTTCTATGCCAACTCGAAACAATTTTTCAAAGCCTCAACGGCTTAACTTTTTGTTAATCCTGTTTCTCAGAGCGTTTTTGCTTTAATTCATCGAGATACCTTGCCGCTGCATGTTTACCGCCTAATCTTTGAGGATCAGTTACTAAATCCATTGTCAGCCTACTTCAAAATTAACGTCCTTTTTCCAAAAACAGACAAACTCGCGATCCCGATGGTAACAAGTAAAAATGCGCCAGGCGCTGGGATAACCGTGGGATTGATGGGCATAAGCTTGCCGCTTCTTTCATCAAACTCAAGTCCACCGCTGAAGCCTGGGCCAAGGTTGGGGTAGGGGCAGACGTTGCTGATGATGTTGGTATCCAATGTTACTGCACCAGTTTGCGCCAAGGCTCTACCGTTGTCAATTGTTGCGCCAGTATTCAGTGTAATGCTTGTGAGTGCAAGGATATTTCCTTCGAACGCGGTGGTGGTACCGAGAGTCGCGGATTCTCCGACCACCCAGAACACACCGACATCGAAGCCGTTATTTGAACCGGCATTAATCAACTCTACAGACGATGCACTGGCGGTCGTGAGCGAACTGCCTATGTTGAAAACCCAGTACGCACCGTTGGCGCCCCCGGCGTCAAGTTGGAGTTTTCCTGTCAACTGAGCCGACGAAGAAAAAGAATAGACGCCCGGACTGAGCGTGGGTACTGTACCCCCGTCACCCAGAACCAGGCCACTCTTATCTTCTGCGGTCCCATAGGATGACAGGGCAGTATACGCAGTGATGAGATCATTCCGGGCCTGCAGTGCGACTCCCTCACCTCCGTATATCGCGGCTGGCGAGTTTACGATGCCTCCAGTACCGGTGAAGGAACCTGGGCCATAGAACGTGTTAGCAGGAAATGGAGTAAAGCCAACGATTGCGTTAGCCCCGACTTGCCAGTTCCCCAGATTTCCGGTGATGACGGTCGAGCCGGTACTGCTCACTCCCGTGTGCCCCAAGACCGCGAAGTCCTGCGCCGTACCCAGCACAGATGGTCCGGCTTCAGCCCTGATACCGGCACAGGCCATGATGACCGCGAGTACTAAAAACCAGTATTTTTTCATTTTACTTTTTCCTTTATTTTATTAATATTCTAAGTTTTTAATAATAGTTCCAACATCTTCCAGCTTAAGCCTTCAGGGAGTAGTAAAGAAGCGTCGTTTTTCTTTGGCTTCTTTACTACATCCCATCAAAGCTTTATACGTTTCAAGCTGGTTATAAAATTATCTTTACACCATCTTCCTTTTACGTAACCAGCCGACAAGTCCTACACCAATGCTGCCTAACAGAATAGCACCTGGGGCAGGAATAGTAGCAGCAACGCAGTTTTCACCTGCCCAGATGTCGGTCACACTTGTCATCCCCGGCACAGTAAACGTCAGGCTTACGTACTCCGGCTGAGGGTAAATCTCGCCTTCCAACACATAGTTCCATTGACCGCCTTGTTCTATGTTCCACGTTGATCCGCCATTAAATATTCCGCCGTCGGTGTTGAGAACAGTATCTACATCCTCTACGGTACTGACGGTTGTTCCATTAATGTAAACGTAGATTTGCTTATGGAGGTCCTGATGAAACTCGTTACCCAGGTCGATTGAAATGGTTTGGTTAGTTATACCTATACTGGCCGTAAAGTCTTCAGGGGCTAGATAATTTGAAGCCCAGTGGTAGGAATCTTCCGGCGGTGAAATGACAACTTCACCACCAGTGATGTTAGCCTGCCACCATCCATAGGCGTAAAGTTGGCCCTCTGCGTTCCACCAACTGGGGGCACTTGGCGGAGGCGTGACCGTAGGAACTGCCCATAATACACACGTTGAACTCAGCATGAAACATACTCCTGCACAAATTGTAATTAACTTTTTCATTTTATATGCCTTTCTTAAATTAAAAATGGAGTCATACAATAACTTCTTCTTACAATGTTCTTCTTCTTACAATGTTCTTCTTCTTTTCAGCCAGCCGACAAGACCTGTACCGATACCGCCCAGCAGGATCGCACCTGGGGCAGGAATAGAAGGAATAGGAGGAATCGCCGTCATAGTACCACTGAAATCAGCGCTGCCTGGTTTGTTATTGTCCAGCATCCATTTAAAACCTAAGCTGGGTCCGCCAGTCATAGCCAAATCAAAATCCAAGATGGGATTGACAGCAATAGCAGCCAAAGCAGCCGAGCCGATGGTGTTGTTAATCGTTATATTGGTAATATCTGTTTGGAACTTACTATAACCCACACCAATTGTACCAACAGGAACAAAATCGCCTGAACCTAATGTGCCGGTCAAGTAAGTAGTTAGACCATCTGGACTTATAATGGAAATCGTACTGTCAACCGGTGTTAACGTGTACGACCCGCCTGGTATACCGCCTACAGACAAATCAGATACATATATCCAGGAACCAACTAAGGCATCACCTGCATCGCTTAATCCTTTGTCAACTTTAATAATCTGGGTGAATGTAAATGTACCTGCACCATTGTAGAACCAGCTCCCGCCTCCAACTTCATCACTAACACTGTACTCAATGGTCGGAATGGCCAAGACAGGCACAGCCATGAACCCAACCAAAACACTAATTAAAACTAACTTTTTCATCTTCATTACCCTTTCTTAAATTAAATTAATTAAAAATGGAGTCATACAATACGCCACAACAATAATTTACATTTCCATCTTTGTTTCCTTTCTTAAACAAACTTGGGGTTATACAATACTTTTTAATGTTACAAATGTTTTTCAATCTCAGCCTTCA
Source organism: uncultured Pirellulales bacterium (assembly GCA_964537505.1). Classification (GTDB taxonomy): domain Bacteria; phylum Planctomycetota; class Phycisphaerae; order Sedimentisphaerales; family SM23-30; genus DAINBT01. Next base: position 8,330 of record CAZICK010000072.1, read on the forward strand.
GGCTCCTTTATGTTGACTACGCAACAGACCAGCCAACCCGATAATAATGGCAATAATTCCACCAATCAGCAGCCATATCGTCTTGTCGGTAGGTGAGCCGGTGAAGAAGCGTGAAACATCAGAACTGAATGAATCTGATGCGGAAAAACCATATATCGCAAGAACGATACCAACGGCAAAAATTACCAATGAGATCGGTTTATTCATTGAATTTTCCTTCAAATTTTTATGTCTAACTCACGCAAGGTCACATGACTCTTCGTCCACTGATGATTCTAAGCAAGATAACCACGACGGCGATTACCAGAAGAACGTGAATGAAACCGCCCATGGTGTAGGAACTTACTAACCCTAAGAGCCACAATATAAGCAAAACAACAGCGATAATGTAAAGCATAACAATCCTACCTTTCTTTTCTTGGGGCTTAGTATCAGATGCAAACAGCCACGCTGTCTAACGTACCAGGCCCATAACTCTAACCTACTTCATAGAACCATTTACTCAGAAGCCGCGGGGAATATGTCCCATCAGCACCAGTATCAGCAGGATTATCAGTACTACCGTCAAGATGCCGGTTGGACCGTAACCCCAGTTGCGGCTGTAACGCCATCGAGGCAGTCCGCCGAAAAGAAGTAAGACAACAATAATAAGCAACACCAATCCCATAAAAAGCCCTTTCCAATTGTTTCAACAAGCGGAACACCACTGTGCGTCTAATTCAACACAACTGGTCTTCTAAGTTCCGCACTCATTAAATCTTCATTGTTTCCTTCCCAGAGCGTTTTTGTTTTAATTCCTCGAGATACCTTGCCGCTGCATCCTTACCGCCTAATCCAAAGGCAAGAGCCAAGGCAAGGACAATGCCGCCGAGTATAATATTGAATGTGGCAGTCACCAAAAGCGGGGCAATGCCAAGCTGCGTCAGTGAAATCGTCACTGCAAAGATTATAATCGCCCATCGGCTTATACCGGCTAAAAGCTCCGGTTTAGGTAATTTCGCATTACCAGCTACCGTCAACACTATTCCTGACACAAAACTTGCCAGAAACATTGCTACCACAAGTACAAGCAGCGATGCTATGACCTTCGGGACATAAGCAAACAAGCTCGAAAGAATGTCCGAAGCCTTCGGCAGCCCCAATGCGTTTGCTGCCATCACAAGCACCATGATAATAATAAGCCAGTAAACAAGGCCGCTTATTATCTGGCGAACAGTAATCTTCAATTGGCCTTTCTGCAGGATATTTGATATACCGGCTTTATCTGCCAGCGCATCTAAGCGTACCACCTTAAGCACTCCGTTCACTATCGATCTGATTATTTTGGCCACAATCCAGCCAACAATCAGAATTATTAGTGCGCCCAGCAGGACAGGCAGATAGGCCATTATTCTGGTCAGCATTTCGCATACAGGCCCCACAATAAGGTTTTCCCATTCAATTACTGCTAACATTTCCTGCACCTCACAAAATAAATCTTTAATATGCAATGCCGTTTCTAACGGTTTTCATTCAGACACAGACGCTATCGACACCGCTTATCTAATATCTAATGATAACCACAAGGTTTTTTTTGTAAATCAGTGTAGAGTCTGTTTCTATTATAAGCCGAATTGCCTATCCGCCTGTCGTTAGTATCCCCTACACTAACGCCAATGCGAGGGATTCAGTTGCCAAATATTAGGTTGACAATCTGTATCAATATCGCTAAAATAAACAAAAAGCTGTTTTTGGGCATTTTTTTGCAATTTCCTGATATGGGTTACGGGAAAGGCAGGCAAGAAAGGTGAAAAAACAAACGGAAAAATTAAAAGATATGACTACGAAACTTGAGCATACCCAGGAGATGCTGCAGACAAGCGAAGATAAATACCGCCAACTTGTAGAGAACGCCGACTGTATTATTCTGCGCATAGGCAAAGACGGGAAAATAACCTTTTTCAATGAATTCGCCCAGAAGTTCTTTGGCTATACCGAGCAGCAAATCCTTGGCAAAAAGGTTGTAGGTACAATCATAAATAAAAAGGATAGCTCCAGTCGAAATACTGATGAATTGATAAGAGACATCAAGCAACATCCTGAACTTTATGCTACCTACGAGAATGAGATTATTTGCAAAGACGGCCGGCAAGTTTGGGTTGCATGGGCAAACAAGGCGATCCATAATGAGCAGGGAAATATTACGGAAATCCTTTGTGTCGGCCACGACATCACGGAACGCAAACTTATGGAGAAAAAACTGCAATTATTGGCTGCAGCGGTTCACAACTCCAATGACGCAATTACAATACTGGATTTAAAAGGCAACATCATCTCATGGAACCTCAGCGCGGAGCGCATCTATGGATACAACGAAGCTGAAGCGAAGAAGATGAATATCCGCAGGATAATCCCTGACCATAAGCAGGATGAAATGATGTCCCTGACTGAAAAAGTGCTAAAAGGGGGGAATATCGAATTTTTTGAAACACAGCGCCTTACAAAAAATAACCGGATACTGGATATCTCGCTTACCGCAACAGCGCTGAAAGATGAAAAGGAAAAACCATTTGCCATTACAACAACTGAAAGGGATATTACTGAACGCAGGTTCCTGGAAAAAGAAATCCTGGATATAACCGAAAGAGAACGAGAACTGATAGGCCAGGAAATGCACGATGGCATGGGCCAGGTACTTACCGGCATTGCTGTTAAGTGCAAAGGATTGGCACTGAAACTTAAGGGGAAATCATCAGATGAGATGAAAGACGCCTTAGCAATATCAAAACTTGCCAACAATGCTATCGCTCAGACACGAGACCTTGCCAAGATGCTTTATCCCGTTGATATTGAAACAGGTGGTTTGGTATCGGCCTTAAAATCGCTGGCATCCAATGCAGAAAAAACCATGGAAGTTACTTGTCGATTCCGGTGTGGAAAATCCGTTTCGGTCAAGGATCTTGTTGAGGCAAAGCAAATTTATCGTATTGTTCAGGAAGCGATTACCAATGCGGTCAGGCACGGCAAAGCAAATAATATCAACATAAATCTTCGTTTAACTAAGAAAGGAACCGTTCTGTTAGTTGAAAATGACGGATTGGATTTCCCGAAGTTATCACCGAGAAAAAAAGGGCTTGGACTGAAGATTATGAAATATCGTACCGACTTAATAGGCGGCTCTCTTGATATTCGTAAGGGCGACAAAGGCGGAACGGTCGTTACCTGCATTTTCCCGAACGGTAGATAGGGCTCCCAACGAAGGATTGTTATATGGCATTGAAAGAAAAACAGGATAAAGCTAATGAAAATAAAACACAGGTTCTTATTGTGGACGACCACCCTGTGGTACGAGATGGGCTTACCATGATTATCAATCATGAACGAGATATGAATGTATGCGGCGAGGCTGAAGATGCCTACCAGGGCCTAAAAGCCATCACTGAATTAAAACCTGATGTCGTTATTGTAGATATATCCCTGAAGGATTCAGATGGTATTGAACTGACAAAAAGTATTAAGGCAGGACACCCAAAATTGTCTGTCGTTGTCCTTTCCATTCATGATGAATCCGTGTATGCCGAGCGATCCCTTTTAGCCGGTGCAAAAGCCTATTTAATGAAGGATGCTGTTTCTGAAAAGATTGTCAAGGCGATCCGTACGGTTTTAAGCGGCGAGATATATGTTAGCAGCACAATTTCAAAGAAGTTCCTCCATAAAGTTGCGAGAGACAAGGCTGGTATGACCAAAACACCAATAGAGAACCTCAGCGACCGGGAATTCGAAGTCTTTCGTTTGATTGGCGAAGGGTACAAGGCCTCGCAAATCGCCAAAAAACTCCATTTAAGTGTAAAAACAGTTGAAACTTACCGCGGACGGCTTAAAGAAAAACTAAATCTCGACAGTGCCACCAAACTTTTGCAATACGCTATAAAATGGGCAAAAAGTGAGGACAAGAAATAGCTCCTCTCATCGAAGACTAACTGTTTTTTGGCCTCTGAGTTTCAAACCTAACCAAGCATTTCATTAATAGCACTTCCTTCTGGTTATCAGTTTTCAATAGCTTACTTACAAGAAAGTAGGCATTTTCACCGGCAACAAATACAGACTCCACTCTGATTTACACAATCGCAATACATGCTATTATTGAGGTAATAGGCTTACTGTTTTAAAAATGTGCGTGAAAGGTGGTTTACAACAGGATTGTTGAAAGGAACCGAACCTATGAAAGTTGTAGTAACCTCGATTGGATCCAAACTGGATGACCGTATAGGAACAAGGCCGGATAAGTGTTCTTTCTGGCTGGTCGTGGATCCTGTAACAATGGAATGTGAGGCAATGCCAAACCCGTTGATGAGCATTGGTGGTCCGGCAGCAGTAAAATTAGTTGCCCAGGTACTGGGGGAACATAGGGTCAAATTCATTCCGGCAGGCGGTTGCGGATGTAACTAATTGAAAAAGCTGGTGGGAAATGGAATGAGAGTGCTTTTTGGAATGACCGGATCGGTTCGAGAAACCGTGGAACAGTTCAATCGGAGCCGGTTTTTGTGGATGTGGTAATACTAATACTACTAGGGTGCCCAGAATAGGAGACTTCAAAAATGTTGGTTTTAAGCAGGCGCAAGGATGAATCCATTGTGATCGGTGAAAATGTAGAAGTAACAGTGACTAATCTTAGTGGCAACAAAGTTAGTCTTGGAGTAACAGCTCCAAAGCACATACCAGTTTATCGCAGGGAAGTTTATAAAGCTATAAATTTACAAGATACCCGAAGTAAAAAATCACGGAAGTAAATTTCTGCTTAAAATCCTCATTATCTGCTTAAAAAACAAAGCTGGAAATGCCTGTGAGAAACAAAATGTTGTCGTTAGCATCTAGTTTATGAGATAGTGAGATTATGAAAAAGATAAAAAGAGAGTGCGCCAACGAGAAAAACAAAACTAAGATTCTGATAGTTGACGATCATCCCGTCATACGTGAAGGATTAACACAGATTATTAACCGAGAAACTGATCTTCTGGTATGCGCCGAAGCCGGAACTATTGGAGAGGCTGTTAAAGCTGTCAAGAAGCAGAAAATTGATCTGGCTCTTGTGGATATGCTGCTCAAGAACACAACGGGCATACAGGTAATAAAGAAGATAAAAACTTTATGTCCGAGCATCATTACTCTTGTCTTTTCCATGAGCGACAAATCTCAATACATAAAACAAGCCATTGAGATAGGGGCACGGGGATATATTACGAAAGATCAGATATCTGAAAATATTATAGATGCGATAAGGCAAGTACTTGAAGGCAAAATCTATCTAAGTAAGAGGTTAGCTAAAAATTCCAAAATAGATTATGGATCCGACAACCTCGAAAAAAATACCGAAAGATTGGTTATAAGACAATCAGTTAGCACCGTAGGCAAAATCAATCGAACTCCAATGACGAAAATAGCGGTACTGGAAAATAAGGAGACAAAATCATAAAAGATAATCCTTTGAAAAAATTGGGAACGCTCGGTCCGTCAATTTGGCTCGATTACATCAGACGTGATCTGATCGCAAGCGGTGAGCTTCGACATTTGATCGAGGAGGAAGGACTACGAGGGATGACCTCGAACCCATCCATCTTTGAGAAGGCAATAGCCCAAAGCCATATTTACGACCAGGACATTCGTGACATGGCCCTCAGAAAAAAGCCGTATTGACAGCATGGTGGACCCGCTGGTGGAGAAATTCATAGAGCCAGGCGGCAAGAAGACGGAAATTGCAAATTGCAAAAAAGGTACGTGGACAAGTGGCCATCTCGAGTGCTAAAGTGGCGTATCAAATCTACAAGGAAATCTTTGGTAATAAAATAATCGGTTTAAAAAACTGGCTGATAAAGGTGCTCGCCTGTAGCGGCTGCTCTGGGCCAGCACAAGTACCAAGAACCCGGACTACAGCGATGTAAAATACATTGAACCGCTGATCGGCCCGGACACCATAAACACGGCCCCGCTTGAAACCATTAACGCCTACCGTGATCACGGCGATCCGAAATCACGCCTCGAACAAGATGTCAAGGAAGCCAATTGGATAATGGCACGATTGCCGGAACTCGCAATCAACATCGACAAGGTGACTGGACAGCTTGAAGACGAAGGTGTCAGGAAATTCGACCTGACCTTCGATAAGTTGATGGAGGCCTTAATGAAAAAGTCATCAGGGTAATTAAAGAGAAACCATCACTGATGCCTGGTTATAATCCAGCGAAGATTCAAAATTGAGCAGGTGACGCAGGCGTCAAATCTATGTGATAAGGGCAACACAGATCAGCACTGTAAATTGGTTGTGTCGAGAACTGAGCGGTTGATTATCGGCTGTAAGTTTATCAACTGGTCTGATATATCGGCAAGCAAGGTCCAGTGGTATCTCGCCGACCTGCGGAATAATGGTGAAGGGATAGGCTCCCAAACGTCCAACTTCTATTTGCAGGCCATAAAACAGTTTTGCCGGTGGATGGTACAGAACCGCCGAGCCAGTGAGTCCCCGGTTGAACACCTGAAAGGGCTGAACATCCGAACCGACCGACGCCATGACCGGCGGGCTTTGGAACCGGACGAAATCCGGCGGTTGCTGGAAAACACCCGTAACAGCCGAAAGCGTTTTTGTATGACTGGACCACAACGGACAATGCTTTATCGCTTGGCAGTGGAGACCGGCCTAAGAGCGGGAGAACTGCGAAGCCTGAAAGTATCCTCGTTGGACTTTGACGGCTGTACAGTGACCGTCTCGGCCGGTTACAGCAAGCACAGACGGCAGGATACGCTACCTTTGAGGCCGGATACTGTTACGGAGCTAAAAGCCTTCTTGGTCGGCAAGATGCCTCACACAGAGGTATTTAACCTGCCTTGCAAAGACAACATGGTCAAGATGTTACGTGCGGACCTTGCCGACGCTGGTATTCCCTATGTTGACGAATCAGGTCGATATGCCGATTTTCATAGTCTGAGACATACTACCGGCAGCTTGTTGGCTGCGTCCGGGGTACATCCGAAAGTAGCACAGTCGATAATGAGACATAGCGATATAAACTTAACGCTTGGCCGATATAGCCATGTATTCAAAGGACAAGAGTCAGACGCTGTAGCGGGTTTGCCTGACTTATCGCAGCCGAGTATTGAAAAACAACGGGCTGTGAAGACTGGTACCGATGACGATGAAAAAATCTTGGCCGAATCTCGGCGAAACACGCGGACTATAACGGCAAAAATGGACTATAATGGACAGTTGGAGAGAGATAAAAAAATACAGAAAAAAGCGGTAACTACTGTAAATACCGCTATTTGCGAAACTTACAGTAATACGCCCGGTGGGATTCGAACCCACGACCTACGGTTTAGGAAACCGTCGCTCTATCCTAGCTGAGCTACGAGCGCCTGTTGTCACAATGGGTATAGTACCATCGTTTTCGGCCGGTAAACAATGTTTTTTACTGATAACGCAGTTTTTTCTTTTGTGTTTGAGGGATATCAATTCTCCTATAATACTGCCACAAATCCTCTTTTTTACGTTTTCTTACACTTGCATTTGACCGCACATAGATCGAATATTATACTTGTTTTGTTGTTGTATGTGTGAGGTTTTGTTCTTGTCCTGCAGTATTTACCAGCGAGGGTAGTATTATGAAAACCGTGCAAATTCCCGACGAACTTTACGATGAACTCAAAAATTTTGTCGTGGACCCGTTCGACGACACACCCGAGACAGTTATAGGTCGTGTAGTGAATATAGCAAACAAGGCCAAGGCTCGATGGTCCCCCCTTGATGCGTACGGAGATGCCAAAAAGCAAAAGAGATCTGATTTGCAGGCGGAAGACTCTTTGGTGACGTTGTAGCTGGGCATTGCAAAGACGGAGGAAAACCAATGGGGCATGGAAATGGAAAGGTTCTGCTTGGGTCCACCGTGGTGAGCATGCTTGGATCTCAGGGGTGGTCTCTGCATCGCTCATTTAATAACGAGTACATATTCAGGAATTCTGATGGCGAAATACTTGCGATTCCGCAACATCGAACAAAACCTCAACTGATTTACTTGGACGATTTGCTCAACTGTACGCAGGTTTTGCGGCAGGAGTTCATTGCGGTAGCCAGCCAGGAATGGGACATTGCAAATAGCGGGGCTGCGAACAAACAAATTCAGTTCGATATTTGGCTGGACCCCGGTGACGCGAGTGGCTCGGATATAGGTGCATTGTTCTCGTCTTTGTCCGACTTAAATCGTGCCGCTGGCGGGTTTGGCCTTACGTTTGACGATGCTGAGGCAGTTGGCTCATGAATAATTTATGCAAGGATCATCCTCAATCCTCATCTTGTACCGTTCGATATACGGCAAAACCGATTGCTGTGCCCGCGGTGTACGAAGCGATACAGAGAAGGGGTTGTATTCGCAATGCCGGTGTGCTTCTCGGCATCTGCCATGACTATGTAGGCTCTGGCGCCGACATGGCCGGAAGATCGGGAGACCAGGTTGCTTTCAGTTCGACCAAAGCCAGGGTCGCGGAAGCGTCGAAAAAACATACGAAAACCGATCAAAAAAAGGTGAAAGTCGAGTTGCAAAAGGCTCAGGCGAAGCTGACGGCAACAGATACGGTAAAGCCCCTGGCACAGGCTCTCAAAGTATTTATTAACGCAGCTCACACCATCGAACAAAAAAATGGCAAGGTCACCCTGGATGTGCAACAACTGCTCGATCACCTGAGGACGGGACGTAAAGAATTCCCGGATGATTCATTGCTGGCTTCTCTTTGTCAAAAGTTATCGACCAGCCACTGTGGAACATCGGATGTCCGCGATGTGACCGATCTGTTCCATGAGATCAAAGCAAGCGGCAAACTTCCTACTCCAACCGCTAAAGCCTTTGAGATATTCCGTTTGGCCAACGACGATAATACAAGCATTTCCGACATTTCCGCTGTGGTTGAAACGGACCCCGCCATTGTGACTCGCATTCTCAAGGCAGCCAATTCCGCTTTTTATAAATCGCTTAATCCGGTTCGGTCCGTTCAGGACGCGATCACTCGCTTAGGGCTGGCCATGCTCAAGAAAATCGCACTAGGCTCATCTCTCATAACCGATAACAAGAAGGGCTTTTGTCTTGAGTTTGATTACGAGCTTTTCTGGTCCGAATCCTTGGCCAGAGCCATAGCGGCGCGCAACCTCAACCATATCAAGAGCAACGGCTTCAACGCGGACGAAGCTTTTACGGTCGGTATGCTTTGCCAGATCGGACGTCTGGCGTTTGCCAGCGTATATCCCGAAAAATATTCAGCCATTCTAAAGCATACCGATACCGCTGCCCCCGGCCAGTTAACTGAAAACGAACGTAAGGTCTTCGGTATCGACCACAACGAACTCGCAGCCGAAATGATGTCCGACTGGAACCTGCCGGACATATTCTGCCAGGCGGTGCGTTTTCAGGATTCGTTTGAGGATCATAAAAATCTTGTCCTGGGCTCCCCGGAATACGAACTTGCCGGCACATTGCAATGGCCCGCCAAAATATCGACCATTCTGACACAATCTCAAATGAAAATCAGCTTCCTCAAGTCAATAATCAACGATGCCGGTCAACTGGGCGCCGGCCCTGATTTTTTCGGCGAAAAATTCGACGCTATTGTCAACGAATGGACGGACATGGGGACTATCCTGGAAGTAAAAACACGAAAAGTCCTTCCGTGGAAAGAAATCCACGCCCGGATAAACTAATATACAAGGCTGGCCCTTAACCCACTTACGTATCATTCCCTCAACGTGGCAATCCCTCAATGTAATTATTTAGCACACCAATTTTGCTGGCGGATTTCCTCCAACACCGCCAAGCTTCTAATTTCTACCCTCCCCCCAAAAAAACCGCGCAGAAACCAAGCAACAGCAATGAGTTATGTCATTTGCTGGAAAGTAGTAATAAATTTGTTGAAAAATAACAAAAAAAGCTTGCAAAAGAAATGTGATTTGCTATCATCGCAGTCATCTGGTTGTTTTTTATGCTGGCGGAGGCGTATATGATCAGGATCGAATCCGGCACAAAGTTTTCTGAGTTGCCTGTCATCACAGGATTGAATGGGGCGTTGTCCAACAGTAAGCTCTTCTATAACAGGCAGTTGCGCTGCGCCAACATCGAATCGAGTACCGAACAGGTCTGACAATGTAAAAGTGTATGTGTGTATGTGTATCTCGTATGTCCTCAATATGTGTCGAGGACGCAATAATGTTTTTCTTAGTAAAGGAGTAATGCAATGGTTAAAAAAAATGTAGTTGTAGCCGTGGCGGTTTTTGTGTCCGCCTTCGCCATCGGCCAGGTCCAGGCGGGCACAGTCACCGTGCCAAATTATGCTTTTGAGACGATTTACAAACCGAACTCAACCACAATCACCGCGACCATAACAGGTTGGACGCAGGGCGTAGGACCAGCTTGCCCCATAGATAGCGGGGTGTACACCTTTTCCGACCAAACCACCGGCACCCTGGCCGATATCCCAGGATGGCTCGGCTACGACAGGGACGGCTGGATCTATTGGGGCGGCACGTATGGTCGGGACCAGGCTACTGGAAATCTTCAGGGTTCCGTATCAACTGGAAACAACCATACCCCCAGTGGAGCATATTGCTACTTGTCCAACGGCGGCGGCTGGGGCAATCCGGCCGGTGGCCTGATCGTATCGTCGGCATCTCTCGGCAACATCATCAACGGCGCAACATATACGCTTTCGATGTACGCCAATGGCTCCGCAACTCCCATTGTCCTCAAGCTGTTGGCAAACGGAACAGAACTGACGCCAAGTTCCTCGGTGTGGCCGACTTTGAGTGGCACACACCAGTTATTCTCCAGAACCTATTACGCTGCGGACCTTCTCAGCTATGTTGGTCAGGCCCTGACGATTGTCTTGGGCCTTGACCGCAACTGCAGCGACACCCAATCCCACTTTGACGATGTATCGCTTACCTACACAGCGCCGATCTCTGGCAGAAATACTTTTTTAGTGCCGATTGCATCTAGCGCCAGTTGGAAAGACCTTGCATACCTGGCGGCTATCCCCGCATCGGCTAAAACCAATACGGCCGGCCCCTCGGTTATCGCCCTGGATGAAAATGGAACAATACTCGAGGAGGTAACCCATTATCTAACACTATACACTCCGACTATCTATAAGATCAACACTAGCGTTTCACTGGACAATGTGGCTTGTAATCTTGCGCAAACTCACTGGACGACGACAACCCGTGTTGTCCTGGTAGGCGATGGCGACTATGAAAATGCCCTGTGCGCTTCGGCATTGGCGGCTCGATTGGAAGTTCCGTTGATGTACTTCAACG
>CAZICK010000073.1:0-19589 GCA_964537505.1 uncultured Pirellulales bacterium
TGAAGAAACCAGTCATTTTTTGGCATATCCATGTACAGATTCTTATGAGGAGCCTTTTTATATTTCATGAAAATCTCCTTTCATCCGGAAATATTAGCTCAGCAGAAATTCGCTTGCAATTGCTGCGGACAGGGCTGCCGCAGTTTTCTGGTATCGGTTAGTCAGCGGGAACAACAGGCAATAGAGCAACTGCAGCCCTGGCGGGAAAAGCTTGGAGTGACCCGGCTTTTTGTCCGCACCCGCCAGGCCAAACCGTTCGCCTTCGGATTGGCCAAACACGCCGACGGCCGTTGCGTTTTCCTCGATGACGACAACCTCTGCCTCATACATAAACTCCACGGCTTAAAGGCCAAGCCTCTGGCATGTCAGTTATATCCGTTCGTATTTACTCCCTTCGGCAGCGAATTGCGGGTGGGACTACGTTTCGATTGCCCGGGAATCTGTCAAAGCCGCGGTCGCAGCCTGTCAGGTTATAACAACGAACTCGGACAGCTCGCCAGGCAGTTGGTCCCCGCGGGAATACAAAACGTCCCGCCGCCGCCGATCGGACCAGGCCAAAAAGTATCCGCACAGCATTTCGATGCCATCAACGAGTCACTGCTCAAAATCGTAACCAGCGATGCGATGCCATTGGTTAAGCGGTTGCATTGGCTGCTGCTGTTTGTCGAACATCTGGCAAAGATTAAATGGCGAAATGTCTCGGACGATGATTTACCGGAATTGCTGGCCATGTTCCGGGGCGGATTGCTCGCCGAGGTGCAGCGAAGCGACCGCCACACTCGCACGACAACCGGCAAACCCAGAAAACTACTGGGCCATATCTTTTTTCTGTTAAGTCACCCGCCGACGATTATTGCCGCTCAGCGGAAAAGACTGATCCGGTGTCTGCGGGAACGATTGAAATCACTGGCAACGATCAAACAGTTGGGCCGGACCAACGGGCCGCTGCCTAAACTCCAGCCGAACTGGCCACAGTGCGACATGGCGGACATGGAAAAAAGTTTCGGTCCCTGGCCCGCCGACGTCGAGGCCATGCTTACACGCTATCTGATTTGCCGCATAGGCGGTATGGGATATTGCGGACCGAACTTTTACAATTACAGTATGGTCGAAGGCATACGCAGCCTTTTATTGGCTATGGTAACTATCGGCTGGCTGATGAGGATCGAGGCGATCGGCGCCGGCCGTGATAATATCGAACTGTCGGACGCTCATAACGCGGTAATGACAATCGACGGCAACCTTGGCTACGCACCTGCCCTGGGCACCGGCCCCGCCCGCCTGCGACTGCGTTACCTCACCGATCACCTGGACAATTTCATCGACTGCTACTGCACATAAAATCGCACAATATAGTACATATACTGCAGTGGCGTAGCGGACCAATCGCACCGAATTTCAACAGAAACTGACTTCGCAGCGATACTCGGGTGCGTTTCACATTTGGCAAACAATATTTTTTTGCTTGTCAATAGTCGGCCACTGTGGTAAAACCCCATGCGGAATCGCAAAACGTTCGGGCTGTGTCGAGGGTTTACGAGGCCGTTGCGGTTTCAAACGCGAGTATTTTTTTAGAAAGGTTATATTTATGTTGGCTAGAATATACAGTGGAGCGATAGTCGGTATTGACGCGGTACTGTGCGAGGTGGAAATCGACATCGGAAAGGGTGGTTTCGAACGCAGTACCATTGTCGGACTGCCGGATACCGGCGTTAAAGAAAGTATAGATCGTGTCAGAAGTGCCGTGACCAACTGCGGTTATCCTTATCCGAAAACGGCCAGCATCATCAACCTGGCGCCGGCGGACATCAAAAAAGAAGGGCCAAGCTTCGACCTGCCTATTGCTCTGGGGATACTTTTCGGGCAGGGCGTCGTGCAAAGTGACATTATACAAGAGACTGTTTTTTTAGGCGAATTGGCACTTGACGGGCGGGTGCGGCCGGTCAGAGGAACGCTGGCAACGGCGATTATGGCACGCAATATGGGCTTCAAAACCATTGTCGTCCCGACCGACAATGCCAAAGAGGCGGCGGTCGTGCAGGACCTGACCGTCATCCCGGTAACCTCGCTGACCGAAGCACTCGGCTATCTCAACGGGCAACTGCCCTTGGAACCTACCTGCGTCGATATTGATTCGGTCTTCGCCGAGGCTTCAAAATACGATCTGGATTTCTCTGATGTAAAAGGCCAGGAAAGCGCCAAACGGGCTTTAACCGTCGCGGCGGCCGGCAACCACAATATCCTCATGATCGGACCGCCGGGCACCGGCAAGACCATGCTGACCAAAAGACTGCCGACCATACTGACACCGCTGTCCCTGGAAGAATCGCTGGAGACCACCAGGGTCCATTCAGCTATGGGACTGCTCAAAAGGAATGAGTCTATATTGGCAAAGCGTCCGGTTCGCGCTCCGCACCATTCAGCCAGCGCCGCTGCCCTGGTTGGAGGCGGCAGCATCCCCAAACCGGGCGAACTGTCACTGGCCCATAATGGATTGCTGTTTCTCGATGAGTTTCCCGAATTCAAACGAAGCGTACTGGAAACGATTCGCCAACCACTGGAGGACGGGTGCGTAACTATATCCCGGGCTGCTGGCAGGGTCACCTTCCCCGCCAATATTATGCTTGTTGCAGCCATGAATCCATGCCCATGCGGATACCTGACCGACCCAAAACGCAGATGCAAATGCACACCTAACCAGGTCGAACGATACCTGGCACGAATTTCCGGACCACTGCTGGACCGCATTGACATCCACATCGAAGTTCCGACTGTTCCGTTTCGGGACCTGTCCAGCGATCGCGACGGTACCGACTCATACGAGATGAGACAGATGGTAATTCGGGCACGGGAGCATCAGAAAAACCGTTTTGCCAATCTTGACATCCTCACCAACGTACAGATGAACAGTCGCCAGGTCCGCCAAATCTGCAAATTGGATGAGGATTGTCAGAACATGATCAAACAGGCGGTTTATGAACTCGGACTCAGCGCACGCGCTCACGACAAAATCCTCAAAATCTCCCGTACCATTGCCGACCTCGAAGACAGCGATAGCATTCGATCCCACCACGTCGCCGAGGCCATTCAATACCGTCGTCTGGACCGTAATCTCTAACGCAGGGAGCCTGTTATGCGTTACGTGGCATGTTTCCTCATCTCTATGTCTGGATTATGCGATTTGTGAAGCTCCGCAGCATTTTTTATATTTCCTGCCGCTGCCGCACGGACAGGGGGCGTTGAGTTTTATGCCTTGTCCAGCCGACGGCCTGGAAGCGTCTTTGTTGACAATCTTCATAACATTATCAGCGGTTCGGCCCGCGCGAAGTTCTCTGGCCATCAGCTTCATCCACGGATCAATATGTTTGAGGTATTTGTACAGCCCACGGCAAAGATAGTTCAGACCAGGCTCACCGTCTGGAGTAAGTATGAATCTGTTTTTGGGACATTCACCGTTGCAGGCAAAACGAACATCGCATTTACGACAATATTCCGGCAGGGTATCCGTCTTATCATGGCCGAACTTGACCTGTCGATCTCCGTAAACCATCTCTGTCAGCGAGTCGGTCGCTATGTTGCCAAGTCTGTATTCGGGATAAACATAATGGTCGCAGGCATAAAGACCACCGTCATGTTCCATTGCCAAAGCTGTGCCGCAGACCTCGGCAAAGTTACAGGATGATGACCCCAGCCCCATCCACAATCCAAGAGCGGTGTCGAACATAGGCACAAATATCTTACCGACGTCATGCCTGAGCCACTCGTCGAATATCGCACACATAAAGTTGCCGTAATCATCGGGATCGACCGTCCAGTCAGTGACCACCGAGTCCGGCTGACCGGGCCGCGCCGCTGTGGTATCTATTCCGGGCTGTTTTTGCTGATCCCAATATTGGGGCGCTACCTGGGCAAAATCTTTAGGCTCGACGCAGGCAATATACTGTTGATATTGAGAACCAAGCTCGTCACGCAGAAATTTGTAAACTTCCAAAGGCTTCTGACCGTTCATTCGATTGACTACCGTAAGGGTATTGAACTCCACGTTATGTTTTTTCATCAGCTCGGCCCCGGCTATAACGCTCTCGAACGTGGAGTTTTGCTTTGTGTCCATTCGGTAATAGTCGTGCAGCTCTCGCGGACCATCGATGCTCAGACCCACCAGGAATTTGTTATCTCGCAAAAACTCGCACCATTGATCGTCAAGCAGCGTACCGTTCGTCTGAAGATCGTTGGAAATTTGCTTGTCGGGAGGGCAATATTTCTTCTGGAGTTCGGTCACTTTGCGGAAAAAATCCAAACCCATCAGGATAGGCTCTCCACCCTGCCATGAAAAATTCACTACCGATGTGCCCTGGGCAGCTATATCCTGTTTTATGAACTTCTCGATCAGCTCTTCGGAAATACGAAAACTCTCTTGTTTCTTAAAAAAATCTTTTTTACTGAGGTAATAGCAATAGGTGCAGTGCAGATTACAGATCGGGCCGGTCGGCTTGACCATTACATGAAAAAAAGGAGATGTCTTTCTTCTTACGTCGGGTTTTTCCATCAAAATAAGCCTCTGCAAAAGTCAGATCGATACCTGATCACATTCATATTAAGTTAATAATCGGCGGGATCGATTCGTTCGAGCTTGGCATATTTGAGTACCAGGGTTTTGCGAGTACCGCTCCCGAACAATATAACAGCCCGGGCGTTGGTGCTGCTGGGAAGGATACGCTCGATACGACCGACGCCCAGCGATGGATGGCGAACCAGTTGGCCATACGCAAAACCTATCGTCTGGTCCACAACCTCATCGTAAACAGGCTCATCATACTCATAATCGTCGCCGCTCGTACCGGCAAATTCGCCCGACTCGAAGATGCGAGGAACAAGGCTCAGAAGGTTACGCAAAAATCTGGAGACAATAGCGGCTTTGACTGATCCCTGTACTGTGCGATCATGAGCGTAACTTAAGGTGAGCCGGTCCTTGGCACGCGTCATGCCTACAAAAAGCAATCGACGCTCCTCTTCGATCTCTTTGTCTCTGTTAATAATGTCAGGACTGTTTGTGCTGCGGATGTGAGGAATCAGACCGTCCTCAAGACCGACGATCAGCACGGCTGGGAACTCCAACCCCTTGGCAGTATGTAAAGTCATCAGCGAAACAGCTCCGGACTGCTCATCGTAAGAATCGGAATCGCTCATAAGAGCGATCTGCTGCAAATAGTCGGCAAGGCTGGGAGCCTCGGATTCGCTATCGTACATAACCGCGGAGTTGATCAGTTCATTGACGTTGTTTTTCGCATCGTCGGTTTCGGTGGCAATGTGAGCATCGGCCAAACCGCTCTGCTCGTATGTCAGTTTCATGATCCGGGTAACGGGACCGGCCGAATGAGCCTTCAGGCCGGTGATTATCTCCGTGAATTTCTTGACCTTCGCTTTGGCGGCGGAACCCAGCGAACCAATCTGATCGACCCCCGCCAGAACCTGCCATATATTCATACCGGTTGACTGACTATAATCAAATAGACGATTGACGGTCGTCGGACCGATACCGCGGACCGGCTGATTGATAATTCGCTTGAGAGCAACCTGATCGGACGGGTTAACCAATAGCTTCAAATAAGCGAGCATGTTCTTGATTTCACGTCGCTGAAAAAATTCGAGTCCGCGGACAATCTGGTATGGAATACCCGCGTTGCGCAGCGCACCCTCCAGAACACGCGACATGGAATTGACGCGATAAAAAACAGCCATATCGCGATATTCCAGGCCTTCATCGCGAAGCCGACCGGCCCATTGCGCCATTGCCTGGGCCTCTTCATACTCATTTCTACAGGCAATCAGTTCACAGGCACACCCGGAAGGCTTGGAAGTGAAAAGCTGTTTCTTCCTGCG
Organism: uncultured Pirellulales bacterium; assembly: GCA_964537505.1. Lineage (GTDB taxonomy): Bacteria > Planctomycetota > Phycisphaerae > Sedimentisphaerales > SM23-30 > DAINBT01. The sequence continues at coordinate 5,881 of CAZICK010000073.1, forward strand.
ATATTGATTGCTGACGATGACCTGATCGGCAAGGTCGAGAACCTCAGGGGTGCTGCGGAAATTCTCCTCCAGCCGAACTACGCGGGTCTGGGGATAGTCTTCTTCAAAAGCAAGTATATTGCCAATATCCGCGCCACGCCAACCGTAAATGGACTGATCGGGATCGCCGGTCACGAATAAGTTGGAATGCCTCAGGGTAAGACCGCGGGCAATCTGGTACTGACAGTGATTCGTATCCTGATACTCGTCCACCAGAAGATAATGATAGCGATCGTTGAGTTGATCGCGAACCTGCTGTTGGTCACGTAACAACAAAGCCAGTTTCATAAGCAGATCGTCAAAATCGACAGCCGCGTTGGCGACCAAAATGTCCTGGTAAGCACGGTATATGCGGCCGGTCAGCCCGGCCGAAAAACCATAATTATCGCTGGTAATTTCTTCAGGAGTTTGAATCCTGTTTTTGTACCCGCTTATGCGGTCGAGCATCCGGGCTGGCGGAAAATTCTGACTATCCAGTTCGCACAGTTTCAGAGCCTCTCCCATAGCTGCCTTCTGATCGGCCATATCGTAAATGCTGAAATCGACAGGCAAACCAGCCCAATCGGCGAATTCCCGTAGCAACCGCGCCGCCAAAGAGTGAAAGGTACACAAAGTACTACCACGCGGTAACTGCAATGAATGCAGACGACCACGCATTTCCGTAGCGGCCTTGTTGGTGAACGTGATCGCCAATATATTGGCGGGATTGACGCCCTGAGTGATCAAATAAGCGATACGATAAGTGATAACGCGGGTCTTGCCGCTGCCGGGACCGGCTAAAACCAGCATCGGACCGTCTATGTGAGTTACCGCTTCGCGTTGAGCCGATGTCAGGGACGCTAGTAGATCATGCTCCAGAATCATTTTCCCTCTCGTGTCAGCCGATCCGCCGGTCGGACCGTAAGTACGTTACTCATTGTTTGGTCATACAGACAAACAATCTCTTATATCAGAAAAACGCATCCGGTTCAAGCAAAGAAAAAACTAATGGCATCAGTGCATAAGTGGGATATGGAATAATCGGGATAAAGGCTCTCGGTCGCCTCTGGAGTTGGCTTTTCGCAGGCGATTACCGATTACTTCTTCATGGTAAACAGCGATTGCGTTTTGATGATGGTGCTCTGCTCGGGAAAAGCGTGGAAAGTATGAAGATGAAGCTCGTTGTGATGAGCTTCGTAATCGATCAGGCTGAAGGGAACCAGATCGGTTCTGGTCCATTGAGGATACGGCACAAAAATGCCGCGCTTCTTGGACATCTTTACCAGATCACCATGCGTCTGACGATAAAGATTGACGCTCATAGGCTCAACCTGAAAGTTCATCATGTAACCGAGCCCCTTGGACCATCGGCAGGCATGCGACTTCTCGCCGCGAAAAGGAAACCGCTCAATCAGCCCACGGGTAGGAAGCATCTGGTTCGGATTGCATATCACTTCCGTAAGGCAATCGGTCTTGTGAAAAACGCTGACAACATGAGAACAACCGGTAACCCAAATGATTACTTCATAGTCGCCCTGGAAAAACTGTCGGCTGCGATAAATATTGAACAATTCCGGATGTAATGATCTTTGATACAAATTAAATTTGAATTCACTTAACAACTCGGTGATCTGTGGCGTTTCCATGCTTCTCCCTGAATAAAAACAACGTACAAATATAGCCTTCTTCAAAACCCATAACTACACATATACCACCAACAACCAACTCTAACAATAGCTCCACCAATAAAAAACTCTACCAACAAAACACGACAGTTCAATTATAGCTCAATTAAAATACCGTGCCAAGAGTTTTTCGCTTTTTTCAGTACTAATAACAAAAATCATATTATCGGATGTTATATCTGCAGGAACGGCGCACGTGTCGCTCAGGGACAACACAGCCGTTTTTTTTCTTTAAGTAATTGGCACCAAAATAGTTATACAAACCCAGGCGATTGTCTGATGTTGTTTACAATCAACAACCGTTGGCATACGCAAAAAAAACCACAAAAAACGCGAAATAAATATGACGTAAGTTCTTATCTGACAAAGACTTACAAAATACCTACTGTTGGTATCGCTTTTTCCTTTGCACGGCACAGCCTTTGCAATCATACTTAGTTAGCGTACCGTGTATGTGTACGGAGAGAAAGAGTGTGTGTTTTACAATTACAACTATCGGGTGCGCGGATACTTTGTCAACGTCGTTGACTGCTGAGCCGCCCATTGATGTCTGTTGACAGGGAAAGGGAGAGATATGAGACAACATAAATTATTTCTACTGGTTTGCTTGAGCAGCGTATTTTGCTTGAACCTGCCGGCTGAAGCTGAAGTACCCACGCTGGATCTTTGGGTTACGGGGCCGGCCCAGGCGCAACCCGGTGAGATCATCGAGGTTACCACCCACAGAGCCAACACCGAATACGGTCTTGCGGGGTTGTCCTATGATTTGGAGTTCAGCATACCTTTGAACGAGTTAACTCGTGTATATAGTGCCTATGGGTGGATTGCCAACGAAGCCATGCCGGCGTTTGATTACTGTGATCCGCTCGAAGGCGATCCGGCCGGCATATATGACAAAATCGAATTTAGTACTTTGGCTGATCCATTCCCTTCGGAATTTCCGCCCGGTGAGGGTATCATCGAAGTGATTACATTGACCATACCAGAGGATGCGGTGGTGGACAGTTGGGTGACCTTCGATTTGATTTTCAAGGACGCCTCTGACGCATTCGGATACAGTTGGTTGGACTTGGCGGGCGAACAAGGTATCAACGTACTACCCAGCCCGGAACCTGAGGTTGCCCCTCTTGAGTACGGCGTCAAAATTGTTCCGGAGCCGGCCACGCTCTCATTACTTGCCTTTGGCTGGGGATTGGCTCGACTACGCCGCAAACGTTGTAACTGATTTCACCGCATATTTTTGCTGGCCCGGAGCGTCGGTTACAAGTTTGAATAATCGATAGGATCGTCGGGTGGTCTGCTTCGATTGACCTTGCCGATGCCAAGGGCGATACCGATCTGGTCGTTTCGTTCGACCAACTGCTCCAACGCGGTGTGCAGATCGGCTAATTGTTTTTCCATGCGTACAAGAAGTACCTTGTCGACATGGCCGGACAAAGCAGCCTCAACAGCCAGACGACTGGCGAGATCGAAATTACGGTTAATTCGACCGATTTGGCCGATAGTTCGTTTGACCTGCACAGCCAGTTCAGGCTGTAAACGATAAATATTGGTGGTGGTTCTGGTCAGTTCCATGGCACGGACGACCTCCGTAGTCATGCCGACAGACTCATTAATGCTGCGCCATTGATGAATTAGATCGCAGCATTTTTCAATCGTGAGGCGAAGCTTGTCCGGATCGACCGAGGACGCAGCCCGAGAAGTCAGCACATTCGGATCGGTCGGTTTTTCATCGTCCGATGCCATTTCGTTTTGAGTGGCCGTCTCGGCATCTGAATCTACGGAGGGCTCGGACAAGTCCACAGGCGCTAAATCGCCAATATCGGTAACAGGATAACCACTGCCACCACTGTAATATGGATAACTCAAGACCCGGAAGATCCGCTCGGTCACTTGCGGATGATAGTTCGGTTGCCAGTATCCCCCCGGCCCGGACCATCGTGGCATAGGAGGTTCGTTCGGATCGGGGTGCAGGGGAACCGCCGGTAATGGTTCGGGAACATTAGGATCGGAATTGGGATCTGTAATTTGATCCGATTCCATCTGAGGTTCTGTTACAGTATTGCCCTGTGGTTGTTTTGGCTCAGAGGGGAGTTGTTGAGACCTCGCCGGGCCAAGGGACAAGGCAAACACCAAAAACACACAGACAAGAACAGTTCTTTTAGACGACACTTCTCGTAACTCTCTGATTTAGCACTGGTTACAAACACTTCCATGCAGCCGCTCCGCCCGCGCGGTCATATCCGGCTCGGTGGACCCATAGCCACGGTTATCCACTATATCGGCAGAAAGTGGCTATTCCGGTTATTTGTTTCGTTATAAATGGGGCCACCACAAAAATCAGATATGAAAATACCCAACCCAGCATTGCCGCTTCAATAACCTTCCAGCCATCTTTCGACGAAGGCATCAAGGTCGCGCATATCGATGACGTTGTCGATAAAAACATCGCACAGGGGATTCCATAGGTCATCCCCAGACTCGGTCAGCCAGGCCGCGGAGAATATGCCAAAGTCCACCAGATTGACAACGCCGGAATCGTCGAAATCCGCATAGGCAAAAGGAACCGGATCAGAAACATGGATAAAGCTGCCCAGTGTCAGCGACGGATCAAAGACAATATTACGGTTCCAGAAAAAGTTCATTCCCAGTACCCCATCGAGCGATCCGCCTTCGGGAGATTCCAGGGCGATAACGACAAACGGAGCATTTGAAAATTCAAGTGCCCCTCCCCAGGCATTGATCTTGACGTAATCGATGTAGTAGCCCGGCGCGTCTTCCACCGTTCCGCCGATGCCGCAGACATCCACGGTGAAATCCGGTTCAACTGGCAGAGACAGACTAGCAGCCACGGTGGGACTTATGATCGAGCTTTGAGCACCGGTATCGACCAGAACACGTATCGTCTGCATGGGATTGGTCGGTCCGGGTTCACCTTCCAGTGCTCCAATGTCGGCAAAAAACGCTCCACCAAACGGGATCGACAAGCCAGTCATCGACAATAATGTCGGCGTGATGGGGGTTATTAGATCATCAAAATCACCGTAATAGCTAGCGGTTGTAACCGGAGCAGGACCGCCGAACTCCATGGCGATGGCCCTGGGATACTCCCAAACCGGCGGTTCGAACGACTCGAGCATTTGCACGTCTGAACTGACGATGGTTTCGTCATTGACGGTAACCACCTGGAGAGTGTCATTGCGGATGACGGTAGTGAAGAATGACAGCATTGGTGTTCCAACGACTGCCGTTATTACTTCTTCGGTATCGCAGGCGATTGGCGGCGCTACAACCGCGGAAACATTAGTATGGCCCACAAGTTGATTCAGGTCAAGCTGGCCGTTGGAACCAATCGCACCAAGACCCGCCGCGAAAATACCGACAGGCTGACTGAGAACACCGTTGATTGTCCCGCCAACGCCGCCAAGGGGAAACTCGTTGGATGTAAGGTACTGACCGGAAAGACCCAGCGTAGTCGCGCTGGAACCTGCAACCAGATCGATCACCGAGCCGCTATCGAATAGCCCGATCACGAAGTTTTCGTTTGCCGGAGGGTTCAGGGCCGAACCAGAGTAGGTGCTCCGCAAGACATGCTCCCAGTCGAATTCCTCGTAACTGCGCCCGTTGGAGGTCGCCACGGCTACCAGTGGCGAAAAACCCGCCAGCGGCGGCTGGGGATAACCACTAAGCTCCTGGATAACCGCCGATTCGACATTTTGAAAGCTGAAAGACTCTACCGGCTCAGAGATCGACACAACCCGCAGTCCGCCCGATATCCGGATATCAACGTCACGGCTCTGCCACTCGGGCACAGCGCCTTTAGCGGAACACGCCCACACTGCCGCCACAACCAGCAACAGCACCAGAAACCTTCGAATTGATTGACGGGAATCCTTATTCATCCTGCTCCTTCGCCATTAACGATCATATACTATTATTATAGACGAAAATGTGTTGGTTTTATTACAGAAAATTATTTTTTATTAGGTTTTGGGGCGTCGTTTTTTAGCACGCGTTCCTTTTCTGTCATTCCTGCGAAAGCAGGTACGCAATAAACGCCCCAGTGAAAGTAAATCCCATACTTGGCGTCCTTAAACCCCTGGGGAACCGAATGTTTTGAAAGAGACTTTCCTTTTGCCTGTCAAAAAAACGTTTTTTTCTCTTAAGTGTTTTTCGATTGACAAAAGCAATTTGAACCTTATAATGGGAGAAGATTGCATAAGTAACATAACTACTTTTCCATAAACGTGTTATGGATTGCGGCAAGTATCCCGCCCAGGAATGACTCTCAGACAGCCTTGTTGTGATCGAGCTGGATCGACGCAGCTAACTATTGAGCAGCAAGCACTTTAGGTATCCTAAATCACATGTAGTGGAGTTGCGATTATGAGCGAAAAGCAAACCAAAAGCGGAAAAACGAGAAGCTCGTTTTTGGCAAAATATACAATGGCAGTCGGTTCGGACAGTTGGCCCACCGGCCGATCAGGAGCCTTTATATGGTGTGGACTGGTTGTGTTGTTGTTGGTGTTCGCGCCAACCTCGGCGCAAACGGAGACGCAGGAGCCCAGTAAGGAGGCACAGACCCGGGCATACTGGGGCGAACTGATGCATTACACCCTGATCGGCAAATGGGAGCCGGCTCAGGAGTACGGCAAGGCCCTTTTGGCGCTGGAGCCAGACCCGCTTGTCATGTTACAATTGGCGGAAAGTGACCAATACGGCCATCATTATCGCAATCTGGGTTTAATGGAGAAAAATGCACCTCAGGCCATCAAAGACGTGGCTATCGAAGTTCTAAAGCTGGTTGAAAAGGGGCGATACATGCGCCGGACCGACTCCGAGCGTATAGCGGTAGAGATAAAAAGGCTTTCCTCGGGAACGACCCGTGCACGAATGTTAGCTCTGCAACGCCTTAAGGATTCCGGCGAATGGGCCGTGCCGATTATGATCGAGGCACTGAGAGATCCTGACCGGTCGGAAGAAATATCTCTGATAAGTTGGGCTATGCCGCAATTGGGGCAACCGGCGATCAACCCTCTGGTGGCGGTCCTTGGGCAATCCCGAGAACTGAACATCAAACTGGTTGTCCTGGATGCCCTCCAGAAAATCGGCTATGAACACGCTCTGCCCTACATTCAACGGGTAATCGAAGACCCTCAATCTTCGCTGGAACTAAAAAACGCCGCTATCAGCGCATATCGGGCCATCGACCGTCAGAACAACAGTGTATTAGTTATTCCCGCAGCCATGCTGTTCGAACAGTTGGCAGAGTCTTACTATAACCATTTACCCTCTTTGGCGGTTCCGGCCAATCAGGAACAAGCCAGCCTCTGGTTCTGGAATGATCAAAACGGGTTGTTTGTCGAACAGGTGCCACGCGGTGTGTTCGACGAATTGATGACGATGCGATGTTGCGAATTGTCAGTCGGTTTGGATTATACGAGGACCGATGCGATTTCGCTGTGGCTTTCAGCGTTTTTCCGGTTGGAAGCCGAAGGTTACGTTCAGCCGGGCTACTTTGGGCCGCTTCATCCCGATGCCGCCACTTACGCCCTGACCATGGGACCAGAATACCTCCATCGCGTGCTCGCACGGGCACTGACGGACCACAATCGCCCAGTAGCCCTGGCCGCAATTCACACGCTGCAACGCAATTCCGGCCAACAGTCGCTGCTGTATGAACTGGACGCCAGTCAGCCCCTGATAAAAGCAATGAGTTTCCCGGACCGCGAAATTCGATTCAGTGCGGCACTGGCTGTCGGCGGCGTACTGCCTCATAAAAATTTCGATCATAGTGAAATGGTTGTGCCGATCCTGGCCGAGGCCCTCAGACAAAAAGGACAATTCTGTGCTCTCGCGGTTATCGTCAATCAGGATCAACGTAACAATATGGTTGCTTCCTTACGGGATTCAGAGGCTTTTGCCGATGTTATCGCCGACGAACGGTTTCCCACAGCATTCGAACGGGCCGAAAGAGCACCAAGCCTCGATATGGTAGTGCTCTCCTGTGATATTGAGCATCCGAATCTGGAAGAAGTGTTAAAAATAATGCAGAAGGACCATCGTTTGGCTTTTTGCCCAACCTTGATTCTTTCCGATCCGTCCTCTCTGACATCTCTTAGCAAACTCCAGGAGAAATACCCATTTGTAGCGGTGATGCTGGAAAATTCACCAGCCGGTACCGCCAGACAATTGGCTTCTCAGATAATGGAACGCAACAACGCTAAATTCTTTGAATCCGATTTGGCCGATAAATATGCCACTGCCTCCGCCGAAGTCCTCTATCGGTTGGCCCTGACGGAAAACACTGTTTTGCCACTTAAAGCCGCTGAACCACCGCTGATCGAGGCGCTTTATGAACAGCGACCCCAGATTCAGCACAATGCGGTTGAAACTCTCGCAAGGATCGATTCCGCCGAGGCCCAAAGAGCTATCGCAAAACTGGCGCTCGACGAAACTGTCGAAATGCCGATCCGTCTGTCGGCGTTTGAAAACCTGACCGTCTCCGCCAAGAAGCACGGCCATCTGCTGCTGTCGGAACAGATTGATGCCATTTACAATCGAATCATCAGCTCACTGGACGTTGACAGTGAACTGCGAACTCGGGCGGCTCAGGCTTATGGCTCACTGAATCTGCCAAGTCCCAGGATAAGTCAATTGATTCTCAGCCAGGGCAAGGCCGATTCGCGGTAATATCTCCTCAAAAACCTTGATCCGCAGATCACTCAATCAAACCAACCGGGCTTGGGCATCAACTCTTGAGTTGTGGATATTGTCGGTAGATCCGTTGCTGGTCTTCTGTGGGCAGGGCTGTCAGCGGTACCGGCTTGTCTTGCGGCCGTGTCTGTTTTTGGTTGATCTGTCCCAGCAAAGACCAGTTACGCTGCAAGTCCTGCGGCTCCTCGGCAGGCACATCGTATCGCGTAAAATCGATCACCAGCTCCGGCGTATTTTTCTGCCAGTCGTGCAGCAATGCCAGTCGAAATTGCCGGTTCATAAACCAGCGTATCTCCAGATTCGCATAACTACTCCCGATGCCGGTGCCGCGCTGAACAAAACGATAATTCAACCTGTCGTGGTTTTTGTATTGTTGCCGCCAGGTCATTCCGAAATCGCCCAGCGTCAGGCACTGCGCGCTCGGCCAGCGACTACGAATGTTTTCCGCCCACCTGGTCAGCACCTCAAGATGGCCGATCTGCGGAACCAGTGAAATCTCCCAGCAGTTGGTCACCCATGACCAGTTATTAAGCTCAACTCCCTTGTCGAAATGCGCCGCCGTACATTCTGTCATCTGTTCCAGGCCTTTTTCAGAACCATACCAGCCGATCGTTTCAATTGGTCCTACGCCCATACGGCTGTTATACGCTTCCTTTCCGGAGCCGCCCAGACCCAGTCGTCTGCCGCAGATAAAATCTATTGTCCATCCGTCAAGGTTTACGCAATCGATAAAATCATTCTTATCCTGGGCCGGTTTGCAGAAATGTTCTGTTGACGGATAATAGGGATAACTGATTGACCCGTCACCGTCACCGTTGTCGATGCCAAATTGGCTCCAGATATTGCCCTGGCATACATGGATATCTTCTTGTTCGGCTAGATACTTCTGGTTGGCCGACGAAAGAAATCCCGCAATCAGGCTTTTCGAACGAAATTTGCCGCCCATCATCTTACCCACCAGGTCCAGTCCTTCATGGATGTCACGGTTGACCTGTTCTCGAGTGTTATACATGTTCGCAAAAAAGGCCCCCGGTATAAAAGTGACGTCATCCCCGTACTTGTCATGAAACTCACGTACCAGCTTCCGTGCGGTCTTATAATTAGGCCTTTGATCGTGAAGAGCCTGCCAACTCATCGCCCACGTCATTGCCGCTCCCGGCCAGCCGTCGGCCAATGCCTGTCGAAATGCCTTTATGTTTTCAGGCGTATGCCGATCGTATTCATCGAAGCCGGCGTTTTGTGTGCGGCTGACTTCGATTTGATTTACGCGGATGACTGAATTAAACGTTAGAATACGTTTGCCGGCCAGTGGCCCGCTGACTATTTTCCCCTGGCTCTCTATTGATTTCAGCCCACAACCCGGCAGTTGACCGACCATAGCACTTGCCGTACCCGCCGCCGCCAACTTCAAAAATTCTCGTCGCTTCATCACTTTCTTGCTCATATTCTTTTATCCCTGTTAAGTTATTCGGAACTGTTCGCTTTGAGCGTAACCGCCTTAAGATTCATCAACGCACCCCCCGCTATTTTCTTAGGCTTAACCGTTAGCTCATATTTACCCGCCTGGCTGATCTGGAGGCTACCGATCGTTTCCGTGGTGAAGTTGACCCAGTTATTGGTGGCATGGACTTTCCCCGGCAGCTTCTGCTCACCCAAAGCCACTTCGTATTCGCCGCCTTCATCCGGATTGGCATAAGTAACATCGACGGTGAACTTACCAGGTTTGGTCACCTTCATGGTCCATTTCACAAAATCCTCATTGTTTGACCAATAGCCGATATTATCTTTACCGCCACCCTGTTCATACCGCACCTGACCACCTACCACCTCAGCCTCACTGGCCGTAAGCACAACATTTCCATCTTCCTGCTGCCTTACCATCTGCGCCTCAACTTCCGGCTCACCGGCAATCTCCAGTACCACCACACTATCGATCGGATCGACCACGATGCCCGGCACCGAAACTACGACGCCATCTTCCTCGCACGAAGCCTTCAGTTTGCCTTGTTTCGGATCAGCCAGCAGATACGCCTTACGAACCTCATTTTTCAGTCCTGTCACTTCCAGCTTACCGTTCGTTGGCCAATCGAACACATGCAGATAAAGGGTCGTACCTTTTTTATGAACCTTTTTGGTGCACCGGCCCCAACTAAGTTTATGGAAGGGACTGGCCGTTGTACCGTAGATCGACTGACCGTTCGTATCCATCCACTTGCCGATTTCTTTAAGTCGCGCAATGCTCGGCTGTGGAATCTCGCCCAGGCTCGTCGGACCAACGTTAAGCAGATAATTCCCTCCTTTACTGACAATATCCACCAGATTACGAATCAGCGTCCTGGTCGATTTCCAGTTATCGTCATAGCTCTTGAAGCCCCACGTATCGTTCATCGTCATGCACGTCTCCCAGTCGCGCCCAGCCATACCGCCACTGGGAATATACTGTTCGGGAGTCCCGAAATCACCTTCGTAGCCGCCGCCAAGCCGATTATTCACCAGGATACCCCGCTGCAAATCCACCAGTGGAATCAGCATATCAGCTAGTTCATTATTCATATCCACCGGCGTATCCCACCACAGCACCGCGATATCCCCATAGTTACTCAGTATCTCTTTAACCTGCGGCACAGCTATATTACGGATATACTCGCTCATATCTCCGTCTTGAGCCTTATCCCAGTGGCCCCCTGCCGCCGCTCCGCCAGGATGGCACCAGTCCTGCGCCTGCGAGTAGTAAAAGCCCAGCTTGAGACCATGTTTCTTACACGCCTTCGACAGTTCCTTGAGCGGATCGCGGTCGAACGGTGTCGCGTCCACTATATTCCAATTGCTCACCTTACTGTGAAACATCGCAAAACCGTCATGGTGCTTGCTGGTGATGACAATATATTTCATCCCGGCTTCCTTAGCCAGCCGCACCCACAGATCCGCATCATAATTAGACGGATTAAATTCTTTAGCGTATTCTTGATACCGTTCCACGGGTATCTTCCCTTGGTTCATAATCCACTCGCCGATCCCCGCAATCCGTTTACCATCGTAGGTCCCCGCTGGCACCGAATAGACGCCCCAGTGGATAAACATCCCGAACTTCGCCTCATGCCACCACGCCATCCGTTGTTCTCGCTGCTCCTTGGTTTCACTGCCGTACGGCCCAGGCCCACTGCTCACAGCCACATCCGAACACGACGACAACAATCCCACCGCCAAACATACCACCGCCATCAACACCATCGCCCTGACAATCATAATCTGCGTCAACATCATACAACCTGCCTTTCTTAATCTAATTTTCTTATAAACGCTCTCCCAAAACTTGTAACAACCTTCTACCATAGCAAACCGCAAAAAGCAATACCTTTTTTTTCACCAACAAACCTGTCATTCCCGCCCACAATTGTCATTCCCGCGAAAACGGGACACGAAGCGAAGCGAAGAGCCGCGATAGCGAATCCAGTATTTTTAGCGTAAAAACACATTTTTCAAAAAAACCCACTTTCCACAATCGGCCCTGCCATGTATGATAATGACGCCCATTAGGTATCAATTAAGGACAAAAACATGTTTTTAGAAAAGTACTCGATAGGAATTGGCGATAGATTTGCCCAGCAGGGAAAGGCTCAGTTACAGGCCCTGATAAACGCCCGGGCTAATGGCCTGGACATCGTACCCGTCTGGAACAAATCGCATCGCGAACACACCATCATCAAAACCAGCCCCGCCGACGTACGCAAAGAAGCCGATATCGCCACCACCCAAATGCAATGGCCACACTCATATTACGTCGATGCCGACCATATCAGCCTCAAAAACGTCGATCTGTTCATGGCCTCCAGCGATTTCTTCACACTGGACGTCGCCGATTTCATCGGCCAACCTATCGCACAAGCTGACATCGACGCCTTTATCGCAAAGCATCGCAACCTTGCCGCCAGCCTCGCAATCCCCGGCATCGACCAGCCACTCAAAATCACCCCCCAGCAGATCGCCGCCATCGCCGCCAAATTCCTGTTAGCCGTAAAGCAAGCGGGCAAAATTTATCACCACATCCAAAACGCCAAAGGCTCGGACAATTTTATCACCGAAGTATCGATGGACGAGACCGATGCCCCGCAAACACCTGTTGAAATGCTTTTCATCTTAGCTGCCATTGCCGATGAGAACATCCCCGCCCAGACAATCGCCCCCAAATTCACCGGCCGATTCAACAAAGGCGTCGATTACGTAGGTAACGTTGACACCTTTACAAACGAATTCGAACAGGACCTCGCCGTAATACGTTACGCCGTCAAGCAATTTTCACTGCCCGCCAATCTAAAGCTCAGCATCCATTCCGGTAGCGACAAGTTTTCGATTTATGGCTCCATCGCCAAAGCCTTAAAAAAATACGACGCCGGCCTGCACCTAAAAACAGCAGGCACAACCTGGCTCGAAGAACTAATCGGCCTGGCCCTCGCCGGCGGCCCCGGCCTCGAAATCGCCAAACAAATTTACAAAATAGCGTTCGACCGTTTCGACGAACTGTGCAAACCTTACGCCTCGGTCATCGACATCGACCCAGCCAAACTCCCCTCGCCTCGAACAGTCGCCGACTGGCCAGGCAAACAATACGCCGACACCCTCCGACACGATCAATCCTGTGACCAATACAACCCCCATTTCCGCCAACTCCTGCACGTCGCCTACAAAGTCGCGGCAGAATTAGGCCCCCGCTACCTCACCGCCCTAACCGACCACAAAGACATAATCGCCCAAAACGTCACCCAAAACATCTACCACCGCCACATCAAAAAAGTATTCATCCCACCATCGCAAACATAACCCACGCCACGCCCACCATTTTCCCCATCATTGCGAAGGTAGGGCGGGCCGTGCCCGCCTTTTTCTCCGGTAGGGTGTCCTCTTACCCCACGCGGACTTTTTCATGCCACCCCCGGGAACGCCAATCTCCTGATCGGCAAACTCTTCCGACCGCGTAGCGGTCGAATATGCATAGCCGCGGGTGTAGGCCGCTAGGCCGAAACCCGTGGACAACATCACCTCCAACAATTTTCCACCACGTAGCCCGGGCCACGCCCGGGGGGGCATTGGCGTAGCCCCAGCCATGCCCGCCATCTATTCTGTCCGTGTTTGTCCATGTCTGTCCTCTTAGCCCACGCGGACCTTTGCGTATCACCCCCGCCAGCACCAATCTCCTGATTGGCATTCTTCACACCGCTCGGAAGCCCCGCCCACGTCCGCCATCTTCTCCGGTAGCGACTGTCTTGAATTTCAAGCAATTTTTGGACTCCA